>CAYMNG010000206.1:0-1544 GCA_964391765.1 uncultured Bifidobacteriaceae bacterium | reverse complement strand
TGGGCCGCCAGCGCGCAGGCCTGCAGGTCCTCGACGGACACCTCGCCCGCGGCGACGAGTTCCGCCAGCCCCGTCGCGTCGAAACGCGTGTACTCGTCGGGGCGCACGCGGGTGATCTTAGGGTGGCCCGGTGAGCCCCGAGCCGTACCCGGTCGTCCTGACCGACGTGACGCTGCCGTTCCGGTGCGTCGACGCCGGGTACGTACCGGGGGGAGCCGTCGCGGCGGAGTTCGCGCACGCGTGGCCGTCCTACCGTCGCTGGTTCCTCCATCTCGGCGAGCAGGGACTGGCGTCCTACGCCGAGTGCCGCTCCGCGCTGACGCGGCACATGCCCGAGATCGTCGCCGACTACGACGCGCTGGTCGAGGCCGTCGGTGGCGGTGACCTGCAAGCCAGGTTCCTGAGCCACTGGTGCCCGCCACCGCTCGTGACGGCGTGCTCGATCGCGACGATCACCCACCCGGCCCCGCTGCTCGTCCGCAACTACGACTACCCGCCGCTGCTGTGCGACGCGCTCGCGCTGCGCACCCACTGGTCGGGGCGGTCCGTGCTCGGGATGGCGGACTGCGGGTGGGGGCTCATGGACGGGGTGAACGACGGCGGCCTGGCCGTGGCGATCTCCTTCGGCGGGCGTCGCCCGGTCGGGGAGGGCTTCGGCATCGGGCTGATCGTCCGCTACGTCCTGCAGGTGGCGACGACCACGGCGCACGCGTGCGACCTGCTCGCCCGGCTGCCGGCGCGGATGTCATACAACGTCGCGGTCGTCGACGCGACCGGCGACGCGCGGATTGCACTGCTCGCACCGGATCGACCGGCCCGGTTCACCACGGAGTGCTTCGCGGCGAACTCCCAGGGGGAGATCGAGTGGCCGCGGCACGCCGAGTACAGCAATACGCGCGAGCGGGAGGAGTACCTCGCCTCGCTCGTGGCGTTCCCGCACGCGGACACCCGGGAGGTGCTCGCGGCGTTCCTGCGTCCGCCGCTCTACCGGCCGATGCACACGAGCACGTGGGGGACCGTCTACACCGCGGCGTACGAGCCGATCACCGGACTGCTGACATGGCGCTGGCCTGACGACGCGTGGCCGATGTCGGTGTACTCCGAGCTCGTCGGCGAGCGCCCGCGTACCTCCACGGCACTGTTGCCCGACCTGTCCGCGCAGCGCGTCGCGACGCAGCCGCCGGTGCGCACCGACTTCCTCGCCTGAGCGGAAACCTGCCCATCAGAACGGGGGCGGACCTAGAGTTCGGGCGTGCGCGCATTCTCAGACGTCCGTCGGGGACTCGACGACGCGTGGCGGTGGGCGGGCCGTCGGGTGGTGGCGATCCGTCCGCCGGTCGCCGGTCGCCGGCCTGCGACCGACGCGTCGGGTCGGCCGCAGTTGCGCGGACTGTCGGAGATCTACCGGTTCTTCCGGGAGAACCGGACGCCGATCTACTTCGTGTCCCCGACGGCCTACAACCTGCTCGGACTGGACGACTGGGTCAGCGCCCTGCGCTACGTGTCCTACTTCGACTCGTTCGACGGCGCGCACGACCACGTGT
>CAYMNG010000205.1:0-1919 GCA_964391765.1 uncultured Bifidobacteriaceae bacterium | reverse complement strand
CGGCCGGGCCCGCGCGCGTCGCGACCCCGCCCCGGCCCGGCGCGGCGCGCTTCACCTCGGCCATGACCGCGACGGCGTCGCCGGACAGGCACGCGACGACGTCGCGGGCCGGGTCGACGCCGGCGGCCTTGGCTTTCAGCGCCTCGAGCGGGACGGCGGCCTTCCGCGCCTCGACGTCGGTCCGGACGTCGGCGACGATGTCGTCGAGCACACTCACCCGCACAGGGTAGCCAGCGCCGCACCAGCGGCGGACCGCGGTATCAGCCGAGGCCGGATCCGAGGAACGGCACCACGTTTCGCACGACCCCGAAGACCAGGACGAGCACGAGGCCGATCAGCAGGGCCGCGTTGCGGCGGCGGAACTGAGCCCGGGTGACCGCAGGCGTGATCCCGGTCCAGGCTCGTCGGACCCAGCGGACCCACAGCACGGCGACGAGCGGGACGAGCAGCACCATCAGGACGTTGTGGTCCAGGGCGCCGACGATGTTGCCGTGCGTCAGGTCGTGCGTCGCCCGCAGCATCCCGCAACCGGGGCAGTCGAGCCCGGTGAGCAGCTTCAGCGGGCACACCGGGTAGTGGCCAGGGCTGTTCGGGTCCACCGCGGCGACATAGGCGAGCGCTGCCGGCGGCGAGAGTGAGGGCCCCGGCGAGCAGCCGGCGCGCGCGAGGCCGTGCGTCGACTACCGCCGCCGTGACGAACTCGGCGTGCGCGTCGGCGCGCGTCGCCGGCCGCGCTGCGGACGTGTCAGGCACTGCCATGTGCCGACCCTACGCCGGGCGGCGGTCCGGGCACCGGAAGACGGACGGTAAACCGTGCGCCGCCGCCGTCGGCCTGCCCCGCCTCGGCACGACCCCCCAGGCCCGACGCGAGCCGCCCGACGAGCGCCAGGCCCAGTCCGGTGCCCACCGGGCGGACCCCGCGGTACCGCTCGTACAGCACGCCGGGTGCGAAGGCCTCGGCGAGGTCGTCGGCGGTCAGGCCAGGACCGCCGTCGCGCACCTCGACGATGGCCCACGGACCGTCGACGCGCAGCGCGATGACGATCTGCGAATACGGCGGCGACACGCGCAGCGCGTTCTCCGCCAGGTTGTCGATGATCTGCCGGACCCGGATCGGATCGGTGCGGGCGGCCACCGGTGTGTCGGGAAGCTCCAGCGCGAACCGGACGTCGACGGCCTCGCATCGGTCCTGCCACACCGCCCCGGCGTCCGCCACGAGTCCGGCCAGGTCCACCGGCGTCGGCACGATCGGGAAGTCGACCGCCCCCAGCCGGGCCAGGTCCAGCAGGTCGGTGACCAGGCGCTCCAGCCGGGCCGCCTCGGCCGCGAGCGTCGTCCCGGTGCGGCCCAGGTCCTCCGGATCGACGAATCCGTCGGCGAGCGCCTCCCCGTAGCCCTTCACCGCCGTCAGCGGGGTACGCAGCTCGTGCGAGACCGACAGCAGGAAGTCGCGCTGCCGCCCTTCGGAGACGACGAGCGCGGCGTTGAGCCGGTTGATCGCGTCGGAGATGTCCGCGATCTCGACCGGCCCTTCCAGCGGCAACGTGACGTCGCGCGAGCCAGCCGCCATCTGGTTCGCGGCATCGCGCGCAGCCCGCAGCGGCCGGGTCATCCGGATCGCTGCGGCGTAGCCGACGGGGACGGCGATCAGCAGGCCGAGCATGAGCGCGACCACGATCCGGCGGACCGCCTCGATCGCCTCCACGCCGACGACCGTGAACGGCTGCTCGAGGATCACCGCCCCACCCGCCGCCAGCGGCCGCGCCTCGATGAGGACGGCGCCCTCGTCGGTCATGCCCTCGGTCGAGACCGGCAGCCCGGACAGCGCCTTGGCCAGGCCCAGCGCCGCCAGCCCCGGCGGGCCGGCGGTCGCCTTCGCGCCGGCCAGGTAGCCGGTGGCCTCCTCGGCCTGCAACGCG
>CAYMNG010000204.1:0-1931 GCA_964391765.1 uncultured Bifidobacteriaceae bacterium | reverse complement strand
GCACGAGCGGCCCGGTGTTCGCCGCGACGACCCGCAACGACAAGACGATGTACGTCTTCCTCAGCGCGGCGATTGTCCTGGGCCTGCTCACGACCCTGGTGGGCTCCGGGGTCATCGGCGACGGCTACAACTACCGGGAGACCGTCTCGCCGTGGTTCCGGTCGATCTTCCTGCTGCATCCCGAGCCGCAGCTCATGGCCGAGGCGCCGCTGTCGTTCCAGGTCCATGCCATCGCCGGCCTGTGCGTCTTCCTCATCTGGCCGTTCACACGGCTGGTGCACGCGTTCAGCGCCCCGATCGGGTACCTGTTCCGGCCCTACGTCGTGTACCGCTCGCGCGGCGACCACGACCCGGGCAGCCGGACGCCGCAGCGCGGCTGGGAGCGGGTCGGCAACTGAACCACATCGCGTCCAACGTGTCGCGTCGGCTGCTGGATCTGCTCCGCATCGACGTGCCGGTGGTCCTCGGCCCGTTCGGCGGACTGTCGTCGGTGGACCTGGCCGCGGCCGTCAGCGAGCTCGGTGGGCTGGGGTCGTACGGGCTGTACGGATACGGCGCGGATCGGATCGGTCGGACCGTGGCGGCCCTGCGGTCGGCCACCCAGCGGTCGTTCGCGCTGAACCTGTGGCTGCCCACCGGGGACGAGGTCGAGCCGGCCGACGTCGGCATCGACGAGTACGGTCGGGCGCTCGCCCCGCTGTTCGGCGAGCTCGGCCTGACCGTCCCGCCGGTGCCGTCGCGGTTCCTCCCGCCGTTCGGCGAGCAGGTCGGGGCGCTTCTCGCGGCGAAGCCTGCGGTTGCGAGCTTCGTGTACGGCGTCCCGCCGGTGGAGGTCGTCGACGCGGCGCATGCCGCGGGCGTCACCGTCCTCGGCGCCGCCACCACGGTCGCCGAGGCAGTCGCCTTGGAAGCCGGGGGAGTCGACGCGATCGTGGCGTCGGGCGCGGAGGCTGCGGGACATCGCATCTCGTTCCTCCGGCCGGCCGAGGAGTCGGTCGTCGGCACGTTCGCGCTCGTCCCGCAGGTCGTCGACGCGGTGAGCGTGCCGGTGATCGCGGCCGGCGGGATAGCGGATCGGCGGGGCGTCGCCGCCGCCTTCGCGTTGGGTGCGGCCGGCGTGCAGGTCGGCACCGCGTTCCTGGCCACCCGCCAGTCCGCCGCCAGCGACGCCTATCGGCGAGCCATTCGCTCGGCCGCCGCCGAGGACAGCGTCCTGACGAGGGCGATGAGCGGGCGCCTGTCACGCGGGTTGCCGAACCGGGCGGTGCGGACGATCGAGTCCGCTGGCCGAATCGCGCCCTTCCCGGCGCAGAACTGGCTCACCGGCGTCTTCCGGGCCGAGGCGGCGCGGCGCGGCGACGCCGACCTGGTGTCCTTGTGGCTCGGTCAGGGTGCCGCGCTCGCCCGGTTCGAGGATGCTTCCGACGTCATGGCCGAGCTGCGGGCCGGTCTGCGTGCCGATGTCGGCGGTTACGATGGTGGTCCGCAGTCGAGCGGAGGGTGGGGATGAGCGCCGATCGGAGGGCCGCCGTCGCCGCTGCGTGTCCCCTGCGACCGGGCCAGCCGTGCACGCTGTGCCACCCGGAGGCCCATTTGGGACCGCAGGACTGTCCGATCGTCGCGATCGTCATGGACGACCCGGACCTGCGCGCCGAGCTCGCCCATCGTCGGGACGAGCATCGTCGCGCCACGGTGAACGGGTAGACATGCGCAGCCACGTACGCAGCGCGACGGTCGGACCACAGCCGATCGACGCCGACGCACTCGCCGACGTCGTTACCGACCCGGACCGCGGCGCGGTCGTGACCTTCGCCGGGGTGGTCCGCGACAACGACCATGGGCGCGCGGTGTCCTCGTTGACCTACGAAGGGCACCCGACGGCCGAGGCGATCATCGCCGAGGTGGCGGCGGAGATCGCCGCCGAGTTCGAC
>CAYMNG010000203.1:0-1968 GCA_964391765.1 uncultured Bifidobacteriaceae bacterium | reverse complement strand
ATGCGGTCGCCGACGCCCTCGTCGCGTCGCGCGACGACCTGGCTGCGCTCGCCGACGCGGAGACCGGACTCGGCGTGGCGCGCATGGTCGGGGAGGTCGAGCGCACGGCGTTCCAGCTGCGCATGTTCGCCGACGGCGTCCGGGCCGGCGCGTTCGACGGGGTGATCGTCGATCCGGCCGTCGTCGCGGATCCGCCAGCCGGGCATCCCGACCTGCGTCGGATGCTCGTACCGCTCGGTCCGGTCGCGGTGTACGGGGCGAGCAACTTCCCGTTCGCGTTCAGCGTCCTCGGCGGCGACACTGCGTCCGCCTGGGCGGCCGGCTGCCCGGTCGTCGTCAAGGCGCACCCGTCGCACCCGCAGACGAGCCAGCGGTGCGCCGACCTGGCCGTCGCGGCCCTGGCGCGGGCCGGCGCGCCGGCCGGGACCCTCGGTCTCGTCCACGGCTTCGATGCGGGGATCGCGCTCATCGAGCATCCGCTGATCGCCGCCGCCGCGTTCACCGGCTCGACGGCCGCAGGGCGGGCGCTGTTCGATCGCGCGTCCGCGCGCCCGCATCCCATCCCGTTCTACGGCGAGCTCGGCAGCGTGAACCCGGTCGTCGTCCTGCCGGGCGCGACGGGAGAGGCATCGCTGGTCGATGACTACCTCGCGTCGCTCACCTTGGGAACCGGTCAGTTCTGCACCAACCCGAGCCTCCTCCTCGTCCCCGTGCGAACCGGCCTGGCCGAGCGGATCGCTCGCCGCGTCGTGGACCTGCCGGGCGGAGTGCTGCTGAACGCGAACGTCGACCGGCTCCTGCAGTCCAACGTCGACGCCCTGGCATCGGTCGTCGGGGTCCGCCGGGTCGAGTCCGCGGCGGAGCTGCCCGCCGACGGGTTCCATGCCCGCCCCGGCGTGCTGGTGACGGACGCATCGACCGTCATCGCGCAGCCGGACCTGGTGCGAACCGAGTGCTTCGGGCCGGTCGGCCTGGTCGTCGAGTACGCCGGCCTCGACCAGGCGCTCGCCGTGCTGGGCGGACTGGAGGGCTGCCTAGTCGCGGCCGTCCACGCGGATCCGGCCGAGGACGGCGTGGCGTCGGTCGTCGCGGCGCTGGCCCGGATCGCCGGGCGCATCGTCTGGGGCGGCTGGACGACGGGCGTCGCCGTCACCGCGGGACAGCACCACGGCGGTCCCTACCCCGCGTCCACCAGTCCGCTGCACACCTCCGTCGGGCCCACAGCAGTGCGCCGGTTCCAGCGTCCGGTCACGTTCCAGGCATTCCCCGACGGCCTGCTTCCGCCGGCCCTGCGCTGACCGGGTGGCGGGTGGCCGTCGTCGGTGCCGTCGTCGTCGGCCTCGCCATCGCGGTACCGACCGCGGTGATCCCGACGCCCCTCTTCGGCCGCGCGATCGCGGTGACGTGGTGGTCCTATCCGACCGTCGCCATCAGCGCACTGCTCGGCGGCCTGCTCCTGGCGACCTACGTCCGGCCCCTCGCCGGTGTCGAGGCGCCCGTGGGCGCGGACTCCCCGTCGCGGGTCGGCCTGATCGGGGGAGTCGTGTCCTTCCTCGCCGTCGGGTGCCCGGTCTGCAACAAGCTCGTCCTGCTCGCACTGGGCGCCAGCGGCGCGGTGTCCTGGTTCGCGCCGATCCAGCCGCTGCTCGCGGTCGTCTCGCTCGGGCTGCTCGCGGTGTCGGTGCACCTTCGTCTGGGCGGGGAGCAGTCCTGCCGGATCGACGGGTTATCGTCGCAGCGCGGCTAGGCGAAGGGGACTCGGCGGTGGTGTTCATCCGGATGCGGCACGGCCTGGGGGACTCCGCCGGCACCATGGGTGCGGCGCTCGGCTCGATCGACGCGTTCGTCAATCCAGCAGCGGCGCGGGCGCGCGAGGAGCTCGGGGCCCAGAACGAGCGGGTCATGCCGGCCCCGAGCCCGGGCGACCGACTGCTCGACGACGGTGTGGTCGTCATCGAGCGGCCCGAT
>CAYMNG010000202.1:0-2069 GCA_964391765.1 uncultured Bifidobacteriaceae bacterium | reverse complement strand
GACGCGCACCTCCGGCGGGCGCGCCCGGCTCGCCGGTTCCTGCCCCGCCCCGGGGACGTCGGCCTACCGGAGCCTGACGGCCATGGCCTCGGTGACCGACGCGAACATCCCCGGCCAGCTCGCTGCGGCCGGCGTCAACCCGAGCGACATCCAGTGGTCCGAGGCCGATCAGGAGAACTGGGTCTACTACGACAAGAAGGTCACCTGGACCGACGCGAGCGGTGCGCAGCAGACCTGCACGGCCAAGCGCGTCATGTGGTGGGTCGGCCCCCAGGCCGTCCTGGCCCGCACCCAGCTGGTCGGCGAGTTCGGCCTGGCCGGTGCCGCGATGTGGACGATCGGCGGGGAGGACCCGGCCCAGTGGCCGCTGATCCGGGCCTACGCGCAGTCGCTCGCACCGGCGACCACCGACGTCTCGGCGACCGGTTCACCGACCGCGGTCTTCGGCTCCCCGGTCACCGTGAGCGCCACCGTCACGTCCGGCGGCGCGCCGCTGGGCGGGGTACCGGCGACCCTCCAGTTCCGTCGGCAGGGAGCTAAGAAGTGGATCGACGTCCAGGCGGGGACGACCGCAGCGGACGGGACGGTGTCCTTCCAGGTCCTGCCGCGGGCAACCGGCGCATGGCAGGTGGTCGTACCGCCGGCGGATGCGCGCACCGAAGGGGCCAGCGCCCCGTTCACGACGCAGGTGCTGTCGGCCGTCACGGCCCGGCCGAGCGCGACGAAGGTGGCCCGGCGGGGACGGGTCGCCGTGTCCGTCAAGGTCCGACCCGCCCTGCGCAACCAGCGGGTCGCGTTGCAGGTCCAGCGCCCCGATGGAATGTGGCGGAACGTCAAGAACGGCGTCGTCAACGCGAAGGGCCGAGCGCGGCTCGTCGGCGTCGCGCCGAAGGCGAAGGGGCGCTACACCTACCGGGTCGTCGCCGTGGGGCGCGGGGACTTCCTGGCGAACGCGTCACCGACGTTCGTCGTTCGCGTCACGCGCCGCTAGGCCGGCCACGCCACCACTGACCGACGACTGGGGACAAACGGCACGACACGCCCGAGAACTCGGGCGTGTCGTGCCGTTTGTCCCGTGAAGCGGGAGAAACGGTCCGGCTAGGCCCGCTGCGGGGCCGGGTTGTCAGGGGCCGGGTCGTCGGCGAGGCAGATCGCAGGCAGCTCGAACCACTGCAGGTGGCCGAAGTCGTCGGACACGTCGCGGCCGGCCTCGGCGATCGGTCCGAGGTCGTCGGGAAGGCCGACGAGCAGCGCACGCGCCGCGTCCAGGTAGTCCGTGAGCGCGGACTCCGGCGCCTGGTCCTCGGCCTGCGGGTAACGCAGCTCGCCGTCCGCGTCGAAGTGCACCGCGGACAGGCGCAAGGGGGGCTCGACCGGTCCCAGGCGATGGCGCCACCGGCCGGTGGCCGGGTCGAACCGGTACTGCGGCAGCAGCCGCCAGCCGTGCTCGGCGACCAGGTCGACGGCCGCGACGATGTACGCGAAGACGGCCTCGGAGATGAAGTAGTTGAAGTTGACGCGGACCCACCCCGGCTTGATCCCCTCGCACCCGTGCGCGATCTCGCGCTCGAACGCGTGGGACCGGTCCAGGTCGATGCCGAGCAGGCGGTGCCCGTACGGGCCGGCGCATGAGCAGCCGCCGCGCGCCTGGATGCCGAACAGGTCGTTGAGGATCGCCACCGCGAGGTTGTGATGCAGGTACCGTCCGTCCGGTCGGCGGACGACGAACGACACGATCGACAGCCGGTCGGCGGACAGGTTGCCGAGGATCTGGATCCGCGGGTTCGCCGACCACGCGGCGATCGCCCGACGCACGAAGTCGTCCTCATGTGCTCGGATGACGTCGGTCCCGACCTCGTCCTTGAGCGCGAACACGATCCCCGCCCGGATCGACTCGATGATCGCCGGCGTCCCGGCCTCCTCCCGATGGACCGGGTCGTCCAGGTAGCGGTGCTCGTGCGGGTTGACGTAGGCGACGGTCCCGCCGCCGACGACGTCCGGCACCGAGTTCGTCAGCAGCCCGCGGCGGACGACCAGGACCCCGGGGGTGCCCGGGCCGCCGATGAACT
>CAYMNG010000201.1:0-2078 GCA_964391765.1 uncultured Bifidobacteriaceae bacterium | reverse complement strand
GCGATGCCCACGAACGCGATCACCCGCGCCGGCATGCGGAACGGCAGCAACGAGACGGCCGCCGCGATCGGGCGCGCGAGAACGACGATGAGCACCGACACGATGATCGCCAGGGGGATCGACGCGGGCAGCCGGCCGACGTTGGCGAACGCGCCGAGCATCACGAACAGCCCGATCTCGGCGACCCACGCCAGCCCGTCGGAGAACCCGACGATCGACCGGCGGTGCGGCAGGTTCGGGGTCGATCCGATCAGCACCGCCGTCAGGTAGACGGCGATGAACCCCGAGACGTGCAGCACCTGCCCGGTTCCGTAGGCGAGCACGACCAGCGCGATCGCCGCGATCGGGTACAGGCCCACGGCCGGCAGCGCCAGTCGCGGCAGGAGCCAGCGCGAGCCGAGCCCGACGAGGAGTCCGACGACCGCGCCGCCGACCAGTTCGACGCCGACCTGGAGCGGCGCCGACCACCACGGCGAGGCCGCGAAGTCGCCGGCCGCGACCACCGCGACGATCACGACGACGGGAGCGTCGTTGAACCCCGCCTCGGCCTCCAGGAGCGTGCGAACGCGGGTCGTGATGCTCATCTGCCGCATGATCGAGAACACCGCGGCCGCGTCCGTCGCGGCGAGCACCGCACCGATCAGCACCGCCGTCCGCGTCTCCAGACCGAGCAGTACCAACGGTCCGGCGACGACGCCGATCGACACGACGATGCCCACGGACGCCAACGTCAGCGCCGGCCACATGACCGGTCGCAGTTCGCCGACGCGCGTCGTCACGCCGCCCTGGGCGAGGATCAGGATCAGCGCGCTGTATCCCAGGACGGTCGCCATCTGGGCGTTGTCGACGTGCAGCGCGGGGAAGACGGTCCCCAGGACCAGCCCCAGCACCAGGTACAGCAGCAGACCCGGCACGCCCAGCCGCCCGGCCAGGCGGACGCTGAGGATCGCGATCAGGGCGATGACCGCCCCGACGAGCAGCGCCGGCGCCAGCCCGTCGAGTGTCATCCCCACCGCGTCCCGGTCAGCCGGCCGCCGCGCCCAGGCCGAGCGCCTGGTACACCGCGATCGTCGACCGCGACCGGTTCAGCGTGTAGAAGTGCAGGCCCGGCGCACCGAGGTCGAGGAGGTCCTGGCACATCCGGGCCGCCACGTCGATCCCCAGTCGCACGACCGCCTCGGTGTCGTCGGCGACGGCGTGGAACGCCTCGGCCAGGTCCGCGGGGAACGCCGCGCCGGACAGGGCCGCGAACCGCTCGATCTGCGCGACGTTCGTCACCGGCATGATCCCGGGCACGATCGGCATCGTGCACCCGTGTCGATCGGCGAGGTCGACGAGTCGGGCATAGTCCTCGACCCGGAAGAACAACTGGGTGATGGCGAACTCGGCGCCGGCCCGCTGCTTGGCCGCGAGGACCCGGGCGTCCTCGGCGAGGCTCGTCGACTCCGGGTGCCCCTCGGGGAAGGCCGCGACGCCGATGCTGAACGTCCCCAGCGAGGCGATCAGCTCGACGAGGTCGACGGCGTGCCGCAGGCCGGCCGGATGTGGCTGCCAGGCGCCGCCGGGGCCCTGCGGCGGATCCCCGCGCAGGGCGAGGAACGTGCGTACGCCGGCCGCGGCGTACTGCCCGACGACGTCACGCAACTCCTCGCCCGAAGCACCGACGCACGTCAGGTGCCCGACCGGTGTCAGCGTCGTCTCGGCGGCGATCTGCCCGGTCAGCCGGACCGTGCGGTCCCGGGTCGATCCGCCCGCGCCGTAGGTGACCGAGACGAACGTGGGTCCCAGCGCCTCGATATCGCGCACCGTGCGCCACAGCTGCTGCTCACCGGCGTCGGTCTTCGGCGGGAACAACTCGAACGAGAACGAACGTCCGCCGTCGGCGAGCGCGCGGCCGACGTCCACACCCGTTCGCATCCAGCCACCCTACGGGCGCCGGCAATCCGGGCCGATCGCGGGCCTGTGGGTGTCGCCGTAGGCTCGACCACATGCCGACGAGTGCGCCGTTCGACGCCGCCGACCTGCGCGACCGGGTGCAGGCCGAGATCGACGCCGCCCTCGCGCACTACCGGCAGGTC
>CAYMNG010000200.1:0-2208 GCA_964391765.1 uncultured Bifidobacteriaceae bacterium | reverse complement strand
TTGGTGATCGTGGGGGCGCCCCACTTCTTCTCCAGCACCACGTTGCGGCCCTTGGGGCCGAGGGTGACCTTGACGGCGTCGGCGAGCACGTTCATGCCGCGCTCGAGGGCCCGGCGGGCCTCCTCGTCGAATGCAATGATCTTTGCCATGTGGGCTGTTCCTCCGGGAACGTCCGAGTGGGAGTTGTCACTCTGGTCATCCGAGTGCTAACGCAGAAGTTAGCACTCGTGCCTGGCGAGTGCAAACCGGCGGGTGCGGCCGGTCGGCCCAGCGCGACCGGTCGGCCCAGCGCGGCCGGTCAGCCCAGCGCGGCGACGGCGGCCTCGGCGGCCCGTTGGGCGATCTTGAACGCCTTCTTCGCCGGCGTGGCCGACGGGCCGGCCGTCGTCGCCGACCAGGCGGTGCCGTAGGGCTCCCACACGACGCCGGCCTGGACGATGTTCGGCATCGGCACCCCGTCGGCGCCGGCGTTGCCGATCGCCCGGATCCGACCGCCGCCGGTGTCGACCGTGGCGGCGGCGACCGTGTTCGCCGGGTACCAGCCGGACGCCTTCGCCAGCGCCTGCTGGACGTTCGCGCGGGTCAGGAACTTCGTCACCAGGTCGTCGGCCTGCTCGGCGACGCCGTGCTTCTCGGCGAACGTGGTGAGCATGAACCCGTGGATCGTCAGCAGCGGAGCGGCCTTGCGGCCCTTCACGATCGGTGGCACCGCGCCGATCCGGTACACGAAGCCCAACTTCATCAGCGCGTCGAGGTCCTCCGGGCCGGCCAGCCAGAACGGCGCCCGCCCCTTGGCGAACGCCGTGCGCGCGGCGTCGACGGTCAACGACGGGTCCAGCAGCCCGGCCCGGTTCCAGCCGTTGATCAGCCCCGCGTTGGACTTCAGCGCCGCGCTGTCCAGGCCGATGTCGTTCGGGTCCAGTCCGCCGGCCTTCGCCGCGCCGAACAGGTAGCCGCCCACGCCGCTGAACAGCGGGAACGTCGTGTACGGGTTGGCCCCCTGGCCCTGCGCGAGGGCGAGCGGGACCTTCGCCTTGCCGTTCTTGACGAGGCGAAGCGCCTTGGCCTGCAGGTCGGCGAACGTCGCGGGCTGCTGGGCGACGAGCTTGGTGTTCGTCACCAGGGCGAGGTTGCTGATCTGCACGGGCACGCCGTAGTTCGCGCCGCCGACCTGGTTGCCGGCCCGCACGTTCGCGCGGAACTGCGCCGCGCGCTTGGGGGTCAGCACGATCGGGGCCAGCAGGTGGGCGCCGGTCAACTGGCCGGTCCAGGCCAGGTCCCCCCACACGATGTCGGGCGCGCTGCCCTTCTTCGCCGCGGCGAGCTCGTCGCGGACCGTCGCCGGGTCCTTCACCACGACCTCGACCGGCGTGCCGGCGAACCCGTCCTTGAGCAGTTGCTGCAGGACCGGCGCGTGGGCGGCGTCCGACCACACGACGATCGACTTCGCCGCCTGGGCCGGTGCCGCCGCACCGACCAGCCCGGCGAGGACGACCGTCCCCGCGAGCGCACCTGCGAGCCAGCGTCGCATGCCCGACCACCTCCGGCGCCCGATCGTACAAGTGCCGTGCGGGCGAGGGCCGCAGGCGGACCCACCCCGTCGACCGTGAGTTCGTACCGCGTGTTTCCCGCCGGGACCCGGCACAAACTCACGGTCGGCGAAAGTCACGGTCGGCGGGGGGCGGGGAGCTCGACGGGGGCCGAGACGGCCGTTGCGCCCGCGGAGTCCCGCACGATCGCGGCGACCTGCACGCGCCCGGCCCCCGCGGCCGGCACCGGGACGTACACCCCGAACGGCCGGGCGTCGTCGGCACCGACCGAGGTCCACGATCCACCACGGCGCACGACGAACGTCACCGTCGCCGGATCGGTGCCCGGCACGGTCGCGGTCACGCGGTAGGACCCGGAGGCCGCGTCGGGCCGCACGCCGACCTGCACGCTGGGCGCCGCCGGCACCGGCAGGTGCGCGTCGGACCGCAGCACCAGCGACGATCGCGGCGCGAGCCGTACGCGCAGGCGCCCGGCCGGGTCGGAGTCGCCGGCGACCGCCCCGATGCCCGGACCACCAGCGGCAGCATCACCAGCGGCAGCGCCACCGTCGCCGGCGTCGCCACCGGACACCGTCCGCCACGTCGACGCCGGCGTCGACGTCGGCACGACGACGTCGACCGGCGTGTCACCGGCATTGAACGCGACGACGAACTCCCG
>CAYMNG010000199.1:1892-2235 GCA_964391765.1 uncultured Bifidobacteriaceae bacterium | reverse complement strand
ACGACCGTCACCGGGACGACGATCGACTGCAGGTCAGGGGTGACGACGGTGACCCCCTCGACGGCCGAGAGCACCGAGATCGCCGGGGTGATCATGCTGTCGCCGAGGAACATCGCGGCACCGACGATCGCCAGGACGGTCGCCGCGGTCGCGACCCGCCGGCCCGGGCGCCCCTGCCGCAGCAGCGCCAGCAGGGCCAGCAGCCCGCCCTCGCCGTCGTTGTCGAACCGGAGCAGGATCCGCACGTACAGCACCGTGACGACCAGCGTGATCGACCACACGACCATCGACGCGACGCCGAGGACGACCTCCCGGTCGGTCCCGCCGGAACCGGCGAACACCG
>CAYMNG010000199.1:0-1882 GCA_964391765.1 uncultured Bifidobacteriaceae bacterium | reverse complement strand
GTGCCGATGTCGCCGAAGACCACGCCGAGGGCCGCCAGGGCCGCGAGCGAGCCCGTCGTCCGCCGCGCCGCGTTCGACGACATCGCGTTCGCCCGCCGGTCAGGGCCGGGTGAGTTCGTCGACGAGCTCGCCGGCGAGCACGCGGTAGTCGCGGGCGCCGCGGGTCCCACCGGCGGTCGCGAGGATGCTGCGGCCGACGGCCGGTGCCTCGGCGAACCGGATCGACCGCGCGATCGGGGAGAACACCCGCACGCCGTAGCGCGGCCCGAGGTCGGCGAGCACGGCCCGGGCATGCGTGGTGCGCCCGTCGAACAGCGTCGGCACGACGCCGGCGATCCGCAGCCGCGGGTTCGTCAGCCGCTGCACGTCGGTGATCGTCTCCAGCAGCTGCCCGACGCCACGGTGCGACAGCGTCTCGCACTGCAGCGGGACGAGCACCGCGTCGGCGGCGGTCAGCGCGTTGATCGTGACGATCCCCAGCGACGGCGAGCAGTCCAGCAGGATCCAGTCGTACGCATCGTGCAGGACGGCGAGGGCGTCGCGGACGACGTACTCGCGCCCGACCACCCCGGCGAGGGCGCGGTCGGCACCGGCGAGGTCGATCGCGGCCGGCAGCACGTCGACGCCGTCGCCGGTGCGCAGGACGACCTCGGTCGCGGTGCGCTTCGCCGTGACGAACACCTCGGTGCCGGTGACGTCGAGATCCTCCGGGTCCAGGCCCAGGCTGAACGTCGCGCAGGCCTGCGCGTCCAGGTCGACGACGAGCACCCGCTCGCCGTGCTCGGCCAGCGCGGCGGCGAGGTTCACGACGGTCGTCGTCTTGCCGACGCCGCCCTTCTGGTTCGCCACCGCCACGATCCGGACCACGGATCGGACACTACGTCACTGCGGCGCGTCGACGTTTGATCGCGGTGCGCAGCGGGTAGGACACGATCGTGCCGAGTTACGCGTTGCCACCGGACACGACGGCGGCGGCCGTCGCGCGGTCGGCCGCCGCCGGGTGGGCGCGATCGGCCGGGTGGGCCGATCCGCAGGCGTTCGACCTGCTCCTCGTCGTCTCCGAACTGGCGGCGAACGCGGTGCGGCACGGTGGCCCGCCGATCGGGCTGACGCTGACCCCGGACGGCCCGGGCGTGCGGGTGGTCGTCACCGACCACGGCCACGGCCACGACCCGCGACCCCGGCACGCGACCGTGACCGCGGGCGATGGCCGTGGTCTGGCGATGGTCGACCGACTCAGCCGCGCGACCGGCTGGCAGCGGTTCGCCGACCGGCTCGAGGTGTGGGCGATCGTCGATCCCGGCGACGCGTGAGCAGGCGTCAGTCCGGCAGCAGACCCCAGCCGCGCAACGCCTCGACCAGACCCGGGCTCGTGGTCACGATCCGCAGGTCCGCCCGGGTGAACCAGTCCGTCGCCGACGCGTCGTCCCCCGCCCGCAGCGTCGTGATGTCCGCGACCTCGACGACGAAGTCGCGAATGGCGTACGTGCGTCCGCCCGGGCCCGACCGCGTCACCTCGCCGACGGGGCGGACGATCTCGCCGACCAGCCCGGTCTCCTCGAGCAGTTCGCGCAGCGCGGCGTCCTCGGCCGTCTCCCCCGGCTCGACGTGACCGCCGGGGACGGACCACGCACCCTGCGCCGGCGGCTTGGCCCGGCGCACGAGCAGGATCCGGCGCGACGGGTCGAAGACGATCACGCCGACCGCCGGGACGACGCTCACCCGCGCGGCTCGTAGTCCTCCAGGATGCGCCGGGCGATGATCATGCGCTGGATGTCGGCGGTGCCCTCCCCGATCAGCATCATCGGCGCCTCCCGGTACAGCCGTTCGATCTCGTACTCCTTGGAGTAGCCGTAGCCGCCGTGGATGCGGAAGGAGTCCT
>CAYMNG010000198.1:0-2236 GCA_964391765.1 uncultured Bifidobacteriaceae bacterium | reverse complement strand
ACATCGCGCTGGTCCGCGAACGCGCCCGGATCGACGAGGTAGCCCGCGACTACGTCTCCTTGAAGTCCGCCGGCGGCGGATCGCTGAAGGGGTTGTGCCCGTTCCACGACGAGCGCACGCCGAGTTTCCACGTCACGCCCGCGCGCGGCATGTGGTACTGCTTCGGCTGTGGGGAAGGCGGCGACGTCCTATCGTTCGTGCAGCGCGTCGACCACCTCACGTTCGCCGAGGCCGTCGAGAAGCTCGCCGCGCGCGTCGGGGTCGAGTTGCGCTACACCGAGGGTGGATCGGCGATCAACCGCCAGGCCGGGCAGCGCACGCGCCTGGTCGACGCTCACCGGCAACGCCTTGAGTTCGGCGTAAGTGAAGGCGCGCGGGGATTCGACGAGGCCGCGGTCCGGCGTTTCGGTGTCGGCTTCGCGCCGAAGTCCTGGGACACCCTCACCTCCCATCTGCGTCGTGCCGGGTTCACCGACGCGGAACTCCTGGCCGGCGGACTCGTCAGTTCGGGGAACCGTGGACCGTACGACCGATTTCGCGGCCGTCTCGTGTGGCCGATCCGCGACCTCGGCGGCGACGTCGTCGGGTTCGGGGCACGTCGACTCTTCGACGACGACGACGGTCCCAAGTACCTCAACACCCCCGAGACGCCGATCTACAAGAAGAGCCAGGTGCTCTACGGAATCGACCTCGCTCGCCGTGATATCGCCAAGGCCCAGCAGGCGGTCGTCGTCGAGGGGTACACCGACGTCATGGCCTGCCACCTGGCCGGTGTCCCGACCGCGATCGCGACCTGCGGAACCGCGTTCGGCGCCGACCACATCAAGGTCCTGCGCCGACTGCTGATGGACGACGACCAGTTCAGCGGCAGCGTCGTGTTCACGTTCGACGGTGACGCGGCCGGGCAGAAGGCCGCGTTGCGCGCGTTCGACGAGGACCAACGATTCGTCGCGCAGACCTGGGTCGCGGTCGAACCGACCGGCCTGGACCCGTGCGACCTTCGGTCGCAGCACGGCGACACGGCCGTCGTCGCCCTGGTCGACCGCCGCGTGCCGCTGTTCGAGTTCGCGATCCGCTCGGCATTGACCGGGTTCGACCTCGACACCGCGGAGGGCCGCGTCGCCGCGCTGCGGGCGGCCGCTCCCGTGGTCGCCCGGATCCGCGACACCGCACTGCGGCCGCAGTACGCCGGGCGGCTGGCAGGTTGGCTGGGCGAGGATGTGGACGTCGTCCGGCGTGCGGTGGTCTCCGCCGAGCGGGGCGGTCCGGTCGTCGAGCGACCGGTCGACCGCCGCCGTGACCCGGGCGTTCAGGTCGAACGTGAGGCGCTGAAGTGCGCGCTGCAGTTGCCCGGTGCGTCCGCCGAGGCCTACGACCTGGTCGAGGAGCAGGCGTTCACCCACCCGACCGCGCGCGCGGTGCACGAGGCGATCCGCGCGGCCGGCGGGCCGTCCGTCGACGTCGACGGTCTGGGGTGGATCGATGCGGTGCTCGCGGCCGCGCGGGACGACGCCGTGCGCGGATCGATCCGCGAACTGGCGGTCGATCCGCTCCCGGCCGTCGCCGGTCAGGACGCGCGATACGCCGTCGGCGTCGTGTCGCGGCTGCTGGAGATCGATGCGAGCCGGCGCATCGTGGACCTCAAGGGGCGGTTGCAGCGGATGGACCCGGCGACGTCGTCGGCCGAGTACGCGCAGTGCTTCGCGGACCTGCTGGCGCTGGAGGACGTGCGTCGCACCCTCCGGCAGGACGCCCTCGGGAGCACGGCGTGAGGTGGTTGCGCCGCGCGCAGTTGCCCGGCTCGGTGCTGGCGATGCTGCGGATCCCGCCGGGGGAGCGCGTTCTGGCGTGGGGCAGCACGCGCTCCGCCGACCGCACCCAGACGACGGTCACCGTCGCGACGAACCGCGCACTGTACGTGCAGGCGACCGG
The DNA here is from genome assembly GCA_964391765.1 of uncultured Bifidobacteriaceae bacterium. GTDB lineage: Bacteria > Actinomycetota > Actinomycetes > S36-B12 > S36-B12 > UBA10649. The sequence continues at coordinate 304 of CAYMNG010000198.1, read as the reverse complement.
CGACAGCGTCCGGTGGGAACACGTCGTGAAGGCGACGTGGGACGAGCCGATGCTCGTCGTGACCCGGCTCGACGACGACGGGAACGCGCTGCCGGCGCTTCGCGTGCGGATCGACGACAGTGGCGAACTGCCGGCCGCGGTCCACGACCGGGTCGTCGCCAGCGTCGTGGTGTCCGAGCCGCGCACCCTGCCCACGGGGGAACGGGTGCTGTTCGTGGCCCGGCGGCTCGACGGCGACGTGCGGTGGACGGTCGTCTTCGCGGCCGACGCCGACCCGGGTGATCCGGCACTGCGCGCGGCCGCG
>CAYMNG010000197.1:1737-2278 GCA_964391765.1 uncultured Bifidobacteriaceae bacterium | reverse complement strand
TGGACCGAGGGCGGCCAGCCCGTCGCGCACGCCGCCGAGGGATCCGGGCAGGTTGACGATCAGACACTGTCCGACGAGGCCGGCGATCCCGCGCGAGAGCACTGCGGTCGGCACGCCGTGCGCGACGCCGTAGGCGCGGACCGCCTCGGCGGTCCCCGGCGATGGCCGCTCGATCACCCGGGCGGTCATCGCGGGGGTGAGGTCGGTCGGGGAGTGTCCGGTACCGCCGGTCGTGACGACGAGCGCGACGCCGTCTGCGTGCGCAGCCCGCAGGGCGTCGGCGACCGGCTGCCCGTCCGGGCCGACGACCGGTCCGTCGGTGTCGATGCCGAGGGCGCGCAGCCCGGCGACCAGCGTCGGCCCGGCGGTGTCCGTGGCGGTACCGGCCGCGCAGCGCGTCGAGACGGTGATGACCCGCGCGGTGGTCACGGCTCGCGCGTCCAGGTGCCCGACCGGCCGCCGGACTTGGCGAGGAGCACGACCTCGGTGATCGAGGCGAATCGGTCCAGCGCCTTGACCATGTCGATGACGGCGAGCCCGC
>CAYMNG010000197.1:839-1727 GCA_964391765.1 uncultured Bifidobacteriaceae bacterium | reverse complement strand
ACGACGATCTGCACGTAGTCGTCGGCGAGGGTGACGTCGGCGTCCACGCCGTGGATCGCGATCGGGTGGCACAGCGGGATGAGGTCGGGCGTGCGCTTGGTCGCGGCGATCGCCGCGATGCGCGCGACGGCGAGGGCGTCGCCCTTCGGCAGCGTGCCGTCGCGCAGTACGGCGACGACCTCGGCCGACACGGCGACCCGGCAGCGGGCCGTCGCGGAGCGGTCGGTCACGGACTTGGCCGTCACGTCAACCATGCGGGCGTGGCCGGCGTCGTCGAGGTGGGTCAGGTCGCCGCTCATGCACCGAACCCTAGGCGCGGTGCGGTGGCTGCCTACACTCGAGCCGTGGAGTCCGAAGTGCAGGTACACCTGTTCGCGGCGGCCGCGGCGGCGGTCGGCGAGCGGGTCGTGTCGGCGCCGGCCGGTTCGCTGGGCCGGATCCTCGACGACGTGCAGGCGCGATATCCCGCGTTCGCCGACGTCCGCCCGCGCTGCTCGTTCCTGGTCGACGGGCTGAACTCGCCGATGGACACGGTGGTCGGGTCGGGGGGGAGGGTCGACGGGCCCCCGCCGTCCACCGGCGGCCACCGGGGGGGTATCACCCAGGATCGGCCGCGACGGCCACCTTGTGTGTCACGAGGTACTCCTGCAGGACCAGGGCCTGGCTCAGCCGCGCGTCGTGCGCGCCGTACAGCAGCGTCGTCAGCGCGTGCGCGCGAACAGCATCCGTGAGATCGGCGAACGCGGGGTTGGCGTCGAGCTCGGCGCGATAGCGGGTGGTGAACTCCGCCAGGCGGTCCTCGTCGTGGCCGAACCACTTGCGCAGCTCGGTGCTCGGGGCGACCTGCGGCAGCCACAGCCCGAGCGCGGCCTTCTCCTTGGACACCCC
>CAYMNG010000197.1:389-820 GCA_964391765.1 uncultured Bifidobacteriaceae bacterium | reverse complement strand
GAATCCGTCGTCGGGTGCGGGCTCGTCGTACACGCGCTTGATCCGGACCTTCGGCGTGGCCACCGTTCGACGGTAGCACCGTGTTCGAGGCAGCGGCAGTGCGCGAACACGCTCGTCCGGGGCTGCGGGTCAGACCGAGCTGCGACCGGCCGACTGGATGCGCACGGGCGGCACCTGGATCCACGGGAACCGGATCCACCGGTCGGTGGACCGCCAGGCGAGCTCGGGGGCGTAGGTCGTGTGCGGCTTCTCGTACAGGACGGCGACCCGAACGTCGGCGTCGACCGGCAGTAGGGTGCGCAGGAAGTGCAGGGTGGCGCCGGTGTCGGCGACGTCGTCCGCGACGAGGACTCGATGGCCGCCGAGGTCGTCCAGGTGCGGCTGGTCGCCGACGATGACCGGAGCGGGCAGCGTCTCGCCGGCGTCGGTGT
>CAYMNG010000197.1:0-379 GCA_964391765.1 uncultured Bifidobacteriaceae bacterium | reverse complement strand
GACGTCCTTGATGTCGAGCGCGTACGCCAGGCCCGCCGCGACGAACAGGCCCCCGCGCACGACGCCGAGGATCGCGTCGGGGATCCAGCCGTCGTCGACGATCCGCTGCGCCAGCCAGCGGATGCCGACCCCGAACCCGGTGTAGTCGAGGATCTCGATCTCGGACTCCGGCGGGGGCTGCACTCAGACCTCGGTGCGGTGGAAGTTCGCAAACGACCGGCTCGGGGTCGGACCGCGCTGGCCCTGGTAGCGCGAGCCGTACTGGGCGGACCCGTAGGGGTGCTCGGCCGGGCTGGACAGACGGAACAGGCACAACTGGCCGATCTTCATGCCCGGATACAGCATGATCGGCAGGTTGGCGACGTTGGACAGCTCCAGC
>CAYMNG010000196.1:0-2293 GCA_964391765.1 uncultured Bifidobacteriaceae bacterium | reverse complement strand
CGTGCACCTGACGATCCCGGCCGACGCCGACCAGTTGAGCGAGGCGGACCTGGAGCTGGCCGCTGGCGGCGGGGCCGACTGGGGTGACCCCAGCTTCTGGTTGGGCGGGCCGTGAGTCGGGTGGACCCGCGTCGCACTTGCCGACCGCGGGCGACGTGCCGGGCGAGGATCGAACGAGAGGGATGGTGGTCGTGATGGGTGTTCCGACTCGGGCGGAGGTCGAGGCGATCCTGGCCCGGAGCATCGCGGAGGATCCGGGGTTGCGGGCGCGGTTGCTGGCCGAGCCGCGCGCGGTGCTCGGCGAGGTGCTGGGGATCACGATCCCCCAGGCGGTCACCGTCACCGTCCACACCGAGTCGCTGACCGACGTCCACCTGACCATCCCGGCGGATTCGGATCAGCTGAGCGACGCCGACCTCGAACTCGCCGCCGGCGGCGGCGCGTGGAACGTCAGTGATCCGAGTCCGGAGGAGTTGTACTGCGACGCACCGTGACGCGCGTGGCGAACCGACGTGTCGCGCCGGAGGGGCGACGGCACCGACGAAGGAGGGGACATGCAGGTACCGACCCGGTCCGAACTCGAGGCGATGCTCACCGAACGCATCGCCGCCGAGCCGGGGTTTCGCGCCCAACTGCTCGCCGACCCGCGTGGTGTCATCGGCCGGATGCTCGGCATCCAGATCGCCGATTCGGTTGCGGTCAGCGTCCACACCGAGTCGCTGACCGACGTCCACCTGACGATTCCGCGGGACGTCGACCAGTTGAGCGACGCCGACCTCGAACTCGCCGCCGGCGGTGCGGACTGGAGTGGCGGGCCGGTCACCTGCTCGTGGCCGTGACCGGCAGGTCGAGGACGGCCTAGGGCTCGACCCCGCCGAGGTGGCGGCCGGGAGTTCTCTGCCCTGGTTCCGGTCGTGGTCGGCGGCCGCGGCCGTGTTCGCGGCCCACCACGCGCCGACGTACGCGCGGCTGGCCCGGCGCGTCGCGGCCGTCGGCGGCGACGATCTGGCCCCGCTGATCGCGTTGGCCGGCCTACGGCTGGCGTTCTGGCAGGGACGTGCACGTGATCCGTTCGCCGGTGGCGTGAACGCGACCATCGAGGACCTGACCGCGTTGCGCGACGAACTGGCCGACGCGAGCGCCGCCGGACTCGTCCAGTTCACCGAGCCGCAGCGGATCACCGACGTCGTGCCGGGGCTCCTCCTGGCGGCCAGGTCGTATCCGGGTCGCGCGATCCGACTCGTCGAGTTCGGCGCGGGGGCGGGGATTGTGCTGACCGGCCATCGCGTCGTCGTCGACTTCGCCACCGGCCGGTGGCCCGGGCGCGGGGTCGACCTGGGGCTCACCGCCGACCTCGTGGTCCCGCCCGAACTGCTGGCCGTCGACCTGCCGATCGTGTCGGCGGTCGGCATCGACCGTCGGCCGCTGGACGTGCGGGACGCGGGCGATTCCCGGCGGCTGCGCGCATTCGCCTGGCCGGACCGGCCGGCGCGGCTCGAGCGGTTGGACGCCGCGGTCGCGGCGGCTGTCGCCGTCGCGCCGAACCTCGTTCGCGGCGACGTGCTCGACATCGCACCGGATCTGCTGGCGGATCTCGTCGAGCCGGACGTGGTGACGGTCGTGATCGACAGCGCGTTCTCGGGCCATCTCGCACCCGCCGACCGTGCTCGATTGACCGCGGTCCTGCGCACCGCCGCGCGGACCGGGATCGTCGTCGTCCTGTCGCGGGTCCGGGCGACGCATCCGACCGGCTGGCGATTGAGCGCCATGCAGTTGCGTGACCTGACCGGCGGGCGAACCGGCGTGTACTGCGTCGGCGACCTGCTGTCCGAACGCCTGGCCTGGGTCGGGCCGTCCTAGTGGTCCGTCTCAGTTTTGACTGACCCGTTCGTCGGCCCCCGCGGCGTCCCCGAGCGTCACGTCGTCCGCGGCGCCGGCAGTCCAACGACTTCCCCGATGAGCAGGCTGTCGCGGCGGGTTACGCGGCAGGCCTGCTGCTGAAGGAGAAGGGCGCGTCGCTCGTCGGGACGTTCACCGGCGACTTCGACGACTCCGCGAAGGCCAACAAAGCGGCTCAGGCGCAGATCACCAGCGGCGTTCAGGTCATCTGGCCGTACCTGGGTGGGGCCACCGATGCGGTGGCTTCCCTGGCCAACGAGCACGGTGTCGCGACGTTGACCCCCGGCGGGAACCGCTGCGAGGACCCGTCGGTGCTGTCCGACACCTCGGTGATCTACACCCCCGGTTCCTACTTCGCGGCCGCCTTGGGCGAGTTCGAGAAGGGCCGGTTCCC
>CAYMNG010000195.1:0-2293 GCA_964391765.1 uncultured Bifidobacteriaceae bacterium | reverse complement strand
CGCCGGCTTCCTGCATGTGGTAGCCGGAGATCGAGATCGAGTTGAACTTCGGCATCCGCTGCGAGGTGAAGGCGAAGATGTCGGAGATGATCCGCATCGACGGCTCGGGCGGATAGATGTACGTGTTGCGGACCATGAACTCCTTGAGGATGTCGTTCTGGATCGTCCCGGCGAGCTGCTCCGGTGCGACCCCCTGCTCCTCGGCGGCCACGACGTACAGCGCGAGGATCGGCAGGACCGCGCCGTTCATCGTCATCGACACGGACATGCGGTCCAACGGGATCCCGGCGAACAGCTCCCGCATGTCGATGATCGAGTCGATCGCCACGCCGGCCATCCCGACGTCGCCGTGGACGCGCGGGTGGTCGGAGTCGTAGCCGCGGTGGGTCGGCAGGTCGAACGCGACGCTCAGGCCCTTCTGCCCCTGCGCCAGGTTGCGTCGGTAGAACGCGTTGGAGTCGGCCGCCGTGGAGAAGCCGGCGTACTGCCGGATCGTCCACGGCTGGTTGACGTACATCGTCGGGTACGGCCCGCGCAGGTACGGCGGCACGCCCGGGTAGGTGCGCAGGTGGTCCAGGCCGTCGAGGTCCGCGGCGCAGTACAGCGGCGCGACGTCGATCCCCTCCGGCGAGTGCCACGTCGCCGCGTCCGGACCGACACCGGTCTGGGCGACGACGTCGCCGACCCACGCCGCCCGGTCGGGGTGCGGCACCCGCGGCGGCAGCTCGACGCCGGCGAAGTCCGGGATCACGGGCCCACCTCCATCAGGTCGAGCAACCGGGCGAGCACGTCCACGGCGTCGACACCGACGCCGACGAACTCGTCGACCCCGGCGTCGGTCCATTCGCCCCCGCGCGGGCCCGGTCGCCCGGCCAGGTAGACGTACCGCGCCCCGGCACCCTTCAGTGCCCGGGCGAAGTCGGCAGCGTGCTCGTCGTACGCCTCGTCCGTGCCGCAGATGACCGCGACGGGAGCACCGGACGCCGCGAACGCCGCCGCCGCCGCGGATGCGTCGGCGTAGGACCCCTCGCCCACCGCACGAACACCGCCCGCGGCGAACAGGTTCGCGGCGAACGTCGTGCGCGCGACGTGCCCGGCGCCGGTGCCCACGTTCGCGCAGAACACGGTTGGTTCGGCCGCCTCGGCGCGCCGGCGAAGGTCCTCGAACGGGGTCGACAGGCGCCGTGGGACCAGCGCCGGGGCGCGGGTCGCGGTGCCGTCGGCCGGCAGCGCCGACCGCGGCTCGGGACCCGACCCGGACAGCGCCGACCGCGAATCCGGCCGCGAATCCGGCTCGGGTCGGCGCTCGCCCAGCAGCGGGAACTCGCTCACCCCGGTGATCGGCCGCCGGCGGGTCGCCACGAGCCGGGCCCGCTCACCGGCGGTGCGCGCGATGCCCTCGGCCACCTGCCCCGACACCAGCGCCGCCGCCAGCCCGCCGGCGGCCTCGTAGTTGCGGAACTGCGCCCACCCGGCCGCGGCGAACCCGTCGGTCAGCGCCTCGACGTAGTAACTGCCGCCGGCCGGATCGATCACCCGGCCGACCGCCGACTCGTCCTGCAGCAGCAGCTGCGTGTTGCGCGCCAGGCGCCGGCCCTGGTCGGCACCGGGGCCGCTCGCGCTGTCGAACGCACTGACGACGACGGCGTCGGCCCCCCCGAGCACCGCACCGAGCGTCGCGGTCGTCCCGCGCAGCAGGTTGACCCACGGGTCGACGACGGTCTGCCACCGGCCGCCGGCGTACGCGTCGATCACCACCGGGGGGTCGCCCGCACCGGCCGGTGCGGCCGCGCTGGCCTGCAGGATCGTCGCCCAGCAGTGGCGCAGCGCCCGGACCTTGGCGATCGTCGAGAACAGGTCGACGTCGGCGAACGCCTCGACGGTGATCTGTCGTGCGGCCGTCGCGACCGGGAGTCCGGCGTCGACCATGGCCCGCAGGTAGGCGGTCGCCGCGGCGAGGACGAAGCCGATCTCCTGTCCCTCGCTCGCCCCGGCGTCGGCGGCGACCAGACCGCTGGCGCGGAACGCGCGGACCCGTGGCGTGCGCCGGCTGGCGGTGCGCGCGTGGGCGACGGCCTCGGCGAGCGCGGCGTCCAGTCCGGTCGCCAGCACGCCGTCCTCGGCGAGCACGCCGAGCGGGTCCAGGCCCAGGCAGCCGGCGACCTGATCGCCGGGCAGGTCGCGCGCGGACCAGATCTCGGTCAGCCACGTCGCGACGGCGGCGGCGTGCGCCCCCGCGCGCAACGAGATCGGCGCGACGTCGAGCAGGACGCCGGACAGCACGCGGTCCAGG
>CAYMNG010000194.1:0-2338 GCA_964391765.1 uncultured Bifidobacteriaceae bacterium | reverse complement strand
GTCGACCGTGGCCCGCAACGCCGACTCGGTCGCCCGGTGCGTCCGCACGATCAGGCCGGCCTCGTCGCCGTGCCCGTCCTGGCGCACGACCTGGATGCTCACCCCGTTGTCGGCGAACGCCGTCGCGATGCTGGCCAGCACGCCGGGCTTGTCGGTGACAGCGAGGTTGACGTAGTACCGCGTCAACGCCGCCCCGACCGGCCGGATCGGCAGTTGCGCGTACGTGCTCTCCCCCGGCCCGCGCCCGCCGCTGACCCGGTTCCGTGCCGCGGTGACGAGGTCACCGAGGACCGCGCTGGCCGTCGGGGCGCCACCGGCACCGCGCCCGTAGAACATGACCTCGCCGGCGGACTCCGCCTCGATGAACACCGCGTTGAACGCGCCGCGGACGCTCGCCAGCGGGTGGCTTCGCGGCAGCATCGCCGGATGGACGCGGACGATGACCCCGTCGTCGACGAGTTCGGCGACCGCCAGCAACTTGACGACGAAGCCCATCTGCCGGGCCGCGCGCACGTCCTCCGCGGTGACGCGCGTGATCCCCTCGCAGTACACGTCGTCGATGGTCACGCGCGTGTGGAACGCGAGCTCGGCGAGGATCGCGGCCTTGGCGGCGGCGTCGTGTCCGTCGACGTCCAGGCTCGGATCGGCCTCCAGGTAGCCCAGCGCCTCGGCCTCCTCGAAGACGTCGGAGTAGGCCACCGCCTCCTCGTCCATCTTCGTGAGCATGAAGTTGGTGGTGCCGTTGACGATCCCCATGACGCGGGTGATCCGGTCGCCGGCGAGCGATTCGCGAAGGGGGCGCAGCAGCGGGATCGCCCCGGCCACCGCGGCTTCGAAGTACAGGTCGACACCGTGCTCGTGCGCCGCCCGGTACAACGTGCCGCCGTCGGCGGCAAGGAGCGCCTTGTTCGCCGTGACGACGCTCGATCCGGCGGCCATCGCCCGCAGGATCAACGAACGGGCCGGCTCGATCCCCCCCATGACCTCGACGACGATGTCCGCGCCGCTGCCGGCCACCGCGGCCGCGTCGTCGGTCAGCGCGCCCGCCGGGACGCCCGGCCGCGGCCGGGCGACGTCGCGCACGAGAACAGCGGTCAGTGCCACCGGCGCGCCGATCCGCTCCTCGAGGTCCGTGGCGTTCTCCGACAGGAGACGGGCGACCTCCGCGCCGACCGTTCCCCCGCCGAGCAGGGCGACGGTCAGCGGGCGCGCCGGGACACCGGTCGACATGCGGGCTCCTTCGGCGGCGGGCGGTCACGCGGGCGAGTCGCCCGATCGGGGCACAGCCTCTCAGGTCGCGCCCGCGGCCGACGAACCCGGTGGGGCAGCGTCGCGCCCGGCGTGCCTGACGGGTGAACCGGCACGCGGGCACCAAGATGGCGACCGGATCGCGACCCGCGCCCACGCCTCGTGGTGTCGCACGCGAGTACAGGAGGAGACATGACATCTGCCGCACGCAAGCTGGTCGCCGAACTGGTCGGCACGTTCTTGCTGGTGTTCCTCGCGGTGGGGGCCGCGGTGTTCGGGATCGCCGCCAAGGTCGGTGACCAGGGCAACGGTCCGGGCAACGGCGTCGTCGGCGTCGCCCTCGCCTTCGGCCTGGTACTGCTCGGCATCGCCTACGCCTTCGGGCCCGTCTCGGGCGCGCACGTGAACCCCGCGGTGACGCTGGGCATGCTGCTGGGCCGGCGGATGCCGGTCAACGAGGCCGTCGGGTACTGGATCGCGCAGTTCGTAGGCGCGATCGCGGCCGGAGCGGTGCTGAAGCTGTTCGTGTCGTCGTTCGGCGCGACGGACTACACCGGTGGCCTGGGCACGAACTCGTACGACAACGGGCACATCAACCTGGTGGGCGCGTTCGTCCTGGAGGTCCTGCTCACCGCCGCGTTCGTCCTGGTGATCCTCCTAGTCACCGAGCGCGTCGCCGCCCCGGGATTCGCCGGCATCGCCATCGGCCTGACGTTGACCCTCGTCCACCTGGTCGGCATCCCGCTGGACGGCACGTCGGTCAACCCCGCGCGCTCCTTCGGCCCGGCGCTGTTCGCCGGCGGCGAGGCGCTCGGGCAGGTGTGGCTGTTCATCGTCGCGCCGCTGGTCGGGGCCGTGGTTGCGGTCGTCGTCTGGCAGCTGACCCGCACGACGGCCCCCGAGCCCGAGCCCCTCGTCGCCGGCTCCGAGCGCGAGTAGCGCGAGTACCGCCGGCTGCGCGGGTACCGCCGGCGGCGCGAGTAGCGCGCACTGCCACCCCGACCTCCAACCGCCGAGACGACCCAGACGGTTAGTCCCGAGTTCCGCAGTCCGTGGACATGTGATTCGCCGGATCCCGGTGCAGGGCAGC
>CAYMNG010000193.1:0-2363 GCA_964391765.1 uncultured Bifidobacteriaceae bacterium | reverse complement strand
GGGCCGGGGACCGGGGTCGGGCCGGGGACCGGGGTCGGGCCGGGGACCGGGGTCGGGCCGGGGACCGGGGTCGTGCGCCGGCGTGGGGCCGGGGTCGTGCGCCTCAGTCAGGGAGCAGCCGGAGCAGCCCCGCGAGGGCGGCGGCGTCGTCGACCCCCAGATGCGCCAGCAGGACGCGCTCACGCGCCATGAGGTCGGCGAACGCGTCGTCGACGACCCGGCGGCCGCCGTCGGTGAGGACGACGCGGACCCCTCGTCGGTCGGCGGGGTCCGGCTCGCGGCGCACGAGCGCGCGCTCGGCGAGGCGGTCGATCCGGTTGGTCATCGTGCCGCTGGTGACTGCGGTCGCCGCACCGAGCTGGCCGGCGGACATCGAGTAGGGCGCGCCGGCCCGCCGCAGGGCCGACAGGACGTCGAACTCCCAGGTCCCGATCCCGTGGGCGGTGAAGGCTTCGCGTCGCTCGCGGTCCAGGCGGCGGGCCAGGCGCGTGATGCGCGACAGGACCTGAAGTGGTGCGACGTCGATCTCCGGCAACTCCCGTCGCCACGCGGCGGTGATCTGATCGACCTCGTCCGCGGCGTCGTTCGCCGGAGACGTCACCGATGTCATGCTCGCATGGTAGGCCAAGAATCTTGATGTCAAGATTCTTGGCGACGTCCGGACCGGGGAGGTCGTGCACGACACGCCGATGGTCGGCGCGATTTCGTGTCCGACGTCCCAGGAAGCGGGACAAACGGTTAGGGGTGACGGTCGGTCAGGGGCGAGCGGTCAGGGGTGACGGTCGGTCAGGCGCGGGCGGTCGTCGAGGTGCTGCAGGCCGTTCCAGGCGAGGTTCACCAGATGCGCGACGACCTCCTCCTTCTTCGGCTTGCGCACGTCCAGCCACCACTGGCCGGCCTGGGCCACCATGCCGACGAGCATCTGTGAGTACAGCGGGGCCCACTTCGCGTTCAGTCGGTGCGCCTTGAACTGCCCGGCCAGCAGGTCGTCGACGCGCGCGGCGACGTCGACGAGCAGCCCGGCGAACGTGCCGTGGAACCCGCCGGGTCCGTCGTCGCCCTCGCGGACGGTCGGCGTGTCCCGGACGAGGATCCGGAAGCCGTCGGGATACCGGTCGATGTAGTCGAACAGGGCGAAGCCGGCCCGCTCGAGCAGCAGCCGCGGGGACGGCCGGTCTGCGGGGTCGGCCGGCGAGAGCGCCTCGGTGATCGCGCCGAGCAGGTAGCCCATCTCGCGATCGACCACGACCGCATACAGGCCCTCCTTGCCGCCGAAGTGCTCGTACACGACCGGCTTCGACACCCCGGCCTTCGCGGCGATCTCCTCGACGCTGACCGCTTCGAACCCCTTCTCGGCGAACAGTCGCCGGCCGACGTCGAGCAACTGCTCGCGGCGCTGCTGCCCGCTCATCCGTACGCGCTCGCGCGGTCGACGCGGCTCGCGCCGCGCCGCCGTGCTCAGTGCGGTGACGTTGTCCGCGGCGGAACCGGGGAAGCCGTCGTCGGCGGTCTCGTCGCCGACCGGACCGGTGCCCACCGCAGGCCTTCGTCGACCGGTAGCCGCGCACGCGGACCGCCATCTCCGGGTCCTTCAAGCGGGCGACGGCGCGCTCGGGGCGGGGCCAGCGGACATCGTGGGCCAGGTGCAGGCGCTCGAGGGCGCGGATGGTCAGCGCGCTGAGGTCGACCTGCCCGGTGAGGACCCCGTGCCGGGCCGCGGTGGGCTCGGCGTGGTGGAGGTTGTGCCACGACTCGCCGAACGCCGGGATCGCCAGCCACCACACGTTGGTCGACCGGTCCCGCGACGCGAACGGCGCGTTGCCGAACACGTGGCAGATCGAGTTGATGCTCCACGTGACGTGGTGGACGAACGCGACGCGGACGACGCCGGCCCAGAAGAGCGCGGTGAGCGCGCCCTGCCACGACCAGGTCAGCAGCCCGCCCAGTACCGCGGGCAGCAGCAGCGATGCGACGACGATCGCGGGGAACCATCGCGAGATCGCCTGGAGGTCCTTGTCGGCGGCGATGTCGGGGGCGTACTTGTCGATCGCGGTCTGCTCCTCGTCGAACAGCCAGCCCACGTGCGCGTAGTACAGGCCCTTGGCGACATCGCGCCGTGAGGTGCCGAACCGCCACGGCGAGTGCGGATCGCCGACGTCGTCGGAGTACTTGTGGTGCTTGCGATGGTCGGCCACCCACTGGCGGATCGAGCCCTCCAGGGCCATCGAGCCGGCCAGGGCGAGGGCGATCTTCACCGCGCGGCCGGCCTTGAACGACCCGTGCGTGAAGAACCGGTGGTAGCCCACGGTGATCCCCAGTCCGGTCACCGCCCAGAACGCCACCGCGAGCGCTACGTCGACCCA
>CAYMNG010000192.1:0-2388 GCA_964391765.1 uncultured Bifidobacteriaceae bacterium | reverse complement strand
AGGGTCACCTTGCCGGCCGCGTTCGTCGTGGCCGAGTGCCCGCCTAACGTCACCCGCGCGCCGGCGACCGGATCGCCGGCGTCGGTCACGGTGATCGTCACCGACGACCCACGGCCCGCGGTCGCCGGGGCGTTGACCGACAGCGTGCGCTTGATGTGCGTGTACCAGACGTTGATCGCGTTGCGCGCGGTGAAGGAGTACGCCACGTCGAGGCCGCCACCGGCCGCCGACGCCGTGCTCTTCCAGACGGTGTCCGAGCCACGCGGGGAGCCGAACGACCCGGCGGCACCGAGGGCCGTGCCGGCGGTGTTGGTGTGGACGGCCTTGACCTTGCCCTTCGACGACCAGGTGACCCAGATGCGACCGTCGGTGTCTGCCGCCGCGGTCACCGCGCGCGCGTCCGGGGCCGGGATCGTCAGGACCTGATCGGTCCCGACCTTCCACAAGTTGATCGCCTTCGTCATCGGGTACCCGATCGGGTACGCGGCGTACACGCCACCGCCGGCGCGGGCGACCAGGCCGACCCGCTGGCCGGGGTCGGAGACCGACGGGCGACCGTCGTAGTTCGTCACCGACCCGGGCGCCTGGGTGAACGAGCCCGCGAACGGGATGATCGGTCCGACCTGGATGCCCATCTCGGTGGCGGCGCTGGAGTTGCTGAACAACGCCGCCCAGACCGTCCCGGTGGCCTCGTCGCGTGCGCCGGCGCCGTCGTAGGCGCAGCACCCGCCGAGGCGGAAGATGCCGTCGGACCCCTCCGGTGCGGGGTCGGTCGGGCTGATGCCGACATGCCAGTTCAGGCCGGTCGTGCTGCTCGCGCTGCCGATCCACACCGGCGTCCCGGCGTTGTCGACCCCGGCGAGGCTGTACGCGGCGTAGGCGGACTGCGTCGCCGACATCGATCCGGGACCAACACCCCAGGTGCGGCCGTCGCCGGAGGTGGCGTAGTACGCGGCGCCGGAGGTGTTCGGCGCGCCGGTCGTCGTGGACCGAAGGCCGCTGAACACCAGGAAGCGCTGGCCGCCCAAGGAGATCAACGACGGGTTGTGCGCGACGCCGGCCCAGCCGCCGACCGCGGTGATCGCCGGCTGGACCACGGCTCCGGCGCCGTTGACGATCGCGGTCTTGTAGCCGCTGGCCCCGTTGGACGTGTCCTCGCTCCACAGGACCTGGACCTCGCTGCCGAAGCGAGCCATCGTCGGCTCGTCGATATTGCTCATCTTCGGGTAGCTGGTCGCGTTCGTGTAGCCGGACAGTTGCTTCCAGCCGTCCGCGAGTGCGGCTGGGGCCAGGCCGACGACGAGCGCACCGACGGCGGCGCTGGCGACGATGCGGCGATGGACAGTGGACATGCGAATGACCTTCCTCCCCAGGCGAACCCCCTCGGCCCGCACCCAGAACCGTAGTGAGGACGCGCGACCGGCGAAAGCCCCGCGCGTGGACCGGGCGCGCGACCGGCCGCCCTCGCCGGTCGTCTAGTCGATCGGCACGACCCGCGGGTTGACCACCGAGCACCCGGCCGGCGCGTGCACGTGCACGGCGGTCAGGCTCCCCCCCGGCACGGTGACCGGCACCCGCGCCGAGCCGTCGACGACGTCGACGGAATCCGTCGCCGTCGACACGGTCACCGGTCCGGTGCAGCCGGGACCGGTCGTGGACAGGGCGAGCGATCCGGTGAAGGCGTCGGCGTGCGGGTTCGACACGACGAGGGTGGCGTCGGTCCCGGACATCGCCGCGAGGGTCACCGCGCCGATCGACGTCGCCGCGTCGAACCCGAAGCCGAACGTCACGGTGACCGGGTCGAGGGCCAGGTCGCGCGTCCACCCGCCGGTCGTGGCCTCGGCGAGGGAGAAGGTCACCCAGCGCCCGCTGGGCGAGGACGCGACGGGTGCGCCGAGCAGTCCGGTCAGCGTGGGTACCGGGCTGTCGGCGAACGCCTGCGTGTCGACCTGCACCGCGCAGAAGCCGGCTGCCTTCGCCTGTTGGACGAGCGTCGGCAGGTCGCGGGAGACCGACGTGTACTGCCAGTCACCGGCGCGGCTTCCGCGCACGGCGCCGTAGCTCCAGCGCGCGTTCGCCGAGTACAGGTAGGGCAGCAGCGGGTCGTACGTCGCGGTGCCGTCGCCGGCGATCCCCTCGGGGAACAGGTAGGCCGGGACGGTGAGGACGCCGCAGCCCGCCGGCAGCGCGGCGTCCAGCGCCGCCCCGTAGGCCCGCACGTCGTCCGCGACGGCGCGCGCGCGGCCGAGGTCGATGGGGGCGCGCATGCTCGTGACGTCGAGGAGGGTCAGTGCGACGACGACGGCACCGACGGCGGCGGTCAGCGCCGGCCGGCGGTGCCGTCGGGCGACCGCGGTGGCGACGACACCGAGGATGACGTACGCGATC
>CAYMNG010000191.1:1520-2410 GCA_964391765.1 uncultured Bifidobacteriaceae bacterium | reverse complement strand
CGCCGCGAAGGCCGCGGGCAAGGTGGTTACGCGGCATCACCTGGGCCGGCTCGTCGCGGTCGAGAGCTTCTACGTCGACGGGAGAGAAGGGCCGTTGTCGAGCCACGAGGAGGCGCGCGCACGCGAGTGGGGCGCCACCCTCGCCGCGCGACACCCGGGCCATGTCGGAGGCCGGCAGTGAGCGCGCGCACGCCTTCGGGCTTCTGGAGCCTGGGTACGGCGATCGGGCTCGGTGCCGCCGTCGGCATCGTCCTCGGGGCGCTCCTGGACGACCTCGTCCTCTGGCTGTGCGTCGGAGCCGCCGTGGGCGTGGTCGTCGGCGCCATCGTGGTCGGCCGTCCCGGTCAGACCACGCGTCGTCGACGATGACGCGGTCCGTCGGCAGAGCACTCGGGCAGCATCGACCGCCAACGGGCGAACGCGGCGACGCCGTCCGGGTGCAGGACGCAGATGTCGATCTACCGTCGAGACGCCTCGAAACGTCGCTAAATCGGGCATTCAGGGCGCAATAGCGACAGTTAGGGCCGCCTCGGCGGTGGCGGGACGTACCCGGCGGCCAGCCGGCGGCACAGGTCGCGGGGGTCGGCCAATGGTGGCGCGATCGGCACCGGCACGTTCCACCCGCCGGTTGCCGTGACGACGGACAGCGTCACTTCATCCGCGCGGATCCCACTGATGCGCAACGCGATCACGTCGGACCGGTCCAGGCCGAGGCGATCGGCGGCCAGCCGGGCCAGGCCGTCGGCGTGACGGTCCTCGACGTGCGCGATCGCCCGGTGCTGGTACGTCGCGAACGGCTCGGGCTCGGCCAGCGCGTAGTCGGCCACCGGAACGGCGATCGGATCGGCTCCGCCGAGGCCGTGGGTCGAGCTCGATGCGAAGGGGCAGGG
>CAYMNG010000191.1:766-1510 GCA_964391765.1 uncultured Bifidobacteriaceae bacterium | reverse complement strand
GCGGACGCACACGCGCTCGATCTCCAGGCGGATCAGGTCGACCCGGCCCGGGCGCAGGTTCGGTCCGAGCAGGCACCGGGAATGGGCGTTGAGCTGGTCGGCCAGGCTCTGATCGGCGTGGCACAGCCGGCGCAGCCGGCCGCCCAGGTGGACCTCGACACCTCCGGCGACCACCGTCAGCCCCGGCGAGGAGGTGAACGGCCCGCCGCGGGCGCCGACGACCAGGACCGGCTGCCCGTCGTCCTCGACGTAGCCGACCGGGACCGCGCTGGCTCCGGGCACGAGCAGGCGGGCGTCGTGGGACCCGGCCACCACGCTGCGGGCCAGCACCGCCGCTGAACGAACGTCCACGCTCCACCTCCGCTTAGTTAGGTAACCCTAACCTAATCAATCGGCGGGCGGGTTGCCGGTCGAACGGGGCGGACCGGCGACGTCAATAGGATGCCGAACCACCACCGCATCGAGGGAGAAGCACCGTGAGCGAGCACGACGTACGGATGGTCGTCCTGTCCACCGAGGACCTCGACGAGTCGATCCGGTTCTACACCGAGACCCTGGGCATGCCGCTGAAGTTCCGCGACGGCTCACACTTCGCCGCCATCGACGGCGGCTCGATCACGATCGCCCTGGCCACCGCGATCGACCACCCGCTGCCGGGCAAGGTCGTCGTCGGGATCAAGACCGACGACGTCGACGGCGCGCCGCCGGCGGTCGAGGCGCGCGGCGAGCCGGTCGACGAGGGCG
>CAYMNG010000191.1:0-756 GCA_964391765.1 uncultured Bifidobacteriaceae bacterium | reverse complement strand
TGTACGACAACATGGGCAACGGCGTGGTGTTCTACCGCCCGCTGGCCCGCTAGCCCGACACGTACCCGGCCGACCCTCCGAAGCCCGCTCCCCGGTCACGGGGGCGGCAGCCTCGGCAGGTCGATGACGGCACCGGCCGGGTGGGTCAGGTCCCCCAGGTGCCCGCGCGCCCATCGCGCGACGGACTCCTCCTGGGTGAACAGCACGACCTGACGCGTTGCGGACGCCTCGCGCAGCACCTCCAGGATGGCGCGGGTCCGCTCGTCGTCGGCGTGCACCGTGACGTCGTCCAGCAGCAGCGGGCAGGTGTCGTGGTCCGCGGTCAGCAGTTCGACGAGCGCGAGCCGCAGCAGGAGGTGAATCTGCTCGGCCGTGCCGAAGGACAGCATCCGTGCCGCGCGCCACTGCCCGGACGCGCCGCGGACCCGGACCGCGAGGGTCTGCGGGTCGACCGCGACGTCGGTGTACCGGCCGGCGGTGACCGCCGGCAGCCGGCGGACCAGGGCCTCGCGCAGCAGCGGGGCGATGTCGCGGTGGACGCGGTCCTGGGCCCGGGACATGAATCCGATCGTGTCGTCCAGGACGGACTGCAGGCACTCCACCCGCTCGAGTTCAGCCTGCGCCGCGGCCAGCCGCTCCTCAGCGCCGGCCACGTCCGGCAGCACCCGGGCCGCCTCGAGCAGCGCGCCCTCGGCGGACTGGACGCGGCGCTGCAGCAGTAGCGCCGCCTCCTCGCGGTCGGCGCGGATCGCGGGC
>CAYMNG010000190.1:0-2471 GCA_964391765.1 uncultured Bifidobacteriaceae bacterium | reverse complement strand
GCGGCGGACAGCCGGGCCTGGTTGAAGAAGATCCGCCCGACGTGGTCGCGGTCGGGGAAGACCTGGTCCTGCAACGGCAGGAAGGCGCCGCCGGAGTCGACGAGGTACACGCACGGCAGGCGGTTCGCCAACGCGATCTCCTGCGCCCGCAGGTGTTTCTTGACCGTCAGGGGGTAGTACGTCCCGCCCTTGACCGTCGCGTCGTTCGCGACGACGATGCACTGCCGGCCGGCGATGTTGCCGATCCCGGTGACGATGCCGGCGGCCGGCACGTCGTCCTCGTACACCTCGTGGGCGGCCAGCGGACTGAGTTCGAGGAAGGCGCTGCCGGGGTCCAGGAGCCGGTCGACCCGGTCGCGGACGAGCAGCTTGCCGCGGCGCAGGTGGCGGTCCCGGGCCGCGGGCGATCCCCCTTCGCGGACGTGGGCCACGCGCTCGCGCAGCTGTGCGGCGAGGTCGCGCAGGCTCTCGGTCACCCCGCCATGTTAATCACGAGTAACCTGCGATTCCACCCGTTGACACGTCGAATCCGCTGGCACGTGAATCCTTGCTAATCTGCGCCGGCACGGTCGAGGCAGGAGGCGGACGATGACCCAGTCGGTGCGCTACGAGCACGTCGGCCCGGTGGCCTGGCTCACGATCGACCGGCCACAGGCGCGCAACGCCCTCGACGCGGAGGTCCGCGCCGGCCTGTTCGCCGGCTTCGAACGGTTCGCCGCCGACGACGCCGCCGACGTCCTCGTCCTCACCGGTGCCGGCGACCGCGCGTTCTGCGCCGGCGCCGACCTGAAGGAGATGAGCCAGGCCGGCCTGCAGGTACCGCCCCCGGACTTCTTGCCCCAGCTCGGGCGCAACCTCACCGTCGACAAGCCGGTCATCGGCGCGATCAACGGCGCGTGCCTGGCCGGCGGGTTCCTGCTCGCGCAGAACTGCGACCTGCTGGTCGCCGCCGATCACGCGACGTTCGCGATCACCGAGGCGCGGGTCGGGCGCGGGGCGCCGTGGGCGGTCCCGCTCACCGCGATGGTGCCGCGGGCGATCGCGATGGAGCTGCTGCTGACCGGCCGCCCGATCACCGCGCAGCGGGCGTACGACGTGGGCCTGGTCAACCGGGTCGTGCCGGCCGCCGATCTCGTCGCGACGGCCCAGGACCTGGCCGAGCAGATCGCGTCCAACGCCCCGCTGTCGGTCCGGGCCGCCAAGCGCACGGTCGGGCTCCTCACGCAGCCGGCGATGCCGGCCGCGTTCGCCGCCGCCGAGCGGACCTGGGAGCCGGTCTACCTCAGCGCCGACGCCCAGGAGGGTCCGGCGGCCTTCCGCGCGGGCCGCGCGCCCCGCTGGACGGGCACCTGACCCCGCCGATCTTGAGTCTGTACCGGGTCCCGGCGCGAGACACGCGGTACAACCTCAAGATCGACCCGGGGTGGGCCGGCCCGCGCGGCTAGACCTGAAGGACGCGCCGGGCGAGGCGGTTCAGCAGCGCGCGGGCGTCGTCGGGTGCCAGCCGTGAGCCGCTGAACGGTGAGGAGTTGATCAGCCCGAAGCCGGCGATCGCCGTGGCCGCCGCCGCGGGGATCGACAAGGTCGGGTCGATCCGGATGAGCACGGCGGCCCAGTAGTCGATGTACGTGCGCTGCAGGCGTCGGACGGTGCGACGGTCCTCGCCCTTGAGATTGTCGAACTCCCGCCACTGCAGGACGATCAGGTCCGGCCGGGTCACGGCGAAGTCGACGTGCGCGTCGATCAGCCGGTCGAGCTGGACCCGCGGGTCGTCGACCTCGCGGCCGATCTCCTCCGCGCGCGTGAGCAGGTCCGAGGAGATCGAGACGAGGATCGCGCCGAGGATGTCGTCCTTCTTCGCGAAGTGCCGGTACAGCGCGGGTCCGGAGATCCCCACCGCCCGACCGATCGAGGCGAGCGACACGTTGTGGAACCCGTGCTCGGCGATGAGTCCGGCGGCCTGCTCGAGGATCTGGTCACGACGTGAGGGTCCCGCCGAGGTCATCGCCCGACCGTACTCCGCAACCGTCTAGCATCGAGCGCGCCCGCTCGACGAGCCGGCGGACCGACGAGCCGACGACCATGGGGAACCGATGCCCGACCTGCGCTCACGAACCGTCACCCACGGCCGCAACATGGTCGGCGCCCGCGCGCTGCTACGAGCCGCCGGTGTCGACGCCGCTGATTTCGGCAAGCCGATCGTCGCGGTCGCGAACAGCTTCACCGAGTTCGTCCCCGGGCACACCCACCTGCAGCCGGTCGGGCGGATCGTGTCGGAGGCGATCACGGCGGCCGGGGGCGTGCCGCGGGAGTTCAACACGATCGCGGTGGACGACGGCATCGCGATGGGCCACGGCGGGATGATGTACTCCCTGCCGTCGCGGGACCTGATCGCCGACTCCGTCGAGTACATGGCCAACGCGCACTGCGCCGACGCGCTGGTGTGCATCTCCAACTGCGACAAGATCACC
>CAYMNG010000189.1:0-2488 GCA_964391765.1 uncultured Bifidobacteriaceae bacterium | reverse complement strand
GCCGCCGTTGAAGGGGAGCGGGTCCAGGGCGACGTCGACCTGCCCGTAGCGGGCGAGGTAGTCCGCATAGGGCGCCGCGTCTTCGAACTCCACGCGGCCCGACTCGATCCCTTCGGCGGCAAACAGCTCCTCCAGCCGCTTATGGCCCGAGCATGTGCGCAGCGCGCCGTACTTGAGGATCAACCGCGCGCGCGGCACGCGGCGCAGGATCCGAGCCCACGTCGCCACGACACACGCGTTGAGCTTGGCCGGGTTGTTGAAGCTGGCCGCCCCGGTGTTGATGAAGACGTCGGGGATCCCGCGTCGGTTCAGGTCCGCGATCACCGCCGAGTGCGACGGGGTGCCGAGCGCCCCGAACAGCGCGAACATCTTGTCGCGCAGGATCAACTCGCTGGTGACGCTCTTGGTCTTGGCCGGGTTGTACTGGTCGTCCTTGACGACGTACTTGATCTTGCGCCCGTTGATGCCGCCGTTGGCGTTGACGTACGCGAAGTACGCGGCGGCCGCCGGCGCCAGGTCCTTGTACCCGGGTGACGCGGGTCCGGTCAGCGGTGTCGTCGTTCCGATCACGATCTGGTTGGCGGTGACGCCCGGATCGGCGGCCGGCGCCGATGCACCGGCGGGCACGGCGGTCGCGAGCACCACGGCCGCCGACACCCCCAGGACCACGGCCCGGGTAGTTCGGATTCTGGACACTGCTTCTCCTCCCACGATGGCACCATCACATCCGCTCCCGGTGCGCGCGCAGGGGATGCACCACGACCGGGGAACGGCTCCTGCGGCGAGGCTAGCCACCGGCACCGCCGGATGCACCGCAATCGGCGAAGTTGACCCGCCGCCGCGGACCGGTGGCCCCGGGCGCGGCCCGGACGAGAGCCCGGTCAGTCGGCTCGCACGCCGCGGCGCAGCCGGCCGATCGCCGACTGGACCGACCCGACGATGCCGCCGGGCGCGACCAGGACGACCAGGACGACCAGGAGTCCGTACATGAGGTTCGGCATGTTGTTCGCCACCGGTTCGGGCCAGGACCGGTCGTCGGACAGCGCACCGATGAACTCCGGCAGCCAGACGAGGAGCACCGCGCCGATCACCGCGCCGACGAGTGATCCGCGACCGCCGAGCACCACGCCGACCAGCAGGGACACGCGAGGATCTGCGCGAACACGCCGCCGGCGAGCGCGGCGAAGAAACTGCTGAACACGAACGCGGAGACCTTCGCCCCCGCCGGCCAGATCCCGGAGACCGCGGCCGCGACCGGATCGTCGCGCACGGCACGCCAGCGCCGACCCTGCCGGCCGCGGACGAGGTTCAACGCGACGAACAGCGCGATGCATGCGACCAGGATCGACAAGGACGCCTGCCAGTGCTCGATCACGAACCCGTTGTCGCCGAGGTCCGGCGACCCACCGCCACCGGACAGGTCGCCCCCGGCCAGGTCGGTGCCCGACGGGCTGGGCATCGCGCTGGGCAGCGCGTCCGGCGTGGCACCGGCCGACGGGAAGTTGTCCAGTGTCAGCAGGTCGCCACCGGACGGGCTGGCGATCGGACCGGCGCCCACGTCCGGCGAAGCGCCGGCGGACGGGAAGTTGTCCAGTGTCAGCAGATCGTCGCCGGACGGGCTGGCCATCGCACTCGCACCGACCTGCGTCTCGGGCAGCAGGTCGTCGAACGTCGCGCCGGTGTCCGCGGCCGCCGGTGCGTATCCGCCCTCCGGGTAGGGGACGGTCAGCATCAGCCCGTCCTCACCGCCGAACAGGTCGGGGAATCGACTCGCGAGCGCGGGCAGTCCGACGGCGATGCCCAGGGTGAGGCCGGCCAGGTAGGGGCCCTTCAGCCGGGCGGCGAGGCCGCCGATCGCCAGGCCGACGACCACCCCCCCGACCGCGGCGAAGCCCATCGCCCACCAGCCGTTCATCGGCACGCCGATGAACGGGACGGTCGACCAGTTCATCGACGTCAACGCGAACGCGTACGCCCCGACCGCCATCAGCGCGCCGTTGCCCAGCGACACCTGGCCGGACATGCCGACGAGGATCACCATGCCGAACATCGCCGTCGCGTACATCGCCGCGAGCGCGATGTAGTAGCTCATCAGCGGTTCGACGCTGTTGTTGACCAGCGTCAGGACCACCCAGGCGGCGAACGCGATCGCCACGTGCGCGACCAGGCGCATCCCCGGTCGCCGCATCACCTCGCGCACCGCACCCGATGCCGTGGTCATACCGACCTCGACGACGTGTGCCCGAAGACGCCGTCCGGCTTGAACAGCAGGTTGAGTGCCAGCAGGACCAGCGCGACGATCGGCGCGTTGCTCGAATCGCTGTAGCCGGAGACGACCGACAGGATCAGGCCGGTGCCGACGCCGAACGCGACCGCGCCGATCAGGCTGTCCAGGCCGCCGATCACCGCCGCGGTGAACGCGAACACGAGGATGATGTCGAAGCTGTTCGGCGACAGCGTCGCCGTCGGCGCGACGAGGACGCCGGCG
>CAYMNG010000188.1:0-2505 GCA_964391765.1 uncultured Bifidobacteriaceae bacterium | reverse complement strand
ACCATCGCGCAGCGCCTGGTGTCGTGGCGGGTCGATCGCGACACCGCCGGTGTGATCCTGCCCGCCGACGACCCGGCGTTCGGCCGGTACCTGGCCGCGCGGCGACGGGACGGCTTCCGGCTCAACGTGAACGTCCTCGGCGAGGCGATCCTCGGGGACGACGAGGCCGAAGCACGCACCCGCGCCGTCGAGACGCTCATCGCCCGGGCCGACGTGGACTACGTCAGCGTCAAGATCTCCGCGGTCTGCGCCAACCTCGACGTCCTCGCCTGGGACGACTCGCTCGACCGGATCGACACGCAGCTGACCCGCCTGTACCGGGCCGCACTGCGGAGCAGTCCGACGACGTTCGTCAACCTGGACATGGAGGAGTACCGGGACCTGTCGCTGAGCATGGCAGCGTTCGTGCGGGTGCTGGACCGCTCGGAGTTCGACCAGTTGTCCGCAGGCATCGTGCTGCAGGCCTACGTACCTGATTCGCACGCGGCGCTGGCGGATCTGTGCCGGTTCGCCAACGCGCGGCTCGCCCGAGGCGGGGCACCGATCAAGATCCGCGTCGTCAAGGGAGCCAACCTGGCCAACGAGCACGTGGAGGCCGAGATGCACGGCTGGCCGCTGGCGACGTACGCGACCAAGGCGCAGGTCGACGCGTCCTACAAAAGGCTCCTCGAGCAGGCGCTGACGCTGGGCGATCCCGGCGCCGTCCGGCTGGGCGTCGCCAGCCACAACCTGCTGGAGATCGGCTGGGCGCTCGCGACGCGCGACCAGCTCGCCGACCCCGGCCGGATCGAGATCGAGATGCTCGAGGGGATGGCGCCGGCTTCGTCGCGCGCCGTGCGCGCGGCCGCCGGCGACGTCCTGCTCTACGCCCCCGTCGTCGCCGCGGCCGACCGCGAGGCGTCGATCGCGTACCTGTCCCGTCGGCTCGACGAGAACGCGGCGCCGCAGAACTTCCTGCACGCGCTGTTCGACCTGACCGTCGACTCGGTCGCGTGGCAGGAGCAGGTCGATCGCTTCCGCGTCGCGGTCGACGAGCGGCACACCGTGTCGATCACCTCCCGAAGGGCCGGCTCGCCAGCGCTCGATCGTTCCCTGCCCGCGGAACCGACCCCGGCCGACGGAACGTTCGCGAACGCCCCGGACACCGACTTCACCATCGCGACGAACCGCCGGTGGGTCGCCGACGCGTTCGCTTCGGCGGTCGTTCCGGCGCCGAAGGTCGTCGACGACGCCGACACGGTCGACGCGATCATCGATCGGGGCCTCGCGGCCCAGCGCGAATGGGCGCACGCGTCGTGGGCGGACCGGCGCGCCGCGCTCGCCCGGGTGGCCGATGCCCTGTCGGCCGTGCGGGGTGAGGCGATCGCGGTCATGGCCCGGACGACCGGCAAGACGATCCGGGAGGGCGATACGGAGGTGTCCGAGGCCGTCGACTTCGCGCGGTACGCGGCGCACCTGACCCTCGCGCACGAGCGGTTCGAGGCGGACGGCCTGACCTGGACCCCACATCGGATGACCGTCGTGGCCGGCCCGTGGAACTTCCCGTTCGCGATCCCGGCCGGCGGCCTGGTGCACGCGGTCGCGGCCGGGTCCGCCGTGGTCCTGAAGCCGGCGCCGCAGGCGCGATCGGTCGCCGATCTGCTCGTGCAGGCGCTCGTGCGTTCGGGACTGCCCGCCGGCCTGGTGCAACTCGCCTGCACGCCCGACGACGAGGTCGGTCGACACCTGATCACGCACCCGGACGTCGACCTGGTGATGCTCACCGGCAGCTACGAGACGGCCGAGATATTCACCGGATGGCGGCCGCAGCGCAGGCTCCTGGCCGAGACGAGCGGCAAGAACTCGATCATCGTGACCCAGGCCGCTGATCGGGATCTGGCCATCAAGGACCTGGTGCGCTCCGCGTTCGGCCATGCCGGGCAGAAGTGCTCGGCGGCGAGCCTGGCGATCGTCGAGGCAGCGGTCTACGACGATCCGACCTTCCTGGTTCGGTTGGCCGACGCGGTGCGCAGCATCGTCGTGGGCCCGGCCGAGGATGCGGCGTCGATGATGGGTCCGCTGATCGAGCCGGCGACCGGCAAGCTCGCTCGTGCGCTGACGCACCTCGATCCGGGGGAGTCCTGGCTGGTGCAGCCCGTGCGTCTGGACGACGAAGGGACCCGCTGGTCACCGGGAGTCCGACTGGGGGTCCGACCCGGGTCGTGGTTCCACCGCACCGAGTGCTTCGGCCCGGTGCTCGGCGTCATGCGCGCTGTCGACCTCGACGAGGCGATCACCTGGCAGAACGACGTCGACTACGGGCTCACGGGCGGCATCAGCTCGTTGGACCCGGCCGAGATCGAGACCTGGCTCGCACGGGTCGAGGTGGGAAACGCCTACGTCAACCGGCACATCACCGGTGCGATCTTCCGTCGACAGCCGTTCGGCGGCTGGAAGAAGTCGTCCGTCGGAGCGGGATGCAAGCCCGGAGGCCCAGGGCACCTGCACTCCTACGGGGTGTGGACC
>CAYMNG010000187.1:0-2542 GCA_964391765.1 uncultured Bifidobacteriaceae bacterium | reverse complement strand
CGTGAACCATCGGATGGCGCTGTCGGACGCGGCGCTGGTCAAGGACAACCACGTCATCGCCGCCGGCGGCGTGGCTGCCGCGTTCGACGCCGTCCGCGCGGCGTTCCCCGACGTCGACGTCGAGGTCGAGGTCGACTCCTTGGACCAGCTCGACGAGGTGCTCGACGCGGGCGCCGACCTCGTGCTCCTGGACAACTTCGACGTCCCCGCGTTGCGCCAGGCGGTGCGCCGCACCGCCGGGCGGGCGCGACTCGAGGCGTCCGGCGGGCTGAGCCTCGACGTGGCCGCCGAGGTCGCGGCGACCGGCGTCGACTACCTTGCCGTCGGCGCCCTCACCCACTCGGCCCCGGTGCTGGACATCGGTGCCGACCTTCGCCAGGAGGCCTAGTGCTGCTCGCGATCGACGTCGGCAACACGAACACCGTCGTCGGGATGTTCGACGGTGCGGATCTCGCGTCCTCGTGGCGGATCAAGACCGACGCGCGGACGACCGCGGACGAGATGGTGCTGACCTACCGCGGGCTGTTCGCCGACCAGTGGTCGATCACGGGGATCGCCCTGTGCAGCACCGTCCCGGCCGTCCTGCGCGAGATGCGCCTGATGCTCGCGCGGTACTTCGGCGGCGTTCGGACGGTGATCGTCGAACCGGGGACCCGGACCGGCGTGCCGGTGCTGACCGACAATCCCAAGGAGGTCGGCGCGGACCGGATCGTCAACACGATCGCGGCGCACGACCAGTACGGCGGCCCGTGCATCGTCGTCGACTTCGGCACCTCGACCAACCTCGACGTCGTCTCGGCCAAGGGCGAGTTCCTCGGCGGTGCGCTCGCCCCGGGGATCGAGATCTCGCTGGACGCCCTCGCCGCGCGCGCGGCGCAGTTGCGCAAGGTCGAACTCGTCCGACCGCGGTCGGTCGTGGGGAAGAACACCGTCGAGGCGCTGCAGTCCGGGGCGCTGTACGGGTTCGCCGGCCAGGTGGACGGCCTCGTCGACCGGATCGAGGCGGAGATCGGCGAGGTCACCGCGGTCGTCGCGACCGGCGGACTGGCGCCGATCGTCGTGCCGGAGTCACGGCGGATCACCCACCACGACCCCGAGCTCACCCTCACCGGACTGCGACTGGTCTACGACAAGAACGTCGACCTGCCGTAGCCGCTCGTCGACGAAGCGGGCCGTGGCGTCGCGCCACGGCGCGGGCGTGCCCGGGGTCAGTCGAAGGTGGCGTTCACGGCGGCGACGAGGGCGGGTACGGCGGCCAGGCCGTGGGACCGGCCGGCCGTGCGGGGAAGGATCAGCGTGCGCAGGCCGAGGACCGCGCCGCCGCCGTCGTCGTGGGCGTTGTCGCCGACCATCAGCGCGGACTCGGCCGGCAGGTCGAGGGCGTCGAGCGCGGCCCGGAAGATCCGCGGATCGGGCTTGACGAAGCCGACCTCGTACGACAGGACCACGGCGTTGGCCAGGTCGAGCAGGTGTTCGCGCGCGAGCACGTCGCGCACCGGCAGGCCGGCATTGGACAGCAGGCAGATCCGCATGCCGAGGTCTCGCAGGGCGACCAGGGCCGGTGCGGCGTCCTCGTAGGCGTGCCAGGTGTCCAGCAGGACGTCGTACAGCGCGTCGGCGAGTGGTCGGTCGACGGCCGGCCCGGACTGCAGGAGCTCGTGGAAGACGCGCGCGTGGGCGGCGAACGACAGGTCGCGTGAACTGGCCGGGTCGCTGATCCGGGCGCCCTCCCAGATGGTGTCCAAGAACCGCTCGAGGTCCTCGCGGTCGTCGGGCGGTGGCCGGTGCGGGGTGCGCGCGAGCGCCCGGTCGAGCCATTCGGCGGCGCTGCCCTGGTCCACCAGGGTCGAGTGGACGTCGAAGAGGACACCGGCGATCCGCGCCTGCACCGGGCGAGCGACGGCGACCTCCACGCGGGGCATGGTGGCAGCGTATGGCCCGAACGGCCGCGACCGACCCGGGCGGCGATCGCATAGCCTTGGTCGTCGTGACCACGGACATCGCGCCCTCCTCGTCGCCGATCGACGACGACCTGCCCGAACAGATGCGCGTACGCCGCGACAAGCGGCGCGCCCTGGTCGAGCGCGGGCACGAGCCGTACGCGATCGGCCTGCCGGTGACGGCGACGATCGGCGAGGTGCGCGCGGCGCATCCGGACCTGCCCGCCGACACGACGACCGGCGCCGTCGTCGGGCTCGCCGGTCGGGTGATCTTCCTGCGCAACACCGGCAAGTTGTGCTTCGCCACGTTGCGGGCCGGGGACGGCGGTGAGTTGCAGGCGATGGTGTCGCTGGCGAACGTCGGCGAGCAGGCCCTGGCGGACTGGAAGGAGTTCGTCGACATCGGCGACCACGTGTTCGTCCACGGCGAGGTGATCACCTCCCGGCGCGGTGAGTTGTCCGTCCTCGTCGACGAATGGCGGATGGCGGCGAAGTCGTTGCGGCCGCTGCCGGTCGCGCACAAGCCGCTCGGTGAGGAGACCCGTGCCCGGCAGCGCTACGTCGATCTCGTCGTGCGCCCGCAGGCGCAGCACATGGCGCGG
>CAYMNG010000186.1:2375-2595 GCA_964391765.1 uncultured Bifidobacteriaceae bacterium | reverse complement strand
CCCACCCCCGCCGACACCGACGACCTTGATCACTGCCAGGTAGTTCTGCGGAGCCGCCACGGCTGCCGTCCTCTCCTCGTGCCGCCGAAGCGGCGCTTGCCGGTCGGCCAGGACCACGTCCCAGGATCGGCCCCTGCGAGCCTCAACCTTTACTTAAGCCTCAGGAATCACCCGGGCTTCGGCCGGCAGGGACTCCATCACGAAGCGGACGGCGCGGTAA
>CAYMNG010000186.1:0-2365 GCA_964391765.1 uncultured Bifidobacteriaceae bacterium | reverse complement strand
CCCGGGCTTCGGCCGGCGGGAGGGTAGGCGGTCGCCTCGCCCACGCGCAAGTTGTCGGACCCACCAAAGTCTCGACCAGAGGTTGAGGGACGTGCTACCGGGGCCGGAAGGTCGTGGGCAGGCCCGGGGCGGACACGTCGTACAACTGCGCCTTGCGGGTGAGCAGCGCTCGAAGGACCGATGCCTTCCGCTCGCCATCCTCGGCGCTCCCCCAGCGCACGATGTCGCCGGAGCGCAGGACGAATTCGACGTCGTCGCGCGTGCTCGCCCGCACGCTCACGACCCGGCGGGACAGGTCCGTCGGAAGCGACGACAGCGCTCCCACCGCCGCTCGTACCCCCTCGCCCTCAGCCGTGATCGTGATGAGGGTGCGGTCGAGGCCGTCCAGCGGGTCGAAGACGACGCCGTCCGCGTCGACCGCCCGGGCCTCGCCGAACCGGGCGACCGGGACGCGCGGCACCACGGCGAGGACCACCTCCGCGGGCCAGCCCCGGCGGATCTCGACCGACCGGACCCAAGGCAGCGCGGTCACCGCCGCCGACGCGGCCTCCGCATCGACCCGGACCAACGGCACGCCGATCGGGACGCCCGCGTGTCGCACGACCGCAGCGGCGGCCCCGGTCGGCGCCGGACCGCCGACGAACACCACGCGGACGGACCGGACGGAGAACACCGGGGAGAACCACACGAGCCACACCGTCACTGCCGCCGCGATCACCGCGACGACGCCCAGGGCGATCCGCCGCCGGCGGCGCCGGCGCGGCGCGAGGACCGGGTGGCGGTACGGCGGGGAGGAGGTCGACCAGTCGACGGTCGGCGCGCTCATCCGTCCGCCGACCGCAGCAGTTCGACGACCTGCGCTCCGATCATGCCGATGTCGCCGGCGCCGAGCGTCATGACCAGGTCACCTGGCCGGGCACGCGCGACGAGGTGCCCGGCGACCGCCGACCAGGACGGCTCGAAGACGACCTGGTCCGCAGGCAGGGGGACGTTGGCCGCCATGGTCTGGCCGCTGGCCCCGTGGATCGGCGTCTCGCCGGGCGCGAACACCTCCAGGACGACGACCTGGTCGGCCAGTCCCAACGCCTCGCCGAACTCACGGACGAACATCGCGGTGCGGTAGTAG
The DNA here is from genome assembly GCA_964391765.1 of uncultured Bifidobacteriaceae bacterium. Taxonomy (GTDB): domain Bacteria; phylum Actinomycetota; class Actinomycetes; order S36-B12; family S36-B12; genus UBA10649. The sequence goes on along the minus strand of CAYMNG010000186.1, from coordinate 1,239 downwards.
TGGTGCGCCTGGAACGCGACCACCAGCTGCCCCGAGCCGACGACCTCGCGGGCCGCACGCAAGGTTGCGGCGATCTCGGTGGGGTGGTGGGCGTAGTCGTCGTAGACGCGGCCTCCGCCGGACTGGCCCTTGAAGTCGAACCGTCTGCGCGTCCCGCTGAACGCGGCCAGCCCGGCGCGCAGGTCGACGGCCGCGCACTCCAGGCCGAGTCCGGTGACGAAGGCCGCCAGCGCGTTGAGCGCGTTGTGCCGGCCCGGGACGCGCAGGACGATCTCGCCGAAGCGCACGCCCTCGTGCACCGTGTCGAACGCCCAGCCGCTGTCGGTGTGCCGCGCGTCGACCATGCGGTAGTCCGCGTCCGCGGACTCGCCGTAGGTCCGCACGTCCACCCCCGCCGCCCGCGCCACCCGGGCCAGCCGCGCACCACCGGGATCGTCCACGCACACCACCGCGAACCCGCCGCGATCGCCGATCGCGCGGACGAAGGACTCGAACGCCCGCTCGACCGCGTCATAGGTCCCCCAGTGGTCCAGGTGGTCCGCCTCCACGTTCGTGACGATCGCGGCGATGGGGTCCAGGACGAGGAAGGCGCCGTCGCTCTCGTCCGCCTCGACGACGAACACGTCGCCGGACCCCAGGTGGGCGTTCGACCCCGACTCGTTCAACTCGCTTCCAATGGCGAACGAGGGATCCAGGCCGCAGTGCTGGAGCGCGACCGTCAGCATCGACGTCGTCGTCGTCTTGCCATGCGTGCCGGAGACGGCGACCCCGCGGCTGCCCGCCATGACCGCGGCGAGCGCCTCGGCCCGGCTCAGCTCGCGGATGCCGGCGGCCCGGGCGGCGGTCCGCTCCGGGTTGTCCGGCGGAATGGCCGTCGAGACGACCAGCGTGTCGACGCCTTCGACGAGCGCGGCATCATGGCCGACGCGGGCATCGACTCCGATCGCCCGCAGCGCGTGCAGCCGGCGACTGTCCTTGGCGTCCGACCCGCTCACCGTGACGCCCTGGGCCACCAGGATCCGGGCGATGCCGGACATCCCCGCGCCGCAGATCCCCACGACGTGCACGTGGCCCAGTTCAGTAGTCACGCTCACCGGTCACCTCCCGCGACCCGCAGGACGACCCGGGCCAACTGCTCGTCGGCGTCGCGCACGCCGTGACTCCTCGCCGCCGCGCCCATCGCCGCCAGCCGAGGCCCATCCTCCATCAGGTCGCGCACGGTGTCCGTGAGCCACTCCG
>CAYMNG010000185.1:0-2704 GCA_964391765.1 uncultured Bifidobacteriaceae bacterium | reverse complement strand
CCAAGGCGAAGATGATCACCAAGGACATGCCCGCGACGACCTTCGCGGACGTGGCCGGCGCCGACGAGGCCGTCGAGGAGCTCCAGGAGATCAAGGACTTCCTCGCCGACCCGGCGAAGTTCCAGGCCGTCGGCGCGAAGATCCCCAAGGGCGTGCTCCTGTACGGCCCACCGGGCACGGGCAAGACGCTGCTGGCCCGGGCCGTCGCCGGCGAGGCGGGCGTGCCGTTCTTCTCGATCTCCGGGTCGGACTTCGTGGAGATGTTCGTCGGGGTCGGCGCCAGCCGTGTTCGCGACCTGTTCGCCCAGGCGAAGGAGAACGCCCCGGCGATCGTGTTCGTGGACGAGATCGACGCGGTGGGCCGGCACCGCGGCGCCGGCCTGGGCGGCGGGCACGACGAGCGCGAGCAGACGCTGAACCAGATGCTCGTGGAGATGGACGGGTTCGACGTGAACGCGAACGTCATCCTCATCGCGGCGACGAACCGACCGGACATTCTGGACCCGGCACTGCTTCGGCCGGGCCGGTTCGACCGCCAGATCGCCGTCGAGCGGCCCGACCTCAACGGCCGGCACGCGATCTTGCAGGTCCACGCCACGGGAAAGCCGCTCGCGGCGGAGGTCGACCTGCTCGCGGTGGCCCGGCGCACCCCCGGATTCACCGGGGCCGACCTGGCCAACGTGCTGAACGAGGCGGCGTTGCTGACCGCGCGCGGCTCGGGTGCGCTGATCGACGACGAAGCGCTGGACGAGGCGATCGACCGGGTCATCGCCGGACCGCAGAAGCGCACGCGGGTGATGGACGACCTGGAGAAGAAGATCACCGCCTACCACGAGGCCGGTCACGCGTTGGTCGCCGCCGCGCTGCCCGGCAACGACCCGGTGCACAAGATCACGATCATGCCCCGGGGGCGGGCGCTGGGGTACACGATGGTGCTGCCCGACCAGGACAAGTACTCCACGACCCGCAGCCAGATGCTGAACCAGCTCGCGTACATGCTCGGCGGGCGGGCGGCCGAGGAGCTGATCTTCCACGATCCGACGACCGGCGCGGCCAACGACATCGAGAAGGCGACCGCGGTCGCGCGGGCGATGGTCACCCAGTTCGGGATGACCGAGCGCCTCGGGGCGATCCGGTACGGGCAGGAGCAGAACGAGGTCTTCCTCGGCCGGGACATGGGGCACATCCGGGACTACTCCGAACAGGTCGCCGCGGCGATCGACGAGGAGGTCCGGGCGTTCATCGAGGCCGCCCACCAGGAGGCCTACGACGTGCTCGTCGCCAACCGCGACGTCCTGGACGCGATGGTGCTCGCCCTGCTCGAGCGCGAGACGCTGGACAAGGCGCAGATCGAGGAGATCTTCGCGGAGTTGGAACTGCGCGAGCCGCGACCGGCGTGGACGGGGTCGGCCCGCCGCCGGCCGGACGAGCGCGGCCCGGTCCGCACCCCCGCCGAGGCGGCCGCCGGCGACGGCTCGCCGAACGGGCACGGGCCGTCGGGTGGACGTGCCGCGGCGAACGGCCATGCTGGCACTGACGCCGGCACTGACGCCGGCACTGACGCCGGCATCGCGGACAGTGCCGAGGTCGTCGACGCCGGCGCGGGTGAGCCGGCGTGAGCGGCGTCGATCCGGTCACCTTGACCGACGAGGCGTCGGGCCGGCCGTTCGACGAGGCGGCGGCGACGCGCGCCGTGCGCGACCTGCTGGTGGCGATCGGCGAGGACCCCGACCGCGACGGCCTGCGCGACACCCCGGGCCGGGTCGCGCGGGCCTACGCGGAGATGTTCCGGGGCCTGCAGATGTCCGCCGACGACGTCCTGACGACGACGTTCGACCTCGGCCACGACGAGATGGTCCTGGTGAAGGACATCGAGCTGTACAGCACGTGCGAGCACCACCTGGTCCCGTTCCACGGGGTCGCCCACATCGGCTACATCCCCAACGCCAGCGGGCGGATCACCGGACTGTCGAAGTTGGCTCGGCTGGTCGACGTCTTCGCCAAGCGTCCGCAGGTGCAGGAGCGGCTGACGACCCAGGTCGCCGACGCGATCATGCGCATCCTGGAGCCGCGCGGGGCGATCGTCGTCCTGGAGGCCGAGCACTTGTGCATGTCGATGCGGGGGGTCCGCAAGCCGGGGGCGCGGACGGTCACGAGCGCGGTCCGCGGCAGTCTGCGCGACCACACGACCCGCGCCGAGGCCATGGCACTGATCATCGGCCGATGACCGGACGCCCGGCCGGGCTGCCCGCCGCGCTGGTGGCGCTCGACCGCGCCGCGGTCATGGGGGTGCTCAACGTCACTCCCGACTCGTTCTCCGACGGCGGCCGCTACCTGGACACCGACCGGGCGGTGGCGCAGGGCCTGGCGCTGTGGCGCGACGGCGCCGACGTCGTCGACGTCGGCGGGGAGTCGACCCGACCCGGTGCCAACCGGATCCCCGTCGAGGAGGAGATCGCCCGCGTGCTGCCGGTCGTGTCGGCCCTGGCCGACGCCGGTGTCGTCGTCAGCATCGACACGATGCGGGCGCGCTGCGCCGCGACGGCCGTCGCGGCCGGCGCGCGGATCGTCAACGACGTCAGCGGTGGGCTGGCCGACCCGGCGATGTACGACACGGTCGCCGGGCTGACAGTGCCGTACGTCGTGATGCACTGGCGCGGACCCAGCGCCGTGATGGCCGACCTCGCCCGCTACGACGACGTCG
>CAYMNG010000184.1:0-2745 GCA_964391765.1 uncultured Bifidobacteriaceae bacterium | reverse complement strand
GCGCACGCCGCGACCGTCATCGGCGACACGGTCGGCGACCCGTTCAAGGACACCGCCGGCCCGGCGATCAACCCCCTGATCAAGGTGATGAACCTGGTCGCGCTGCTCATCGCGCCGGCCGTGGTCACGTTGAGCATCGGCGCGTCGGCGAACACGCCGCTGCGCTGGGCGATCGCGTTGGTCGCGGTGCTCATCGTGGTGGCCGCCGTGGTGGTCTCCAAGCGGCGCCCGATCGCGGTCGGCTCCTGAGGTCGGGCGGCTGAGTCCGGTTCACCCCGTGGCGGTCGGCGCGATCTCGCCCCGGTGACCTCTGCGCCCCGGCGGGTGCGCGCGCCCGGTCAACCGTCGATGAGGGACTGGACCAGTTCGCCGTAACGGGCGATGGTCCAGTCCTCGTCGTCGTCGAGCAGGCGCAGCGGCCGGGCGGCGCTGGCCAGGCCGAGCAGCATCGCCGCCACGAGTTCGGCGCGCTGGGTGCGCCGAGGCCGATCCCCGACTCGGTCCGCGATCCGCGCGACGAACTGCGCCGTGAACCGGTCGGTGGCCGCCGCCGGATCCGGTGCGTCCAGCACCTCGAGCAGCGCCTGCAGCCACGGCTCAACCGCGTCGTCGGCACGACGGGCCAGGACCCGGCGGACCAGTTCGACGCCGACGCGGTCGTCCGGCCAGTCCGGACCCAGTGGCGACTGCCGCGGGGGCGTGGCGTCGGCGTAGATCTGCTCCTTGCTGCCGCCGAGCTTCATGACCAGCGCCGGGGACACGCCGGCCTCCGCGGCGATCTGACGGATGCTGACACGGGCGTACCCGCGCTCGGCGAACAGCCGTTGCGCGGCCGTGAGCACCCGATCGCGCGTGCTCACGGTGCTGGTGCGGGTATCGGTGCTGGCGCCGAGCCGCTCGCGGCGGCAGCGTCGCCGGCAGCGTCGAGGTCGTCGGCAGCGTCGCCGGCGTCCGGCGTCGTCCGACTCGGGATGAGGAGCGCGATGGATCCGGCGGCGACCGCGGCGATCGCGGCCAGCACGAACACGAGCGCGAACGCCTGGGCGGTCGGCAGGGCGAGGCCGCCGACGTCGACCGTGACGGCGGTGAGGATCGCGGCGATCGTCGCACTGGCGGTGGAGGTCCCCACCGCGCGCACGACGGTGTTCAGCCCGTTGGCCGCCGCGGTCTCCTCGACCGGGACCGCGCGCATGATCAGCAGCGGCATCGCGGCGTACGCGATCGCCGTCCCCGCCGACACGACGACCGCGCCGACGACGATCTGCCAGACCTCGGCCATCGCGAACACCCGACCGACGTAGCCGAGGGCGAGGACGCCGGCACCGGTCGCCAAGGTGATCCGCGGGCCGAACCGGCGGGTCACGGCCGCCGAGACCGGGGCCATCACGACCATCGTGACGCCGGCCGGCACCATCGCCAGTCCGGCGACCGTGACGGTCAGGCCGAAGCCGTAGCCGGTGGTGGTGGGCAGCTGCAACTGCTCGGTCGTCGTCAGCATGTTGCAGTACATCGCGAACCCGGCCAGGAACGACGCGACGTTGGTGAGCAGGACCGGGCGCCGGGCGGAGGTCCGCACGTCGACCAGCGGCTCGCGTACGCGCAGTTCCCACGGCAGCCAGATCGCCAGCAGGGCCAGCGCGATCGCGAAGCTCAGCAGCGTGGGCCGGCTGGCCCAACCCCACGTGCCCCCCTTCGTGATCCCCAGCAGCAGACCGACGAGGATGCCGGACAGCAAGGCCGCGCCGACGGCGTCGAACGTCCCGCCGCTGCGGATCGGCGACTCCGGGACGACGCGCACGACGGCGATGGCGAGCACGGCGCCGAATCCGGCCGACAGCCAGAACAGCGCGTGCCAGCCCAGGTACGCGTAGATGACCCCGGACAGTGGCAGGCCGACGGCCGCGCCGATGCCCAACGTCGCGCTGACCAGGGCCACGGCCGACCCCAGTCGTTCGCGCGGCAGTTCGTCGCGCATGATGCTGATCGCGATCGGGATGAGCGCCATGCCGCAGCCCTGCAGGGACCGGGCGAGGATCATCGTCGGCAGCGACGAGCCCACCGCGGCGACGACACTCCCGGCGATCAACGCGGCCAGGCTCGCGAGCATCATCCGGCGCTTGCCGAACATGTCCGCCAGCCGGGCCAGGCTCGGTGTCGCGACGGCGCTGGCCAGCAACGTCGCGGTGATGAGCCAGGACGCGTCCTCGGCGCCGACCCCCAGGAGGGCGGGGAGTTCGGGGATCAGCGGGACGAGCAGTGTCTGCATGACCGACACGGACATGCCGGCGAGGGCGAGGACGGTGACGATCGCCGCCGTCGGTCGGCGAGCGGTGCTGGTCGCCGTCGGTCGGCGGAGGAGGTTGGCGGTCATGGGTCCCGGTGCGAATGAGGGTGAACAGTCGTTCACTGTGCCATGGCGACGCGCGCGGGGCAAGTCCGGCCCGCTGCGGAGTTGACAGGACGGGCTGTCGTACCGTCAGACTCCGCCCCGGCAGGCCGGAGCACGGCGTCGCCACGTCCACCCCGGGCGCGGCGGAAGCGGCGATGGAAGAGGATTCGTGTCGGACACAACCCTGGTGATCGTGGAGTCGCCGGCGAAGGCGAAGAAGATCGCCGGCTACCTGGGGCCGGAGTACACGGTCCTGGCCTCGGTCGGCCATGTGCGCGACCTCGCCGCGAAGGCCTCCGAACTGCCGGAGGCGCTGCGCAAGCAGCCGTGGGCCAAGCTCGCCGTCGACGTGGACG
>CAYMNG010000183.1:0-2846 GCA_964391765.1 uncultured Bifidobacteriaceae bacterium | reverse complement strand
ACGCCCTGTTGGGCAAGAAGTGCTTCGCGCTGCGCATCGCCTCGACCATGGCGCGTGACGAGGGGTGGCTGGCCGAGCACATGCTCATCCTCAAGCTCACCGCGCCGGAGGGCACCGAGCACTACGTCACCGCGGCGTTCCCGTCGGCGTGCGGCAAGACGAACCTGGCGATGCTCGAGCCGACCGTCCCGGGCTGGCGCGTGGAGACCGTCGGCGACGACATCGCCTGGATGCGGTTCGGCGAGGACGGGCGCCTGTACGCGATCAACCCCGAGGCCGGCTTCTTCGGCGTCGCGCCCGGCACCGGGATGTCGACGAACGCCAACGCCGTGCGCACCCTGCACGCCAACTGCATCTACACCAACGTCGCGCTGACCGACGACGGCGACGTGTGGTGGGAGGGCCTGACCGACGATGCCCCCGCGCACCTGATCGACTGGAAGGGCAACGACTGGACGCCGGCCTCCCCGGACCCGTCCAGCCACCCGAACGCCCGCTTCACCGCGCCGGCCAGCCAGTGCCCGTCGATCGCGCCGAACTGGGAGGACCCGGCCGGCGTGCCGATCTCGGCGATCTTGTTCGGCGGCCGCCGGGCGACGAACGTCCCCCTGGTCACCGAGTCGTTCGACTGGGCGCACGGAGTGTTCCTCGGCGCGACGGTGTCGAGCGAGACGACCGCCGCGGCCGTCGGCGGCGTCGGTGTCCTGCGGCGAGATCCGTTCGCGATGCTGCCGTTCTGCGGGTACAACATGGCCGACTACTGGAACCACTGGCTGCAGGTCGGCACGTTCACCGACCCGGCGAACCTGCCGCGGATCTACGCGGTGAACTGGTTCCGCAAGAACTCCGACGGCAAGTTCATCTGGCCCGGGTTCGGGGAGAACTCCCGGGTCCTGGAGTGGGTCGTGCGCCGACTGCAGGGCACGGCGGGGGCCGTGGACGGCCCGACCGGGCGACTGCCCGAGGCCGGCGCGCTGAACCTCGACGGACTGGACCTGTCGGCGCAGGCGCAGGCGGAGTTGTTCGCCGTCGATCCGGCGACCTGGCTGGCCGAGTGCGACCTCACCGACGAGTACTTCGCGAAGTTCGGCGACCGCGTGCCGGCCGCGCTGCATGGGCAGTTGGCCGACCTGCGCGCGCGCCTGGCGGCGGCCGGCGGCTGACCCCGGGGGCGGTCCCCGGCGACGCGCGGCGGCACGCGGCGCGTCGGGTCAGTCGGCCGTGAGGGTCGCGACGAGGACGGCCTTGATCGTGTGCAGTCGGTTCTCCGCCTGGTCGAACACGATGCTGGCCGGCGACTCGAACACCTCGCCGGTGACCTCGACGCCGTCGGTGAGACCGAACTGCTCCGCGACGGACCGGCCGACGGCGGTCCGCTGATCGTGGTACGCCGGTAGGCAGTGCATGAACTTCGCGGCCGGGTCCGCGGTCCGCGCCATGAGTGCGCGGTCGACCCGATAGGGCCGCAGCAGGTCGACGCGCCGGGCCCACTCGCCCGGGTCCTCGCCCATCGAGACCCACACGTCGGTGTGCACGAACTGCGCGCCGGTCACGGCGGCCTCGGCGTCGTCGGTCACCAGGATCCGGGCGCCGGTCGCCGCGGCGATGGCGCGGGCCATCTCCTGCACCCCGGCGTCCGGTTGCAGGGCCGCCGGGCCGGCGAGCCGGACGTCGGACCCGGTCAGCGCGCCCATGACCAGCAGCGAGTTGCCCATATTCGAACGGCAGTCGCCGAGGTAGGCGTAGCGCAGGGGAGCGGTCGCGTCGCGGGCGTGCTCGCGCATCGTCAGGAAGTCCGCGAGCATCTGCGTCGGGTGCCACTGGTCGGTCAGGCCGTTGTAGACCGGGACGTCGCTCGCCTCGGCGAGCTCCTCGACGACGGCCTGGGCGCTCCCGCGGTACTCGATGCCGTCGAACACCCGGCTGAGCACCCGGGCGGTGTCCGCGACCGACTCCTTGTGGCCGATCTGGCTGCTCGCCGGATCCAGGACGGTCGCGTGCCCACCCTGGTCCCGGATCGCGACCTCGAAGGCGATCCGGGTGCGGGTCGAGGTCTTCTCGAAGATCAGCGCGAGGTTGCGCCCGACCAGCCGCTGGCGCTCGGTGCCGGCGCGACGCTCGGCCTTCAGCGCGGCGGCGAGCGTCAGCAGGTGGTCGAGTTCGGCGGGGGTGAAGTCGGCTTCCCGCAGGAAGTCACGTCCGAGCAGATCCATCGGCGCACGCTATCGCGAGGCCGGTGACCGCGGATCAGGCGATGCCCAGGGCCCGTGGCGACACGGCCGCGTCGACGGCGTCGCCGGCGGCACGCAGGCCCTCGCCGCGCCCGCGCGGGTAGTGCCGGGAGTCCAGACGGGCGTAGATCTGCTCGCGCTCGTCCTCCGACAGCCCGCCCCACACCCCGTACGGCTCGCGCGCGCGGACCGCGTAGTCGGCGCACTCCATGCGCACCGGGCAGGACGCGCAGACCGTCTTGGCCGCCCGGTCCCGGCGGATCCGCTGCGCGCCGCGCTCGTTCTGCGGGTGGAAGAACAGCAACGGGTCCGCGGCCCGGCAGGCACCCTCCTCCTGCCAGTACCACTGGGCGTCCTTGGGTACCTGGGCGAGCGGCTGCTGTGGCATGTCCGGTCCCTTTCGATCCGTTCCGTCCCGATCACGCTAATTGCGCGAGTCGCACGGTTCGGCGGGGCGAAGGTCCTGAGCGGCAGGGTCTTCGGCCACCGAAACACCGCGCCGATCGAGACACTGCGGCCACCGAAACACCGCGACGACCGAAACACCGCGCCGACCGAAACACCGCGACGACCGAGACACCGCGGCCGCCGAGACACCGCGGCCGCCGAGACACC
>CAYMNG010000182.1:0-2847 GCA_964391765.1 uncultured Bifidobacteriaceae bacterium | reverse complement strand
TCGATCGGCTCGATGACCTTCTCCAGGTACGAGCGCAGCTGGGTGGTGGTGGCGTCGTCGAGCACGGGGGCTCCTCCTGTCAGGGCGGCGATCGGAACGGTCGCGCGGGTACGGGTCGGGATCGCCGGCGGGGGCCCGGGTCGGTTGGACCCCCGCCGGCGACGGGTGTCAGATCTTGCCGACGAGATCGATCGACGGCGCGAGGGTCGACTCGCCCTCTTCCCACTTCGCCGGGCAGACCTCGCCCGGGTGGTTGCGGACGTACTGGGCGGCCTTGACCTTGCGCAGCAGTTCGGCGGCGTTGCGGCCGACGCCCTCCGGGGTGATCTCCAGGTACTGGATCACGCCGTCGGGATCGACGAGGAACGTGCCGCGGTCGGCCAGGCCGACTCCCTCGCGCAGGTTGTCGAAGTTCGTCGTGATCGTCCACGACGGGTCGCCGACGAGGTAGTACTCGATCTTGCCGATCGTCTCGGACGCGTCGGCCCAGGCCTTGTGCACGTGATGGGTGTCCGTGGAGACGCCGTAGATCTCGACGCCGAGGGCCGTGAAGTCGGAGTACAGGTCGGCCATGTCGCCGAGCTCGGTCGGGCAGACGAACGTGAAGTCCGCCGGGTAGAAGAAGAAGATGGACCACTTGCCGCGCACGTCGGCGTCGGTGACCGTCACGTAGTCCTTCTCGCCCTTCTTGTAGGCGGTGGCGGTGAACGGCTTGATCTGGGTGTTCAGGATTGACATGTGCTCTTCCTCGTGGTGAGTGGTGGAGCGGACATGAGCAACGGTAGGGATGTTCCTCCGATAACACAAATCACATTCTTGTGTACACTTGATAGGAACTGGCTATGAAAAGGGAGGTCCGGTGCGGTCGACCCCGACGTTGGCGCAGCTGCGCGCGTTCGTCGCCGTCGCCGGCCTGCAGCACTTCGGCGACGCGGCCGCCTCGCTGGGCATCTCGCAGCCGACGTTGAGCCAGACGCTGTCGGGCATGGAGGCCAAGCTCGGCGTCCGGCTCATCGAACGCAACCCGCGCCGGGTCCTGGTGACCGCGGACGGCGCGCGGTTGTTGCCGCTGGCCCGGGCAGCGATCGACGCCGCCGACGCGTTCGCCACCGCGGCGCAGCCCGATGCGTGGTTGGTCGGGCCGTTCCACCTCGGCGTCATCCCGACCGTCGCCCCGTACCTGCTGCCGTCCCTCCTGCCGGCACTGCAGGTCCAGGCGCCCGATCTCGAACTGCACGTCCACGAGGACCAGACCGATCGTCTGCTGGACGCGCTGACGATCGGGGCGATCGACGTCGCCGTCCTCGCCGAGCCGCTGGCCGATCGCCGGATCGTCGTCGACCCGCTGTACGACGAGGACTTCGTGCTGGCGGTGCCGGCCGACCACCCGTGGGCCGGTCGGGGGGACGTGCGGGCCGACGAACTGCGCGAGGACGACCTGCTGTTCCTCGACGAGGGCCACTGCCTGCGCAGCCAGACGATCGACGTGTGCCTGTCGGCCGGGGTGACCGGGGCCGGCGAGTCGTCGGCGCGAGCGGCGTCCTTGTCGACGATCGTCCAGTTGGTGTCGGTCGGACTGGGGATGACGTTCCTGCCCGACAGCGCCGTGCGCATCGAGGCGCGGGACGCGCACCTGGGGGTCGCACGGTTCGTCGCGCCGGTGCCCGGTCGCAGCGTCGTGTTGGCTCGACGCAAGTCCACCACCCGCGCGGACGAGTTCGCCGCGCTCGCCGCCCTCGTCCGCGACGCGGCCGGTCGAGCGATGCCGGCGGTACGGCCCGCCGGTCGAGCCGACCCGGTGCCGGCCGACCCGGTGCCGTCCGAGCAGCGCCGGCCGAGCGGCGCCGGCCGCCCCCGCCCCTGACCCCCGTCCCCCGTCCCCTTTCCGTTTGTCCCGCTTTGTGGGACGCCGACGCGGCTGATCGCGGTTTTCGACGGTGACCTGCGCGCACGTCCCATAGTCCAACGCCGCCGGCACCCGGCTGACTTGCCGACTTGATTCCGTCGTGCAGTTGGGGCACGGTCGACGTGGGTCGACACGGCGTCACGACGAGGCGCCCCGCCCTCGACGAGGTGAGGTCACGATGCCTGACGCGACGAACTGCCCGGTGGCCCACGGACCCGGCGGCCCGACGAACGCCGACTGGTGGCCGGGTCGCCTCGATCTGTCGATCCTGCACGCCAATCCGCCGGCCGGTGATCCGATGGGCCCGGACTTCGACTACCGGGCCGCGTTCGCCACGCTGGACCTGGCCGCCGTGAAGGCCGACCTCGCGGCGCTGATGACCGACTCCCAGGACTGGTGGCCGGCCGACTACGGCACCTACGCCCCGCTGTTCGTCCGGATGGCCTGGCACAGTGCGGGTACCTACCGGGTCAGCGACGGTCGCGGGGGCGGCGGGACGGGCCAGCAGCGGTTCGCGCCGATCAACAGTTGGCCGGACAACGCGAACCTGGACAAGGCCCGACGCCTGCTGTGGCCGGTGAAGCGCACGTACGGCCGGGCGCTGTCGTGGGCGGACCTCATCATCCTCGCCGGGAACGTCGCCCTGGAGTCGATGGGACTGGCGACGTTCGGCTTCGGTGGCGGACGCGCCGACGTCTACGAGCCGGACGACACGTACTGGGGCGCGGAGGCGACCTGGCTCGGTGACCAGCGGTACAGCGGCGACCGCGACCTGGAGAACCCGCTCGCGGCCGTCCAGATGGGGTTGATCTACGTCAACCCCGAGGGGCCGAACGGCGAGCCGATCGCCCGGGCCGCGGCAAAGGACATCCGAGAGACGTTCGCGCGCATGGCCATGGACGACGAGGAGACCGTCGCGTTGATCGCCGGTGGCCACACGT
>CAYMNG010000181.1:0-3002 GCA_964391765.1 uncultured Bifidobacteriaceae bacterium | reverse complement strand
TCTTGCCGTGGTCGACGTGGGCGATGATGGCGATGTTGCGCAGGTCCTCGCGAGCAGTCACCGCCGAACCTTACGCGTCCGAGCATTCGTCGGCGAAACCCGGCAGGCTGCCGTCCATGAAGGTCTACTCCGATATCCCGGCCCGCCGGACCCGGCAGGCGGTCGGCGACGCGTGGCTGGTCACCTGGTCGGCCGTGTGGGTCTGGGCCGCGTTCCGCCTCCACGACCTCGTCCTCAACCTGGCGACCCCCGGGCAGGCCGTCGTCGACGGCGCGACCGACCTCGCGGTCAACATCGACTCCGCGGCGGACGCGCTCGGCTCGGTGCCCCTGATCGGGGACTCGCTGAGCGCGCCGTTCGACGGCATGACCTCGGCGACCCTGGCGATCGCGGCGGCCGGCCAGGCCGAGGTGGACGCGGTCGGCAAGCTCGCCATGTTCTTGTCCGTCGCGCTCGCGCTCGTCGCGATCGCGTCCTTCGCGGTCTTCTGGGTGCCGATCCGCCTGGCGTTCGTGCGTCGGGCGACCGCGGCACAGCGATTCGTGGACGCGAACGAGGACCTCGACCTGTTCGCGTTGCGCGCGATGGCCCGACAGCCGCTGCACGTCCTGGCCCGGATCGACGACGACCCGGCCGGGGCCTGGCGGCGGCAGGACCGGCGGGTCATCCGCGCGCTGGCGACGTTGGAGCTGAAGGAGGAGGGGCTGCGCCCGCCGCCGCTCGACGTCAGCGTCTGAACTTCTTGCGCCGCTTACTGATCCGCTTCACTTCCACCCCACCGAAGATCGCCGCGCCCTTGAGGACGAGCGTCGGCGCGCCGGCTGGCGCCGGGTCCTTGGGGACCTCCGTCCCGCCGAACACGCCGATGACCTCGCTGCGCACCGCCATGCCGTCGGGCACCGTCACCTCCACGCCGCCGAACAGGCACACGACGGTGATCACGGTCTCGGCGGTGGTCAGGCGCGCTTCGCTGAGGTCCAGCGTCCCGCCACCGAAGACGCACGTCGCGGCGAGGTGGTCGGGGACGACCCAGTCGCCGGTCCGCTCGAACGCGCTGAAGATCGCGACCGCGGCGCCGTCCCCGGTCCCGGCGAGATCGGGATGGACGGCCGGCACGCCCGACTCCGCGGCCGGCCGGGCGATCGTCACGGGCGAGGCGGACGCGGGGACGGGCAGCGTCCCGGCCGGCACCGGCAGGTCGCGCAACGTCGGTACGAGGTCGCCGTACGACTGCGCGCGGTAGACCTCGGCCAGCCGCTCGGAGTGCTCGACCGGTGTCAGTCGACCCTCGGCGAACGCCTCGCCGAGCAGGCCGGCGACCTTGTCCCGGTCGGCGTCGGACGCGCGCATCCGCAGCGCGACGGCGACCGGGTCGTCGACCGACCCGACCGGCGGCGGGGCGGTCGGCGGCGGCTCGACTGCCGATTGTCCCGCTTCCTGGGACGTGGTGCACGGCTCGCCCGCGGTCGGATCGCTCACATGTCCTCCGGTCCACCGTGCTCGACGCCTGCCTGTCGCGCGCTCAGGCTAACCGCCCACGCGAGCGACCCGACCTCGCGTCGCTCACCGTGCCGCGTCGGTCCGCACGATGTCGACCGAGATCTCGACCGCCGGAACGGTCCCCCGGTTCTCCAACCAGTGCACCGTGCGATGGTCCTCCGGCCAGCCCGGACCAGGTCCGTACTCGGTGGCGACACCGTCGCGATGGTCGGTGATCGTGCCCTGCAGCACGTACACCACCCCCGGCCGGTCCCGATGGTCGTGGACCGGACCGAAGACCCCGCCGGGATCGATGGTCACCATGCGCATGCGCAGTTCGCGACCGGCCAGGCCCGCGATCTCGGGCCCGAGGTCGATCGTCGTCAACAGGTCCACGCTCACCCCGTCGGTGCGAGGTGGTCCGGCGTCGTCGTCGCTCATCACACCAGTGTCCTCCCGCAGGGCCCGCCCCCGGCTGCCGTTTGTCCCGCTTCCTGGGAGGTGGTGCACGACACGCCCGGGATCCCGGGCGTGTCGTGCACCACCTCCCAGTCGCGGACCGCGACGGCACGGGTGAGGAGTGTCGCTCCGCCCGCCAGAGTTGCACTCTCGGGTACGAATAGATTGCATTACGCGTAACGCAATCATTGCGAAACCAGGTACGATGTGGCGGTGGACTACCGACCGCGGGTCGCCGACGCCACGATGACCGAGTTACTGGCGGCTCTGGGCGGAGTGCTCGTCGAGGGCCCGCGTGGTTGCGGCAAGACGACGACCGCGCTGCAGCACGCGCGCAGCAGCGTCCGTCTGGACTCCGGGCCGGTCGTGCTCGAGCTGGCCTCCCTCGACCCGGCCGGACTGCTCGTCGGCGCCGCGCCCCGACTCGTCGACGAGTGGCAGTTGGCACCCGACCTGTGGAACGCCGTCCGACACGAGATCGACGACCGACGTGAGCGCGGTCAATTCATCCTGTCGGGTTCATCCACGCCTGCGGAGGACCCGACGCGCCATTCCGGTGCCGGCAGGATCGGCCGCCTGCGGATGCGTCCGATGGCCTTAGCCGAGTCCGGAAACTCCTCCCGCCAGGTCTCCCTTGGCGACCTTGCGGCCGGCGCGACGGCCTCGGGCCGAGGCGAGCGGACCTACACCGATCTGGCGGCCATCGCCGTCACCGGTGGATGGCCGGCCCTGCTCGGAGCGAGCGAGCGGCAGGCCATCGCCTTCAACCGCTCCTACCTGGACGACTTGTGCGCGTCGGCGATCCCGCTGGCCACCGGGGTCCGGCACGACCCGGTGCGCCTACGCCGGCTGCTGGAGTCGGTCGCCCGCAACGTCGCCGGCGAGCCGACCGTCGAACGTCTATGTGCCGACGTCTCCGCCGACGGCGGAACACTCGACCCCAAGACCGCGCGTACGTACCTCGATGCCCTCTCGACCGTCTTCGCGCTCGACGAACTGCCGGCGTGGAGCGTCGCCCTGCGCTCCAAGTCGCGACTGCGCACGCGACCGAAGCTGCACCTTGC
>CAYMNG010000180.1:0-3074 GCA_964391765.1 uncultured Bifidobacteriaceae bacterium | reverse complement strand
TCACGTCCAGCGCCTGGGTCCCGATCGAGCCGGTGCTGCCCAGGAGCACGACGCGACGCGGCGAGGTCATCGGGCCATTGTCCGTCATCGGCCCGCGGTCACCGGCACCCCGCCGACGGTCGCGCTCGTCCGTGACCGTCACGTGTCGTCGAGCGCGGCGCGTTCGATGCCGCGATCGGGGACGATCCACATGAGGGCAACCAGCCCGTACGCGGCGTATGCGGCCGGCGTCCACGCGACCGCCAGTACGACGCCGACCACGTACAGCGCGACCGAGACGGTGGCCTTCCGGTCCGAGCCGACGTTGCGGACCAACCCCGACCCCGCCGTACCGGTCCGGATGATCGCGCGCGTCAGCAGGAAGTACGCGTAGGCGCACAGCAGCAGAACGACGCCGTAGAGCACGGCCGGGGCCGACGCGCCGACGTTGCGGCCCATCCACGCCGTCGTGAACGGCACCAGCGACAGCCAGAAGAGCAGGTGCATGTTCGCCCACATCACCGGACCGGTCACGTTCGACACCATCGTCAGCAGGTGATGGTGGTTGTTCCAGTAGATCGCCACGTAGGCGAAGCTCAGGACGTACGCCAACAGCGTGGGGACCGTGCCGGCGTCGACGAGGGCCGCGAACGTCGGCGGCGCTCCACTCGGCGGCAGTTGCAGGCCCAGCACCATGATCGTGATGACGATCGCGAGCACGCCGTCGCTGAACGCCGCCAATCGGCCTGGATTCACGGCCACGAACCCTAGCCCGTCGACCGCCGTCAGGCAGGTGACGACCGGTCGGTGGCGTCCGGCCGCCGGCCGCGCCGGGGTAGCGCGTTACGCGTCACCCGCGCGAATCGCGAACCACAGGTCGGCGCGCACCTGCGGATCCTCGAGCGACCGCGCCAGCAGCGCCTCGGCGCGGCGCAGGCGATGGCGGACCGTGTGCCGATGGATGCCCAGCCGATGGGCCGCGGCGTCGACCTGCCCATGGCAGGCCAACCACGCCGCCACCGTGTCGAGCAGGTCGGCCGACTCGTCGCTCTCGGCCAACGGACCGAGGTACTCCGTTGCCCAGGCGGCGGTGCGGGCCGCGTCCACCAGGTCGACCAGGCTCGCAGCCGGCCCGTCCTCGTGCCGGTGGATCCCGGTGCCCCGCACCGCGCGGTGCGCCTGGGCGAAGGCCTGGGCGACGTTCGCCGGGTCGGTGAGGTCCCGGGCGCTCGACACCCCCGCCTCGACCCGTGCGGTCGCGAGCCCGGCCAGCGCACCGGGCAGCGACCCGTCGGCGGCGACGGCGACGAAGCCCTCCCACGCTCCAGCATCGTCGGCCGGGGCGAGGACGAGGTCGGCGGACGCCGATGCGAACCCGTCCCACTGCCCACGCACGACGATCGCCGCGCAGTGCGACGGGTCGATGCCAGCGAACCCGACGGCGGCCAGCGTTCGGCCGTCCAGGCCGCATGCGCGCGCGCACCGGACCAGGACTCGATGCCAGGCCGGGTCGACGTCCGCGGGCCAGGCCAGCAGCGAGACCGCGAGGGTGAGCACCCCCTGGTCGACCGCCCGGGCCGTTCGCGGCGAGCCGACGACCAGGTACGCGTCGACGGCTCGTATGCCGATCGGCTGGATGCTGACGTGCTCGGTCGCGCTCGACAACGACGCGGACCCGCGTAAGCCCCGCGACCGCAGGCGCTCGATCTGCTCCGCCACCTCGCCGACGCGCCCGGCGGCCGACGCCGGTTGGGCGACGCGGACCCGGCCGTCGGGCTCCACGAGGCACGCGAACCCGTCGAAGTGCCGGACGAGGACCCGCAGGATCGACTCGGCACCCCGGTCGCGGTCCTCGGCCAGCGCGGCACGGACGAGGCGACGTTGGGTGTCGAACGCCGCGCCGGCCTCGGCGTACTCCTCCGCCGACAGCAGTCGCGACACCGCCTTGCTCAACGCGACGAACGGCACCGGTTCGGGCACTTCGAACACCGCGAGCGCGGCGGCCTGGGCGGCCGCGACCAGTCCCGCCGGCACCGATCGGTGCGGCAGGCGATCCGGACCGGTGCCGAACCCCAGGGCGGCCACGCCCGCGCGAACGAGTCGGTCGACGTACCCCTCGGCCTCGCCGGCGGTACCGGTGAGGGCCAGCCCCGTGGTGAGGAGGAGGTCGCCCGCGGCGAGCCACGGCGTCGGGTCCAGGTGCTCGGAGACCGCGACCCACCGGACCTCGCGGTCCAGCGGCACGTCGTCGGTTCGCACGACGAGGTTCAGTTCCGGCAGGTCGACGACCTGCGCGACGGTGAGCGGCACCCGGACCTCCAACGAGTCGGACAAGGCTAGCCCACCACACTGTCCGATGTGGACTGTTCTGGCCCGGGGCCGCGCCATAGGCTCGATGTGCCCGAGCCGGGCCGACGACCTTCGTGGTCGGCGTGGCCATCGCCCGAGCCGGGCCGACCCTGGGAGGACCGAATGACCGTCGCCACCGACACCGTGAACGGACTGGAACAGGCACGACGCCTCGTCACCGAGATCCCCGGGCCGCGTTCGCAGGAGTTGCACGCGCGCAAGACCGTTGCCGTGTCGGCCGGGGTCGGCGTCGGCCTCCCGGTGTACATCGAGCGCGCGGGTGGGGCGATCCTGCGCGACGTCGACGGCAACCAGCTGATCGACCTGGGCTCGGGCATCGCGGTCACGACCGTCGGCAACGCCAACCCCGACGTGGCGGCGGCCGTCGGAGCGCAGGCGGCGGCGCTCACCCACACGTGTTTCATGGTCACGCCGTACGCCGGGTACGTCGAGGTGTGCGAGGCCCTCAACCGACTCACCCCCGGTGACCACGAGAAGCGCTCCGCCCTGTTCAACTCCGGCGCCGAGGCGGTCGAGAACGCCGTGAAGATCGCCCGCGCCTACACGCGGCGGCAGGCGGTGGTCGTGGTCGAGCACGGATATCACGGCCGGACGAACCTGACGATGGCGTTGACGGCGAAATCCATGCCCTACAAGCATTCCTTCGGCCCGTTCGCGCCCGAGGTCTACCGCGTTCCGATGTCGTACCCGTACCGCGATCGCGGCCTGAAGGGGCCGGAGATGGC
>CAYMNG010000179.1:0-3106 GCA_964391765.1 uncultured Bifidobacteriaceae bacterium | reverse complement strand
GGGATCGGTCAGGCCGGCAGCGGATGCGTGTGTCGATCGATCCACGGTTCTCCCAGCAGCGCTCGACCGATGAGGCGAACCGATCGAAGCGCGGGATCCTTGCCCAGGTCGCCGCGGGCGACCTCGACGGGGACGGCCGTGACGAGTTGATCGCGGCGGCAATGGACCGCCACATCTACGCGTGGCACCTCAACGGCAAGGCGGTCAGGGGTTTCCCGGTGCTGCTGGTCGACCCCGCCACCGTGAAGTCGGTCGACCGCAGGTCGCATCAGGTGACGTTCCGTACCGACGTGCTTCAGGGAGGCGAGTTAGTGGTCACGCCTGCCGTCGCGGACCTCAACGGTGACGGCAAGGCCGAGATCGTGGTGGGGTCACAAGAGGAGTACCCCGAGCCGGTCGCCGCCTTCCCACCGCTGGGGCTCCCCGGGGTCAGCGGCAACACCAGGCTCTATGCGATCTGGGGTGATGGCACTGCGCACCGAGGGTCCATCGACAGATCGAAGGCGCACCCCGACGACGGCGCCTACCTGCCCGGTTGGCCCGTGAAGGTCGCGATGATCAAGACCGCGGTGCTGCCGACCGTGGGCGACGGCATCAACACCCAAGCGGCGATCGGTGACGTGAACGGCGACGGCCGCCCCGAGGTCGTCACGGCGTCGTCTGCGGGACCGGTGCAGGTCTTCAATGTGGCGGGTCGCAGCATCTACCAGCTGTTCGGCCAGCCCGCGGCCCCAGCCTGGTTGGGATCGCCCTTCGGCGCACGCGCCACGAGCCACGACGGTGGGCTGGTCGCCGCGGCGTTCGGTGGGCCGAGCCTTGGCGACCTCCGAGGCGACGCTGCGCCGGAGATCGCAGCGCCGACCGCCGGCCTCGGACGGGCGCTCGATACGTTGCTGCCCGGCCACCAGACCGGCGACACACAGCTCATGGCATGGGACGGCCGCTCCGGCGGAGTGTTGCGCGGCTTCCCCCACCGGACGCGAGACCTGGCGTTCTTCGTGAGCCCCGCGATCGTCGACATCGACGGCGACGGCGACCGCGACGTCGTGGCCGGACACGGCGTGTCGCTGCTCGACGCGGTCGACGCCGACGGCAACGACGCGCCGGGGTACCCGAAGTTGACCGGCGGCTGGACGGTCGGCACGCCGGGCTTCGGTGACCTCGATGGCGACGGTCTCGCGGAGATGGCGATCACGCGCCGCGACGGACAACTGCTCGTGTGGCGCACGAAGGCGCCGACGACCTCGTTGGTCGACTGGATCCGCTTCGGCCACGACGGGCGCAACTCCGGCGACGCCCGGCAGGTCCCCCGCCCCCCCACGCGTTCTGTGGGTGGGAAGTGACGATCGTTGTCGTGTTCCACCCACAGATCGGAAGAGGTGGGGGTCAGTGGGCCGGTGGTCGGAACACGTACAACGACATCGCTTCGAAGTATCGAGCGGCATCCGCGTCGCGGAGCAGTACCGGGACGCGTTCGCGACCCAATGCCGCGACGAGCTCCGCGCACTGATTCCCGAGGGTCAGATAGCCGTTGTTGACCACCGCGAAGATGGGGCGGTCACCTGCCCTCTGCAACAGTTCGGTCGCGAAGCGTTGCGGGTCGTTGCGCCGGTTGCGCTCGGCGTAGTCGACCCAGTCGACGAACCGCGGATCGCCGAAGCGCGGGTAGGTCGTCACCTCGGTCGACGTCGGGACGGCACGCCGCACGGACGGGCCGAGTTGGTCGGGGCACGTCACGACGATCGCGGACCCTGCGTGCGAGGCGCCGATGGCCGCGGCGATGTCGCCCGCCTGGGTGCGGGTCAGGCGGAACGTCAGTCCGAGGCCGACGAGCGACAAGGCCGTGAACCCGACCATGACCACGTTGCGGGGCACGCCCCACGGCATCCGGCTGAGGCCCAGGGCAACCACGAGGATGAAGAGCGGGAAGTAGATCGCGGCGTAACGAGGTGAGAACGCGCTGCGCGTCGCGATGCCGACGACCGACGCGACCGCCATGGTGACGACCATCACGAGCGCGGGCACGCGTGCGTCCGGTTGGGTCCGGACGTCGAGGTCGATGAATCGCCGCGCGCTGCCAGTCCCCAGAACGCCGACGACGAGCAGCGCGATCGCCAGGTACATCAGGAGTTGCGGCTCCGAGTACGGCCCGCCGGTGAACTCCTGGATCGACGACATGATCATGGCGGACGGTCGGAACGCCTTGGCCCACGGTGTGCCGGTGTGCGCGGCCTGGTAGGCCAGCACCGGGAGCCACAACACGAAGGTCGCGGCTCCCAACGCCATTGCAGCGATGGTGAGCAGCCCGACGCGGTCCCAGCGCGACTGGCGCCGTCGAATCAGCACGACCCGACCCAGGAGCAGCAGTCCGACCGCCGCCACCAACCACATCGACCAGTAGTGGCTCCACAGCAAGGCCGCGGTGACCGCCGTGATCGCGACGGCTCGGGGTGCGCTGAGGCCGGCGGGATCGTCGGGGTCGAGCGTCTCGGCGATGAGGAGGTAACCCGCGAACACCAGCAGGATCACCAGCGCGTACATGCGCGTCTCGCTGCCGTAACGCAGGAAGTACGGCGACAGCGCGAGCGCCGCCACGGTGATCCAACCCAGGTCGGGCCCGCCGAGGCGGCGTCCGGTTCGATACGCGAGTGGCAGCGTGGCGAGCGAGATGATGCCCGACAGCGAGCGCACCGCGAGGTCGCTGGTGCCGACGACCCGCATCCAACCGTGGAGCAACACGTAGTACAGCGGCGGGTGGCCGTCGTGGCGGAGGGCTGCCGCCATGCGTGAGATCGGCAGCTTCGCGATGTCGACGCTGAGGGCCTCGTCGAGCCACAAGGGGCTACGAATAGCGAACCGCGCGACGAGCGCGCCCACCGCGGCGACCGCAACGATGGCGCCGACGACGGGATGACCGAACGCTCTGAGTGGTCCGCTGGCGGGGCGGGGCGCGCGCGGGACCACGTCGCGCTCCGGGCCGGTCACGGCGGTGGATCGGGGCGGAGCCGGCGCAACTCCTCGTCGAGTCGCCGAACGGTTCCGCTCAGCTCCGAGAGCCGGGAACGTTCCGTCATCGTGAGGTAGCCGTGGGCCCGGCGCGCTCGGC
>CAYMNG010000178.1:0-3185 GCA_964391765.1 uncultured Bifidobacteriaceae bacterium | reverse complement strand
CGCGTCGTGCTCCTGGGCAGCACCGGCTCGATCGGGACCCAGGCGCTGGACGTGATCGGGCGAAATCGCGACCGGTTCGCGGTGGACGGGATCGCCGGCGGAGGGCGGTCGGTGGCGCTACTGGCCGAGCAGGCCGTCGCGTTCGACGTCCCGGTCGTCGCGGTCGCTGACCCGACGGCCGCGCGCGACCTCGGTGCGGCGATCGCCGCCGAACGCGTCCGCGCGGGGCTGGACCCGGCCGACGGACCGCGGATCCACGCCGGTCCGGACGCTATCGTCGACCTCGCCGCGGCCGACTGCGATGTCGTGCTGAACGCGATCGCCGGCGCGGCCGGGCTCATGGCCACCCTCGCCGCACTGCGGGCCGGGTCGACGCTCGCGCTGGCGAACAAGGAGTCGCTGATCGTCGGCGGGCCGTTGGTCAAGGCGCTGGCCGCTGCGGGGCAGGTGGTTCCCGTCGACTCCGAGCACAGCGCACTCGCGCAGGCACTGCGCGCCGGCACGGCGGGCGAGGTCCGTCGCCTGGTCGTCACCGCCAGTGGCGGGCCGTTCCGCGGGTGGCCCCCCGATCGGCTGGCCACGGTCACGGTCGAGCAGGCGCTCGCGCACCCGACCTGGTCGATGGGTCCCCTGGTGACCGTCAACTCGGCCACGTTGATGAACAAGGGTCTGGAGGTCATCGAGGCGTGCTGGCTGTTCGACGTGCCCTTCGACCGGATCGACGTCGTCGTCCATCCGCAGTCCGTCGTGCACTCGATGGTCGAGTTCGTCGACGGTTCGACCCTCGCGCAGGCCAGTCCGCCGGACATGCGCATCCCGATCGCGTTGGGGCTGGGGTGGCCCGATCGGATCGCCGACGCCGCGCGCGGCTGCGACTGGACGGCCGCGTCGACGTGGGAGTTCTTCCCGCTCGACGACGACGCGTTCCCGGCCGTGCGGCTCGCGCGCCGCGCGGGGACGCTGGGTGGCACCGCCCCGTCCGTCATGAACGCGGCCGACGAGGCGTGCGTCGCCGCGTTCCTGCGCGGTGACCTGCGGTTCGTGGACATCGTCCCGACGGTGGCGGCGATCGTCGACGAGCACCTGGCCGCCGCGGCAGATGCGCCCGGTTCGCGGTGGGTCGACGGGAACGCCGTGACGCTGGCGGACGTCTTGTCCGCAGACGCCTGGGCGCGCGCGCGTGCCGACGCGCGGGTCGCGGACCGGGCCTGGAGGGAGGCGGTTCGCCGTGGTTGAACTGGCCGGCATCGTCGTCTTCGCCCTGTTGATCGGATTATCGATCGCCGCGCACGAACTCGGGCACCTCTTGCCGGCCAAGCGGTTCGGCGTGAAGGTGACCGAGTACATGATCGGCTTCGGTCCGACGGTGTGGTCGCGCGTGCGCGGCGAGACGCGGTACGGGGTCAAGGCCGTGCCGGTGGGCGGCTACGTCCGGATGATCGGGATGCTCCCCCCCGGACCCGATGGCCGCGTGCGGGCGACGACCACCGGCCGGTTCGCGCAGCTGGCCGACGACGCCCGCCGGCAGTCGGCGGCGGAGATCGAACCGGGTCAGGAGTCCCGTGCGTTCTACCGGCTTCCGGTGCGCAAGCGCGTCGCCGTGATGCTCGGCGGCCCGGTGACGAACCTCGTGCTGGCGTTCGTGCTGTTCGGCGTCGTCCTCGTCGGGATCGGGCTGCCGCGGCCGACGCTCGCGGTCGGTACGGTCCAGCCCTGCACGCCGACCGCGAGCCAGCCGACCGCGACGACCCTGCCGTCCGGGCGGTGTCCGAGCGGGTCCTCGCCCTCGCCGGCGGCGGTGGCCGGACTACGACCGGGCGACGTGATCGTCGCGATCGACGGCCGGCCGGTGGCGGACTGGGCCGAGGCGACGTCCTGGATCCGAGCGCATCCGGGCGCGCACGCCGACCTGACGGTGGACCGTGGCGGCGAACCGACGACGATCCCGGTGACCGTGGCCACCGCTCAGCGCCCGGGCCTCGACGCCGCGGGGAACCCGACGGACGAGGTCGTCACGGCCGGGTACCTGGGGGTCATGCCGCAGTTCGCCTGGGAGGCGCAGCCGGTCACCGCGGTCCCGGCGTACATGTGGGACCTGACCACGCGCTCGGTCGTCGCGCTCGTGAGCCTGCCGGTGCGGCTGTACGAGCTGGTGACGCAGACGCTCGTCGGCGGCCAGGAGCGCTCAGTGGACAGCCCCGTCAGCGTGGTCGGCGCCAGCCGGCTCGGCGGGGACATCGCGGCGATGGACGAACCGTTGCGGGCGAAGGCGGCGACGTTCCTCGGCCTGATCGCGTCGTTGAACCTGTTCCTGTTCTTGTTCAACCTCGTCCCCATCCTGCCGCTCGACGGCGGGCACGTCGCGGGGGCGTTGTACGAGGCGGTGCGTCGGACGCTCGCGCGGCTGCGCGGCCGGCCCGACCCCGGTCCGGTCGACCTCGCCCGGCTCATGCCGATCGCGTACGTCGCCACCGGTGCGCTGCTGCTGATGGGCGTGATCGTCATCTGGGCGGATCTGGTCGCCCCGCTCTCGCTCGACTGACCGGCCGGAGGCGGACTGACCGGCCGGAGGCGGACTGAGCGCCAGCGACTCGCCCCGGGGCGGATAATGACTCAGGTGAGCATCGATCTGGGCCTGCCGGCCGTCCCACCCCCCGTCGTCGCCCCCCGGCGGAAGACCCGGCAGGTCGTGCTGCGGCACCCGACCCATCCGGTCGCCGTCGGCGGTGACGCTCCGATCAGCGTCCAGTCGATGTGCACGACGCTCACCGCGGACGTGAACGCGACGCTGCAGCAGATCGCGCAGTTGACGGCAGCGGGCTGTCAGGTCGTGCGGGTCGCCGTGCCCAGCCAGGACGACGCGGACGCGTTGGCCCAGATCGCCCGCAAGAGCGGGATCCCGGTCATCGCGGACATCCACTTCCAGCCCAAGTACGTGTTCGCCGCGATCGACGCCGGGTGTGCGGGCGTGCGGGTGAACCCCGGCAACATCAAGGCGTTCGACGACCAGGTCGCCCAGATCGCCCGGGCCGCCGCCGGCGCCGGCGTGCCGATCCGGATCGGCGTCAACGCCGGCTCGCTGGACCGTCGGCTGCTGACCAAGTACGGCAAGGCGACGCCGGAGGCGTTGGTCGAGTCGGCGCTGTGGGAGGCGTCGCTGTTCGAGGAGCACGGTTTCGGCGACG
>CAYMNG010000177.1:0-3218 GCA_964391765.1 uncultured Bifidobacteriaceae bacterium | reverse complement strand
CGCGCGCGGCGCCGGCGCGATGCGGGCCCGAAGCCGATCCGACCGCCGATCCCCAGTCCGGTCACCGCCCAGAACGCCACCGCGAGCGCTACGTCGACCCACGACAGCCAGCCGCCCCAGGCGATCGGCACGGCGGCGAGGACAGCGAGCAGCGGCACCACGACGAAGACGCCGATCGTGACGCGCATTCCGGTGCCCTGCGACTGCAGTTCGTCCGGACGCACCGGCGAGGCGAGCGTGGCGGTCATGGGACTCCAACCGTTCGAGTGGACCCCGCGCAGTGGCCGGGTCGGGACGACGTACCTACGGATCCGTAGGTTACGGTACCGTAGGTACGTCGTCAACCCGACCGCGCGGCGCGCCGGACGGCTACGGGCGGGTCGCCCGCCGGCGGGCGTACCAGGTCAGGCCGAGGGCGACCGCGCCGATCGCGACGCCGGCACCGGCGGCGACCGCCTGCACCCGGGCGGTGTGCTCGCGCATCGCGACCGGCTTGCGGAAGTCCAGCGTCGGCCAGTCGCGTTCGGCCGCCAGCCGGCGCAACTCGGCGTCGGGGTTGACCGCAACGGGGTGGCCGACCGCGTCCAGCATCGGCAGGTCGGTGTGCGAGTCGCTGTAGGCGAAGCTCGCCGCGAGGTCGTATCCGCGCTCGTCGGCGAGGGTCCGCATCGCGTCGGCCTTGCCCTCGCCGTACGCGTAGAACACGATCTCCCCGGTGTACACCCCGTCATCGATCGCGACCTGCGTCCCGATCGCGAGGTCCGCACCCAGCCGCTGTCCGATCGGCTCGACGATGTCGGTCCCGGACGAGGAGATGATGATGACGTCGCGGCCGGCCGCCTTGTGCTCCTCGATCAACGCCACGGCCTCGGCGTAGATCATCGGCTCGACGATCTGGTCGAGCGTCTCGGCGACGATCTGCTGCACCCGGTCCGCGGGCCAGCCGGCGACGAGCTTGGACATGTACTCCCGCATCGTCTCCATCTGGTCGTGGTCGGCACCCGAGGCGAGGTAGACGAACTGCGCGTACGCGCTGCGGACGACGTCGCTGCGACCCAGGAGACCTTCCTTGTAGAACGGCCGAGCGAACGCGAACGAACTGGACTTGGCAAGGATCGTCTTGTCCAGGTCGAAGAACGCGGCCGCGCGCGGAGTACCCGCCCCGCGGCCGTCCTCGATCATGCGGTGACGCTACCGCGAGTCGGCGCAGCCCGGCGCCCGCCGCGGTGGCTGTCCACAGGGCGCGGCGGCAGTGGTCGA
The DNA here is from genome assembly GCA_964391765.1 of uncultured Bifidobacteriaceae bacterium. GTDB lineage: Bacteria > Actinomycetota > Actinomycetes > S36-B12 > S36-B12 > UBA10649. The sequence continues at coordinate 1,958 of CAYMNG010000177.1, read as the reverse complement.
TCGTCCCCAGGGCGGCGACGAGCGCCGCCGCGTCCTGGCCCGAGCGCCCACGCTGACCGGCCATGAACGCACGCCCGCTCCTGGTCAGCAGCGACTCCGACCTCATCGACGACGTCGTTCGACTGGCGGCGGCCAACGCCGTCGAGGTGCATCTGGCGACCGATGCGCCAGCGGCCCGCGGCAGTTGGCAGCACGCCCCACTCGTCCTCGTGGGGGCGGACGCCGCGATGTCGCTGGCCGGCTCGGGCCTCGGTCGTCGGCGCGAGGTCGTGCTGGTGTGTCGTGCGCCGACCGCCGACGACTGGAAGCACGCGGTCGTCGTCGGTGCCGAGCACGTCGTGTCGCTGCCGGAAGGCGAGCGGTGGCTCATCGACCGGCTCGCCGACAGCGGTGAAGCGGCACCGCGCAACGGTCCCCTCGTCGCCGTGGTCGGCGCGGGTGGCGGTGCCGGCGCGTCGACGTTCGCCGCGACGGCCGCCACCGTTGCGGCGCAACGAGCCGGCCGGGTCCTGCTGATCGACGCCGATCGGTTCGGCGGCGGGTTGGACGTAGCACTCGGCCTGGAGTCCGAAGGCGGCGTTCGCTGGCCGGACCTCGCCGAAGCCCGCGGTCGGCTGGGCGCCGACGCGCTCGCCGACGCACTGCCGCGCGCCGGCGCCGTCCACGTGCTGGCCTGGGGTCGGGACGTGGCCGCCCCCGTGCCGGCCGACGTCGTCGCGGCGGTCCTCGACGCCGCGATCCGCGGCTTCGACCTGGTCGTCGTCGACGCTCCCCGGCAGGTCGATCCGCTCGTCGAGCTCATGCTGACCCGGGCGGACCGGACCGTCGTCGTGGCGGCGGCGCACGTCAGGTCCGCGGCCGCGGCCGCGGCCTTGACGCACACGTTGGGCGGCATGTGCGCCCGGCTGGACCTGGTCGTTCGCGCGGCGCCGCGCGGCGTCCGCGCCGAGGCGGTCGCCGACGCGCTCGGGCTCTCGTTGGCCGCCCGCCTGCCGTTCGCCCGGCGCCTCGCGCACGGTTCGGGCGAGGCCGGGCTCCCGATCGTGCGCGACGCCTACGGGCGGGCCTGCCAGCGGGCCGTCCGGGCGCTGGTGCCGAGTCGGTCGACGTGACGGCCGCACTCGTCGAGCGGGTCCGGTCGCGCCTCGTCGCGCAGGACTCCGAGGCGACGCCAGCGCTGGTCGCGGCCGCCCTGCGGGCCGAGGGCCTGGTGCTGGGCGACGCGGCGGTCCTCGACGTCGTCGGCCGACTGCGTCAAGAGCTCGTCGGCGCCGGGCCGATCGAGCCGCTCCTGCACCTGCCCGGCGTGACGGACGTCATCGTCAACGGCACGGGCCCGGTGTGGATCGATCGGGGCAACGGGCTGGAGTCGACCACCGTCGCGTTCGCCAGCGACGGCGAGGTGCGCCGGCTGGCGCAACGACTCGCCGCCGCTGCCGGCCGGCGCCTGGACGAGGCCGCCCCGTACGTCGACGCGCGGTTGGCCGGTGGCGCGCGACTGCACTGCGTCATCGCGCCGATCGCGGTCGACGGGACCCTCCTGTCGGTCCGCGTGCCGAACCGGGCCGCGTTCGACCTCGACGAACTCGTCCGCCGCGACTTCGTCGACGCCGACGGCGCCCGCACGCTCCGGGCGGTGATCGAGCGCCGGCTGGCGGTGCTGATCAGCGGCGGCACGGGTTCGGGCAAGACGACGGTGCTGGCCTCGCTGCTCGGCCTGGTGCCCCACGACGAGCGGATCGTCGTGGTCGAGGACTCGACCGAACTGGCCCCGGACCACCCGCACGTCGCCCGGATGCAGGCGCGGCCGGCGAACGCCGAGGGGGCCGGTGAGGTGACCGTGCGCGATCTCGTGCGACAGGCCCTGCGGATGCGACCGGACCGGCTGGTCGTCGGCGAGGTCCGCGGCGCCGAGGTGGTCGACCTGCTCGCCGCGTTGAACACCGGGCACGAGGGCG
>CAYMNG010000176.1:0-3281 GCA_964391765.1 uncultured Bifidobacteriaceae bacterium | reverse complement strand
GGCCGGACCTGCTGGCGCGGTGCCGCGTCCTGCGGGCGACGACGCTGCCGCAGGGCCTGCCGACGGGGGAAGCGGTCGTCACCGGTGCCGGCCGACTGGCCGCGCGCTTCGTCATCCACACCGTCGGCCCGGTCCGGTCGGCGTATCCCGACGGCGGTGCGGGGCTGCTCGCGTCGTGCCACCGTCGAAGCCTGGAAGTCGCCGCCGTGCTGGGGATCGGGTCGGTGTCCTTCCCGGCGATCTCCTGTGGCGCATACGGATGGTCAGCGGTCGACGCCGCGCCGATCGCGATCGCGGCCGTGCGTGCCGCTGACCGCGACCTGCCCGCCGTCGGCGTCGACCTCGTGCGGTTCGTGCTGCACGACGAGGAGGCGTACTCCGCCTTCGCCGACCACCTGCGGTAGCCGCCGCCGGGGGCTACCGCTTGCCCTGGGCGGCGACCGCCGCCGCCGCCGTGGCGGCCGCGGCCGGGTCCAGGTACTCCCCGCCGGCCACCAGAGGTCGCAGATCGCCGTCGAGCCGATACACCAACGGGATTCCCGTCGGGATGTTCAGGGCGGCGATGTCGTCGTCGGAGATCTGGTCCAGGTGCTTGACCAGCGCGCGCAGCGAGTTCCCGTGCGCGGCGACGAGGACGGTCAGTCCAGCGCGCAGGTGCTCGGCGACGATCACGTCCTCCCAGTACGGGATGAGGCGACGTACGACGTCGGCCAGGCACTCCGTGGCCGGTCGGGCGTCGGGGGGCAACGCCGCGTACCGCGCGTCGTGGGTCTGCGCCCAACGGTCGTCCGGGTCGATCGGCGGCGGCGGGGTGTCGTACGAGCGACGCCAGAGCATGAACTGCTCCTCGCCGTACTCCTCCAGCGTCTGCTTCTTGTTCTTGCCCTGCAACGCCCCGTAGTGCCGCTCGTTCAGGCGCCAGTTGCGCACGACCGGTATCCACAGTCGATCGCACCCCTCCAGAGCCACCTGCGCGGTCTTGATCGCCCGCTTGAGCAAGGAGGTGTGGACGACGTCGGGCAGGATCCCTGCCTCCGCGAGGAGCCGGCCGGCGTTGGCCGCCTCTGTCAGGCCGGTGGCACTGAGATCGGCGTCGACCCACCCGGTGAACAGGTTCTGCGCGTTCCACTCACTCTCGCCGTGACGGAGCAGGATCAAGGTGTACGGGGCGTCGGTCATGGCGCCCATCCTGCCGCAGCGCGGGCCGCTACTCCTGCGCGGGCGAGTCCGGTGGCGGGGCCAGGTGCGCGAAGGCCGCGAGGTTCGCGGTCGACTCGCCGCGCGACGTGCGCCAGGCCCACTCCCGGCGGATCGACGAGGCGAAGCCGAGCTCGAGGATCGTGTTGAACGAGCCGTCGGCGTACTCCAGGACCGCGCCCAGGACGCGGTCGACCTCGTCGGCGGTCACGGCGGCCAGCGGTACGCGGCCGACGAGGTAGATGTCGCCGAGGCGGTCGATCGCGAACGCGACCGCGTACGTGCGCCGGTTGCGCTCGAGGAGCCAGCGGTAGACGGCCTCGTGGTTCTCGTCCGGTCTGCGTGCGACGAAGGCATTGACGGTCAGCGCGTGCTCGCCGACCACGAGCGCGGCGGTCGTTCGCAATCGGGCGACCCCGGGGAGCGTCACGACGAACGTTCCCGGCGTCGGCTCGTCCCACTCGACGTCGGTGGCGGTGAGCGCGTCGGCGATCAGCCCGCGCGCGGTCGAGGCCGGCGAGGTCGTCACGATCGGCCGGCGACTGCGCCGGCCCGAACGTCGGACCGTGGCCGGGTCAGCGCCGCTTGGTAGCTGGCCAGCAGACCGGCGGCCGTCGTCGTCCAGCCGAACAGCGAGGCATGGCCGACGGCACCGGCGGCCAGCGCATCGGCGGTCACCGGGGACGTGGTGACCCGATCGATCGCGTCGGCGAACCGGGCCGGGTCGTGGTTGCCGACCAACAGTCCGCTGCGCTCGTGCGCGACCGCGGTCCGAAGCCCGCCGACCGCGGCGGCGACCACCGGTGACCCGCACGCCTGCGCCTCGAGGGCGACCAGGCCGAAGGACTCCGAATACGACGGGACCACGGTCGCGTCGGCGGATCGGTACCAGTCGGCGAGCACGGACCGATCGACCGCCGGCTCGAACCGGACGAGTTCGCCGATCCCCAGCTCCCGGGCCAGTCCGGCGAGCACCTCGGGCTGGCCCGCGCCGTTCCCGGACGGTCCGCCGCACACCACCACGACGAGTCGGGCGCGCAGGCCCGGATCACGTTCGACGAGGTCGGCCGCCGCCCGCAGGAGGATGTCGGGGGCCTTCAGCGGCTGGATGCGCCCGACGAACAGCAGGACGGTCGCGTCGGGGCGAAGTCCGAGCCGGGCGCGCGCGGCGTGCCGACCGTCGGCGACCGAGAACACCTCGAGGTCGACACCGGGATGGACGACCGTCACGCGATCGGGATCGGCGTCGTAGAGGTCGACGAGTTCGTCGGCCTCGTCGGCGGTGTTGGCGATCAGGAGGTCGGCCGCCGTCACGACCTGCTCCTCGCCGATCACCCGCATGGGCGGTTCGGGGGTGTCGCCGGCGGCGAGGTCGCGGTTCTTCACCTTGGCCATCGTGTGCATCGTGTGCACCAACGGCACCTGCCACCGCTCGGCGGCCAGCCAGCCGACCTGGCCCGACAGCCAGTAGTGCGAGTGCACGAGGTCGAACCAGCCCTCGGGCCGGGCCGCTTCGGCCCGAAGGACACCGGCGGTGACGGCGCACAACTGGCTGGGCAGGTCCTCCTTGCGCAGTCCCTCGAACGGCCCGGCGGTGACATGGCGGACGCTGACCCCCGGCGCGAGGTCGACCACCGGCGGCAGTGCCGAGGATGTCGCCCGCGTGAAGACCTCGACCTCGACACCGGCCTCGGCCAGGCGCTTCGCGGTCTCGACGACGTACACGTTCATCCCGCCGGCGTCGCCGGTGCCGGGCTGGTCCAGCGGCGAGGTGTGGATCGACAGCAGGGCGACCCGCCGAGGCCGGCGCGGGGCGCGCAGCGGCCGCACGAGGGCATCGGGTGCCACCGGACCTCCTTCACCGACGTCGTCGAGGGTCGACATGCGGGACCAACGCGCACAGCAGTCTGGCGCATTCCCGTCGCCGAGTGCCCTGCTGCCCTACGTCCCGCTTCCCGCTCGTGCCGCACCTCCCGCTTCCTGGGACGTGCGGCACGAACCGTCCGATTTGTCCACCTGTTCGTGCCGTACCTCCCGCTTCCTGGGACGTGCGGCACGAACCGTCCGATTTGTCCACCTGTTCG
>CAYMNG010000175.1:0-3306 GCA_964391765.1 uncultured Bifidobacteriaceae bacterium | reverse complement strand
ATCGGACCATGACGATAATTGGCGATTCCACGAAGGCCCGCTCGGGAATGGATATCGTCCAGTTCGAGGACGGAAGCTGCGGTGCCGTTGGCGAGCGTCGCAGCCGCAGGGGTCAGCTCCTGGTCCGTCCCGATGACCGACGCCCCACCCGCCCGATCCCCGTCGCCCGGCACGCCGTCACCCGGCGCGCCGTCGGCACCGCCGTCGCCCGCGCCGTCGACGACGCCGTACGTCGACTTCGGCGGCGAGGAGTTCTTCGCCGCCCTCGTCGCGGCGTTCTACGAGAAGGTCCCGGGCGATCCGATCCTGGCACCGATGTATCCGGCCGACGATCTCGCCGGCGCCCAGTGGCGGCTGCAGCACTTCCTCATGCAGTACTGGGGCGGTCCGCAGACCTACAGCGAGGAGCGCGGCCATCCACGGCTGCGGATGCGGCACGACTCGTACGCGATCGACGCGGCGGCGCGCGATCGCTGGCTGGCCCTGATGCACGAGGCGATGGCGGCCCAGGACCTGACGGCCGACCAGCAGTCGCAGCTGTGGTTGTACCTCGTCAGCGCCGCGTTCGCGATGCAGAACGTCCCCGACGACGCCCCGACACCGGGATCGGCGTGACCACCGCACCGGACGGTCGCCGTCCGCACGACGAACGCGCGTGGTGGCGCCATGCCGTCGTCTACCAGGTGTACCCGCGGTCGTTCGCCGACGCGGACGGCGACGGCATGGGCGACCTTCCTGGCCTGATCGGCCGGCTGGACCACCTCACCGACCTCGGCGTCGACGCGATCTGGGTGTCGCCGTTCTACCCGTCGCCGCTGAACGACGGGGGCTACGACGTTGCCGACTACCGTGGCGTCGACCCGCGGCTGGGGACCCTCGCCGACGTCGACGCGCTGATCGCCCGGGCACACGAACGGGGCATCCGCGTCCTGCTCGACCTGGTGCCCAACCACACCAGCAGCGAGCATCCCTGGTTCGCCGAACTGCTCGCCGCCGACCCGGGCTCCCCCGAGTGGGACCGCTACCTCGTCCGCCCCGGTCGCGGGCCGGATCGGGCCGACCCCCCGAACAACTGGCGCAGCGTCTTCCACGGCGAGGGCTGGTCACCGGTCACCACGCCCGACGGCCGGCCGACGGGGTACTGGTACCTGCACCTGTTCGACACGACGCAACCGGACCTGAACTGGGAGAACCCGCAGGTGCGTGCGGAGTTCCGCAGCATCCTGCGCTTCTGGTTCGACCGCGGCGTCGACGGGTTCCGCATCGACGTCGCGCACGGACTGGTCAAGCAGGCGGGCCTGCCAGACTTCGCGTATCCACCGGCCGACAGCGAGCCGGCACTGTTCGGCGCGGACGAGGCCCACGCGCCGTTCTGGGACCAGGACGGGGTGCACGACATCTACCGCGAGTGGCGCGCGGTCGCCGACGAGTACTACCCCCCGCGGGTCTTCTGCGGGGAGACCTGGGTCCCCAACCCCGAGCGGTTCGCCCGCTACCAGCGACCGGACGAACTGCACACGTCGTTCAACTTCACCTACCTCGAGGCCGGGTGGGACGCGGTCGCGATGCGGACCGCGATCGACGCGACGATCGCCAACCACGCGCTGGTCGGCGCGCCGCCGACGTGGGTGCTGTCCAACCACGACGTCGTGCGCCACCGCACGCGCCTGGCGCCGCGCGATCCGGTGACCGGTGACCTGGACCTGGCCAGCGGGCTGCGTCGGGCACGGGCGGCGACGGCCTTCACGATGGCGCTGCCCGGCTCGATGTACCTGTACCAGGGCGAGGAACTGGGCCTGCCCGAGGTCCTCGACCTGCCCGACGCCGTGCGTCAGGATCCGGCGTGGCGGCGCAGCGGCGGCACCGACGGCCGGCGCGACGGGTGCCGGGTTCCGATCCCGTGGTCGGGGTCGGTGCCGTCGTACGGGTTCGGCGCCGGTTCGGCGTCCTGGCTGCCGCAGCCGTCGTCGTGGGCTCGGCTGTCGGTCGCCGCGCAGGTCGGTGTCGAGGGGTCGACCCTGGAGTTCTACCGCGCCGCACTGGGCACCCGGCGGGCCGAGGCGGCCCTCGGTGACGGCCCGTTGGTCTGGCTCGACGCGCCGGCCGGCGTGCTGGCCTTCCGTCGTCCGGGCGATCCCGGGGTGACGTGCGTGCTCAACCTCGGCGCGGCCCCGGCGCTGCTCCCGGCTGGCTGGGGGGTCGACGTCCTCCTGGCATCCGGACCGGACGTCGCGGAGGTCACCGTCGGCGACGGCGCGATGCTGGGCGCGACCGCGACGCCAGGACCGGCCGCGGCCCTGGCGGCCGGGGACCTGGCGACCGGGGCCCTGGCGATCGGGGCGGAGACCGCCGTCTGGCTGCGCGCCTGAACCGCCGAGACGACCTCGGTGGTTGGTTGGGCGGCCCTTCGGGCCGCCCAACCAACCAACCGGGTCGTCTCGCGGGTTGTCAGGGGGCGAGGAGGGGGGCGAGGACGGCGCGCAGGTGCTCGGGCATCCGCCGAGGCCGGCCGGTTTCCGGGTCGACGACCGCCATCACGGTCGTCGCGTCGGCGGCGAGGTCGCCGTGCTCGTCGAGGATCCGGTACTCGATCGTGTACGAGGAGTTCCCCAACCGGGTGAGCCACCCCTCGATGACGACCGGCTCGGGTGCGAGCAGCAGCGGCTTGCGGTGCCGGACCCGCTGCTCGACGACGACCTGCGCGAAGTCGTGCGCCCGCACGAACGACAGGTCACGCAGGATCCCGACCCGCGCCTCCTGCAGGTAGTCGTGGAACACGACGTTGTTCACGTGCCCGAGCACGTCGAGGTCGCTGAACCGCCGGTACACCGGGACGCGGATCGGCGCGAACGGCGGCACGGTCCGCCTCAGTCCCGGGTCAGCTTGCGGTAGGTCGCCCGATGCGGCCGCGCCGCGTCGGCCCCGAGTCGTTCGATCTTGTTGCGCTCGTACGACTCGAAGTTGCCCTCGAACCAGAACCACTGCGAGTCGCCCTCGTAGGCGAGGATGTGCGTCGCGATCCGGTCGAGGAACCAGCGATCGTGCGAGGTGATGACCGCGCACCCGGGGAACTCCAGCAGCGCGTTCTCCAGCGACCCGAGGGTCTCCACGTCGAGGTCGTTGGTCGGCTCGTCGAGCAGCAGCAGGTTGCCGCCCATCTTCAACGTCAGCGCGAGGTTCAGCCGGTTCCGCTCTCCGCCGGAGAGCACCCGGGCCGGCTTCTGCTGGTCCGGACCCTTGAACCCGAACGCCGACACGTAGGCCCGCGACGGCATCTCGACGTGGCCGACCCTGATCCAGTCCAGG
>CAYMNG010000174.1:0-3482 GCA_964391765.1 uncultured Bifidobacteriaceae bacterium | reverse complement strand
GACTTGACCGACTTGTTGCGCAGCCGCGCCTTCTCGTTCGTGCGGTTGCGCTTGATCTGCGACTTGATGTTCGCCACGGTCGTGTCTTCCTCGGGTGCTCGGCCAGGTGGCCGCTCGGATGGTGGGCGCCGTCCGCGCGCCAGCCGCACGGTCGAACGAGTGCCCACAGTACCCGTAGGCTGGCCCTGCCCAAAATCGCCCCCGGGGGCCGGCCGCGCGGCCGACCCGGGAACCGACGACGACTCGTGAGGGAAACCGTGCCCGTCCAGCAGCCCGGAGCCACCGATCCGTCGGTGATCCGGAACTTCTGCATCATCGCCCACATCGACCACGGGAAGTCGACGCTGGCCGACCGCATGCTGCAGGCGACCGGCGTCGTCGACGATCGGTCGATGCGCGCGCAGTACCTCGACCGGATGGATATCGAACGCGAGCGCGGGATCACGATCAAGTCGCAGGCGGTGCGGTTGCCGTACGTCGCGGCCGACGGCCGGGACTACGTCCTGAACATGATCGACACCCCCGGCCACGTCGACTTCACCTACGAGGTGTCGCGCTCGCTCGCCGCGTGCGAGGGGGCGGTGCTGCTGGTCGACGCGGCGCAGGGGATCGAGGCGCAGACGCTGGCGAACTTGTACCTGGCGCTGGAGAACGACCTGACGATCCTGCCGGTGCTGAACAAGATCGACCTGCCGGCCGCGCAGCCGGAGAAGTACGCCGCCGAACTGGCCCACATCATCGGCTGCCCCCCCGACGACGTGCTGCTGGTGTCGGCGAAGACGGGCCTGGGCGTACGTGAACTCCTGGAGCGGATCGTCGCCCAGGTGCCCGGCCCGGTCGGCGTCGCGGACGCCCCGGCGCGCGCGATGATCTTCGACTCGGTGTACGACACCTATCGCGGGGTCGTGACCTACGTGCGCGTCGTCGACGGCCACATCTCCACTCGCGAGCGCATCGCGATGATGTCGACCGGGGCGATCCACGAACTCCTCGAGGTCGGCGTCATCTCCCCGGAGCCGAAGCCGGCCGCCGGACTGGGTGTGGGCGAGGTGGGGTACCTGATCACCGGGGTGAAGGACGTCCGCCAGTCCCGGGTCGGCGACACCGTCACGGTCGAGCGCAAGGGGGCGACCGGGCCGCTGGGCGGGTACCGCGACCCCAAGCCGATGGTCTTCTCCGGACTGTTCCCGATCGACGGGTCGGACTACCCCGAACTGCGCGACGCGTTGGACAAGCTCAAGCTCAACGACGCCGCGCTGGTCTACGAGCCGGAGACGTCCCTGGCGCTCGGCTTCGGCTTCCGCTGCGGGTTCCTGGGCCTGCTGCACATGGAGATCGTGCGCGAGCGGCTCGAGCGCGAGGCCGGCCTGGACCTGATCTCGACCGCGCCGAACGTCGTCTACCGGGTCGTGCACGACGACGGCACCGAGACCACGGTCACGAACCCGAGCGAGTTCCCGACCCAGAAGGTCGCGCGGATCTTCGAACCGATCGTGCGCGCGACGGTGATCCTGCCGGCCGAGTTCGTCGGCACGGTCATGGAACTGTGCCAGCACCGGCGCGGGACGATGCTCGGGATGGACTACCTGTCCGAGGACCGCGTCGAGATGCGGTACACGCTGCCGCTGGCCGAGATCGTGTTCGACTTCTTCGACCAGCTCAAGTCGCGCACGCGCGGGTACGCGTCGCTGGACTACGAGCTCGCCGGCGAGCAGGAGGCCGACCTGGTCAAGGTCGACATGCTGCTGCACGGCGATCCGGTCGACGCGTTCAGCGCGATCGTCCACAAGGACAAGGCGTACGCCTACGGCCTGGCGATGGCGCAGAAGCTGAAGGAGCTCATCCCGCGCCAGCAGTTCGAGGTGCCGATCCAGGCGGCGATCGGGTCGCGGGTCATCGCGCGGGAGACCATCCGCGCGATGCGCAAGGACGTGCTCGCCAAGTGCTACGGCGGCGACATCAGCCGCAAGCGCAAGCTGCTGGAGAAGCAGAAGGAGGGCAAGAAGCGGATGAAGATGGTCGGCCGGGTCGAGGTCCCGCAGGAGGCCTTCATCGCCGCGCTGTCGACCTCCGACGCCGCCCCGACCGGCAAGAAGTAGCGTGCCGGCGGCAGGTGCGCTCGGGCTGTACCTGCACGTCCCGTTCTGCTTGCGCCGCTGCGGGTACTGTGACTTCAACACCTACACCGCGACCGAACTCGGCCCGGGGGTGCGGCGGGAGGACTTCCCCGACGTGCTCGCCGCCGAGGTGCGGTACGCGGCGGCGGCCCTCGGTGCCGACGCCCGCCCGGTCACGACGGTGTTCGTGGGGGGAGGGACGCCGACGCTGCTCGGCGCGAGCGGACTCGGTGCGCTGCTGGCCGCCGTGCGCGCGGAGTTCGGACTGGCCCCCGGTGCCGAGGTCACGACCGAGGCGAACCCGGACACGGTCGACGAACGGCTCCTGGACGGGCTGCTCGCGGCCGGGTTCACCCGTGTCTCGATCGGGATGCAGAGCACGGCGTCGCACGTCCTGGCGGTCCTCGACCGTACGCACGCACCGGGAGCCGGCCAGGCGGCGGCGCGGGCCGCGCTGGCGGCCGGCTTCGAGCACGTCAGCCTCGACCTGATCTACGGCACCCCGGGGGAGACCGACGAGGACCTGCGCCGGTCGGTCACCGATGCGGTGGCGACCGGCGTCGACCACGTGTCGGCGTACGCGCTGGTGGTCGAGGAGGGCACGGGCCTGGCCCGCCGCGTCCGCCGCGGTGAGGTGCCCGCCCCGGACGACGACGTCGCCGCCGCGCGGTACGAGATCGCCGACGAGATCTTGTCCGAAGCCGGCCTGTCGTGGTACGAGGTCTCGAACTGGGCGCGACCGGGGGGGCAGTGCCGGCACAACCTCGCGTACTGGCACGACGAGGACTGGTGGGGGGTCGGGCCGGGGGCGCACAGCCACGTCGACGACCTGCGGTGGTGGAACGTCAAGCATCCGGCGACGTACGCGGCCCGGATCGCCGCCGGGCGGTCGCCGGCGGCCGATCGGGAGCGGCTCTCGGCCGAGCAGCGGGCGATGGAGCGCGTCATGCTCGGCCTGCGGTTGGCCGAGGGCCTGCCCGTCGACGCGGTCGCCTCCGGGTCGGTCGCCGCCGCCGAGCGGTTCACGGCCGAGGGTCTGCCCGATCACGCCGCCTGGCAGGCCGGGCGCCTGGTCCTCACCGACCGCGGGCGCCTGCTCGCGGACGCGGTGGTCCGCGAGCTCGTCGGCTAGGGCCCGCGCGCCGGCCGGCCCCCCGCCCGACCGGGCTACCCTCGGGGCATGACGTATCTGGAGCCGGAGTCGAAGTCCTGGACGGCCACGAAGGTCGTCGCCCTGGTCGTCGCGATCGTCACGGGCTTGTACATGTTGCCGTGGGCCGTCGCGGCCCTCCGGGACGTCCCGCACTGGTCGGTGTTCTGGGTCAACCTGCTGCTCGGCTGGACGATCATCGGCTGGATCGTCGC
>CAYMNG010000173.1:0-3517 GCA_964391765.1 uncultured Bifidobacteriaceae bacterium | reverse complement strand
CGACCCCGCACGCACGCAGCGCGGCTCGGGCGCGGTCGGCGAGATCGGTCCGGTCGGCCCGGTCGGCAACGTCGTCGGTCGGCACGAGGTCATCCTGCCGTGGCCGCCGGCCCGGTCGCGAGCGGTGTCCGCCGGTCAGATGATGCGGATCGTGACCGTGCTGCCCTTCGGGATGCTCGAGCCCGCCCGCGGGTCCTGACTGATCACCCGGTTCAGCGGCGTGAACCCGCCCTCGAGGACGTTCGGCCGCAGGCCCAGGCGGCGCAACGTCGCGATCGCCTTGTCCTTGGGCATGTCGACCAGGTTGGGCACGGTGACCGGCGGCGGTCCCTTCGAGACGACCAGGCTCACCTTGGAACCGGAGTCGACGGTGGTCCCCGGCTTCGGCCGGACGGAGATGACGACGCCGTCGGCCACCTGCTCGGAGTACTTCTCGGTGACGTCGACCTTCAGGCCGACGTCGGCCAGCGCGGCCTTCGCCGCGGGCAGCCGGCGTCCGGTCACGTCGGGCACGGGCGTCGGCTTGGGCCCCTTGGAGATGACGAGGTCGACCGCGGTGTCCGCCTTGACCGGCGTACCGGCCTTCGGGTCGCTGACGACGACGGTCCCCGCAGGTGCCTTGTCGTCGTAGGCCTGCCGCACCGCACCGACCGCCAGGTGGGCCGCGGTGAGCGCGTCGGTCGCCGCCGCCTGGTCCAGGCCCTTGACCGGTGGGACGTCGTAGCGTTCGGGCCCCTTGGACACCACGACGCTCACGTCGCTGCCCACGCGCGCCCCGTCGCCGGCCGCCGGATCGCTGCTGATGATCCGACCGGCGGGGACGGTCTCGCTGAACTCCTCGGCACCGACCGTCACGGTCAGGCCGACCTGTTGCAGTGCCGTGGCGGCCTGCTCGGTGGTGACCCCCGCGACGGTGGGCACCGTCACCGAGCGCCCCGGTCCGGCGGCGACGTACCAGCCGCCGAACGCGCTGGCGAGCACCGCCAGCACGACCAGGACGATGACGTACGGCGCGCGGGAGCGCCGGTAGCGCTCGGGCGGCACCGGGGCGGCGGGGCCGGCGGGAGTGGGCCGTGGCGATGCCGCCGCGCGCGGGGTCGTGGGCGGCGGCAGCGCGCCCGCGTCGACGACGAGGGTGTCGCGGGCGTCGACGAACGGCCGCGGCGGCGGCAGGGCGCCGCGGACCCGGCGGACGTCGGCGAGGAAGTCGTACGCGTCCTGATAGCGCAGCGCCGGGTCGCGTCGGGTCGCGGTGACGACCAGCGCGTCGACCTCCGGGGGGACCGATCGCCCGCTGGCCGACGGGGGCGGCACATCGGAGTTGACGTGCTGGTAGGCGACCGAGAGCGGGCTCTCCCCGGCGTGCGGGACCTGTCCGGTGATCATCTCGTACAGCAGGATCCCCGCGGCGTACAGGTCCGAACGGCCGTCGGCCTCGCCGCGTTCGACCTGTTCGGGGGACAGGTAGGCGACCGTCCCGATGATCATGCCCTGGGTGACCGACTGCCCGTCGGTCGCCATCGCGCGGGCCAGCCCGAAGTCGGCGACCTTGACCCGGCCGTCGTCGGAGATGAGGACGTTCTCGGGCTTGATGTCGCGATGGACGAAGCCCGCGGCGTGCGCGGCCCCGAGCGCCTCGAGCACGGGGTCCAGGAGGACCAGCGCCTGTTCCGACGTCAGCGGGCCGTACTCGCGCAGCACGTCGCGCAGCGTGCGGCCGGGCACGTACTCCATCGCCAGGTAGACGGTGCCGTCGTCCTCCCCCTGGTCGTACACCGCGACGACGTGACTGTGCGTGAGCCGGGCCGCGGACCTGGCCTCGCGCTGGAACCGGGCGACGAACGCGTGGTCGTGGGCCAGGTGCGGGTGCATGATCTTCAGCGCGACGACCCGGTCCAGGCGAAGGTCGAGGGCCTCGTAGACCGTCGCCATCCCGCCGCGGGCCAACTGGGCGATGATCCGGTACCGGCCGTCGACGGTCGTGCCGACCAAGCCGCTGTCCACCCGTGCGAGTCTAGGTCGCCGTCGCGAGGTGCCGACGCCGCCACGCCCGCCTGGCGGGCGGTCCGATCGACACCGGGTCCGCCGGGGTACCGCGGGTGCGCGAGGATGCGCCGGTGGGCCGGGCCACCTACGTCGCGATCGTCGCGTTCGCGCTCGTCGGCAGCGTGTGGTTGGAGGTCGGCCTTCGGACCCGCGTGCTGCGCCGGTGGCGGCGACTGCTGGCGACCCTGGTGCCGGTCGTCGTGGTGTTCGTCGGGTGGGACGCGTACGCGATCGCGGCCGGCCACTGGTCCTTCGACCCGGCCCTGGTGAGCGGACTGACGTTGGCCGGGGGCATCCCCGTCGACGAGGTGCTGTTCTTCCTGGTGATCCCGCTCGCGGCCGTCTTGACGTTCGAGGCGGTACGCAGCGTCCACCCGGACTGGCCGGCCGGTGACGAGGAGGACCGGCGATGACGTACACCGGCCTCGCCGTCACGGCGGTCGTGCTGGTGGCCGTGCTCGACCAGTTCGTCCTGCGGACGCGGCTGCTGGGCCGCCGGGCGTTCTGGACGTCCTACGCGATCGTGCTGTTCTTCCAACTTCTGACGAACGCGATGTTCACCGGACTGGGCGTGGTCCGCTACGACGGCGACGCCGTCCTCGGTGGGTCCTCGCCGACGACCGGTCCGCCGCCGTTCCTCGGCGACGGTCGGATCGCCTTCGCACCGGTCGAGGACCTGGCGTTCGGGTTCGCGCTCGTCCTGGCGACGGTGTCCGGGTGGGTCGCGTGGGGCCGGCGCGGTCTGCAACGCACGCCGGTGGCAGGGCCGCCGATCTGGCGGCGCCGACGCGCCGGTCGGTAGGCCGATCAGGGACGGCGCAGCGCGAAGTACGTCGTGGCCAGCGGCGGGAGGACCAGTCGGGCCGACGCCGGGCGGCCGTGCCAGGGCACCGGTTCGGCGTGGATCGCCCCGAGGTTCCCCAGTCCGGACCCGCCGTAGTCGACGGCGTCGGTGTTGAGCACCTCGGCCCACTCGCCGGCGACCGGCAGGCCCAGGCGGTAGCCCTCGCGCGGCACCGGGGACAGGTTCGCGACGACGGCGAGCAGGTTGCCGTCCTCGTCGCGGCGCAGCCAGCTGAAGGCGTTCGAGGCGGAGTCGTTCGCGTCGATCCACTCGAAGCCGCGCGGGTCGTCGTCGAGCTGCCACAGCGCCGGTGTCGACCGGTACAGGTGGTTCAGGTCGGTGACGGCCCTGAGCACGCCGGCGTGCTCGGGGAACTGCAGCAGCCACCAGTCCAGGCTGCGTTCGCTGGACCACTCACCGGACTGGGCGAACTCCGACCCCATGAACAGCAGCTTCTTGCCCGGATGGCCCCACATCCAGCCATAGAGCAGGCGCAGATTCGCGAACTGCTGCCACTCGTCGCCCGGCATCTTCCCCACGAGCGAGGCCTTGCCGTGCACGACCTCGTCGTGCGAGAGCGGCAGCACGAAGTTCTCGGTGAACGCGTACCAGATGCCGAACGTGAGC
>CAYMNG010000172.1:649-3589 GCA_964391765.1 uncultured Bifidobacteriaceae bacterium | reverse complement strand
CGACGCCTGTTCGCCGAGCAGGGGTAAGCCCGGGTCGGGATCCGCAAGATCGAGGCCGAGGACGGCGTCTCCCCGGCGATGGTGATGAAGGTGTGCGGGACCAAGGAACAGCTGTATGCGGCGGCGACGCCCCGCGAGCAGTCCCCGCTGAGTCCGCACTGGCCGACCGAGCAGGTCGGTGTCGAGCTGGTCCGTCGGCTGATCGCCCGGCGGGACGACGGCGCCACCGAGCCGCTCCTCCAGTCGCTCCTGGGCGTGCTGGACTCCCCGGATCCGGCGGGCGCGCGGGCGACGTTCGTCGCGCAGGTCGTCGATCGCCTCGCGCAGCGCACGGCGGCCGGAGCCGACCAACGGCAACGCGCCGAGCTCGCCGCGGCGATGCTCGTCGGGCTGGCCGCGGCCCTCCGCCCGCTTCAGCTGCTGCCCGCCGATGCGGACTGGGTCATCGAGCGCTACGGGGCGCTGATCCAGTCCGTCATCGACGGCTAGACGGTATGGGGTGACGGACTGAGGCCTCACTCGCGAACGTACGTGGGTTGCCGGCGGATGGGCCGCTGGCAGTGCCACAGTCGTGAGGAGGCCCCAGTGGGTTACGAGCGTACTTTCGTCGGGTTGGACGTGCATGCGCGTTCGGTGGTCGCATGCAGCATCGACAGTCAGACCGGTGAGGTGTCACGGGCGCGGTTGACGCCCGATCACGAGGAGATCTGGCGCTGGATCGCCGGGCTCGAGGGCCCGGTCGCGGTGGCCTATGAGGCCGGTCCGACGGGGTTCGGCCTGGCCCGGTTCCTGACGGGTCGGTCGGTGCGGTGCGTGGTCGCGGCGCCGAGCAAGATCACGCGTGCGCCGGGCGATCGGGTGAAGACCGATGCTCGGGACGCGATGCTGCTGGCCCGGCTGCTGAAGCTCGATGACCTGACGGCGGTCGCGGTGCCGACCGTGGAGGCCGAGTCCGCACGGGACCTGGTGCGGGCGAGGGAGGACTGCCGTGGCGACTTGATGAGCGCCCGGCACCGACTGTCCAAGCTGCTGCTGCGTCAGGGCATCGTCTGGTCCGGTGGGCAGGCGTGGACCGGTGCGCACGATGCCTGGCTGCGCCGGCAGCGGTTCGACCAACCGGTCCGGCAGCTGGCCTACGAGTCTGCCTACGAGACGGTCGCGATGACACTGGCGCGCCGGAACCGGCTCGACGACGCGATCGCCGCGATGGCGGCGGACAGCGCGTTCACCCCGGTCGTGGTCCGGCTCGGCTGCCTGCGCGGCATCTCCACCCTCACCGGATTCGGCCTGGCGGTCGAGATCGGCGACTGGCACCGGTTCACCGGGTCCACGATCGGCGCGTACGTCGGACTGGTCCCCTCGGAGTCCTCGTCCGGACAATCCCGTTCGCAGGGCTCGATCACCAAGACCGGCAACACCCACGTCCGCCGGCTGCTGGTCGAAGCGGCGTGGCACCACCGGCGCCGCAACTACGCCGGAGCCGAGTTGAACCGGCGATGGGAACTCGCACCCGTCGAAGCGCGCCTACGAGGACAGGAAGGCAACCAGCGCCTGAACGCCCGCTGGCAGCGCTTCGACGCACGCGGCAAGCGTGCCACCGTCGCGAACGTCGCCGTCGCCCGTGAACTCGCCGGCTGGTGCTGGTCCCTGGCCGTCATGGACTGACGACCCCACCGACTCCGTCCGCCCCGGCATCGGCAGCAGCGCCAGGAGCAACACGCGATGACCGCTATGAGCAGCCGGCAACGGCCACGCTCGATCCCTAGACCCGCGTCACGCTCCAGCCGGACAGCCCGTCATGCGGTGACCAACCCGCGAATATCAGCCTGACCGCGCGTCGTAAGACACGCCCGCCAAACCCGGTCGCGAGACGGAAAACGAAGCGGCCCCGCCGATCCACGACGGGGCCGCTTCGCCATGCCTGCTTGACAAACGGAACTACATATCAGCGGTCAGCGGGCTCCTGCGCCGGACCGCGGCGGGCCGGCTGCGCGACCCGATGGACACGGTGCGGTACGGCGCGATCGTCCTCGCTACCGCGGTCGGGATCGGCTCCCTCGTCGCGACGGCGACCTGGGCGGTCCATGGACCGGCGGCCCAGCCCTGGATCCTCGGCCGGGCCGTCGCGGTCGGCTCCGCGTTCGGCCTGACCTGCGTGGCCCCGGCGATCCTGACGATCAGCCCGCTGCACCTGGAGCGGCGCCGGTCGCTGTGGGCGTTCGTCGGCTCGACCGCGTACTCGGTCCTCATGGCGACCGTCGTGTTCCTCGTCGGGCCCCCCGGGGACCTGGGCGGGGCCGGCTGGCCGTACCTGGCGACGCTGGGCGCGTTCGTGGCCGCCTTGTTCCTCGGCGTGCGGGCGGCCGCCTGGCAGGTGCTGCTGGTGGCCATGATCGCGCTCACCGCGACCATGGCCGGGCTCGGCGTGTTCGCGCAGGTCGGGGCGACGCCGGCCGACCGGCTGCTCGTCGTGCAGGTGTTCGGCATCATCTTCGGATCCGCCGCTCTGACGCTGGCCGTCCTGCGCGACGCCCGTGCCCGGGCCCTGGACCAGGCGCGGCGCACCGGCGACCTGCTCGCCGGCATCGTCGACGCCTCGCCCTCGGTCATCTTCGCCAAGTCGTTCGCCGGCGACCTGGCCGGGGACGGGCGCTACGTGCTGGTGAACTCGGCCTGGGAGAAGGCGCAGGGCGTTCCGCGATCGCGCGCTCTCGGCGCGACCGAGGCCGACCTCTTCTCGCCGGCGACCGCTGCCGACTACGTGCGCGAGGACCACGACGTGCTCCGCAACGGCGCGCCGATCACGTTGTGGAGCACCGGTATCGGGATCGGCGAGCAGGGGGTCACCTACCGGATCGACAAGTTCCCGCTGCGGGACGACTCCGGTGCGCTGTGGGGCGTCGCCGGGGTCGCGGTCGACGTCACCGATGCCCTGGAGAT
>CAYMNG010000172.1:0-639 GCA_964391765.1 uncultured Bifidobacteriaceae bacterium | reverse complement strand
GAGCTGCGCGAGCGCCGTTCAGCCGCGCTGCTGCGCGCGGTGTTCGAGATGTCGCCGACGCCAGCGGTCCGGCTGGGTGTCACCGGTCCGGCGACGTACTCGATCGTCGCGGCCAACGCGGCGGCGCTCGCCCTCGTCGGAGGCGGGGACGGCGTCGGTCCCGACGACCTGCTCGCCTACGTCCACGAGGACGACGTCCCGGCCGTCGTCGAACTGGTGGAGTCGGCGGCCAGTCGTCGTCGGGTCCACGAGGTGCTCGGCACCCGGCGGGAGATTCGCGTCCGACGGCGGGACGGAGAGATCCGCTGGGTCCTGGTGAGCGCTGCGGCGCTGCTGCGGCCGGACGAGGGTCCGGACGAGGTCATCGTCCAATTCGAGGACGTGACGGCCCGCCGCGAAGCCGAGGAGGCGCTCACCGACCAGGCACTGCGCGACCAGGTCACCGGACTCCCCAACCGGCGCGCGCTCAATGACCGGCTCCGTCAGGCCGTGTCCCGGCTCGCTCACCGTGGCGGGATCGTCGCGGTCCTGTTCTGCGACCTGGACCGGTTCAAGGACGTCAACGACAGCATCGGGCACCACGCCGGGGACGAGGTGCTCGTCACGGTCGCCCGGGCGCTCGCCGGGGCGCTGCGCCCC
>CAYMNG010000171.1:0-3594 GCA_964391765.1 uncultured Bifidobacteriaceae bacterium | reverse complement strand
GGCCACGGGCAAGGAGCAGTCGATGACGATCTCCGGCGGCTCGGCGCTGGGCAAGGACGAGATCGATCGGATGATGCGCGAGGCGGAGCAGCACGCCGAGGAGGACAAGCAGCGGCGCGAGGAGGTCGAGGTTCGCAACAACGCCGAGGCGCTGGTCTACCAGACCGAGAAGTTCCTCGCCGACAACGCCGACAAGGTGCCGGCTGACGCGAAGGCGAACGTCGACGAGCCGCTGGCGGAACTGAAGAAGGCCATCGAGGACAACGACCTGCCGGCCATGCGCACGGCGACCGACAAGGTCGCCCAGGCCAGTCAGGCGCTCGGCGCCGCCATGTACACGATGGCGGCCGAGCAGCAGGGTGCGGCCGGCTCGGCCGGTGCGGCCGAGGACGCGGCGCAGACGGCCGAGGACGACGTCGTCGATGCCGAGATCGTCGACGAGGGTGAGAGCAAGTGACCGAGTACGAGGTCCGGTCCGAGGGTCCGCGCGTCACCGATCGGCGGCGCGTGGACCCGGACTCCGGGCAGGTGCGCCGGCCGGCCGAGTCCACCGACTCGACCGGTCCGGCGGCCGCGGCCGACCAGGACCTCCTCGCCGAGGCGCTCGAGGCGGCGTTGGTCGAGGAGGACGTCACGAGCGCGGAGATCCGCGTCGCCGAACTCACCGAGGACCTCCAGCGCATCCATGCCGAGTACGCCAACTACCGCAAGCGCGTCGATCGCGACCGCGACGTGATCCGGGCGACCGCGGTCGGCGGCGTGCTCACCGACCTGCTCGGCGTGCTCGACGATCTGGACCGCGCGCGTCAGCACGGCGAACTCGAGGGGGCGTTCAAGTCCGTCGGGGAGTCGATCACGGGGACCTTGACCCGGCTGGGCCTGGAGCGGTTCGGCGAGCCCGGCGAGGAGTTCGACCCGCATCTGCACGAAGCGATGACGCACGAGGAGGCCGACGTCGCCGTTCCGACGATCGTCACGGTGTACCAGCCCGGCTACCGGTACGCCGAGCGCGTCCTTCGCGCGGCGCGCGTGGCCGTCGCCGGGCAGGCGTAGGCCGGTCGGCGAGGGACCTGTGAACAAGGACTGGCTGGAGAAGGACTTCTACGCCGTACTGGGTGTGTCCAAGGACGCCACCCCGGCGGAGATCAAGAAGAAGTACCGGTCCTTGGCACGCGAACTGCACCCGGACAAGAATCCTGGTGACAAGGCGGCCGAGGAACGGTTCAAGGCCGTCTCCGAGGCGAACGACATCTTGTCCGACGAGGCCAAGCGCAAGGAGTACGACGAGGCGCGGTCGCTCTTCGCCGGCGGGGGCGGGCCGTTCGCGTCCGGTGGCCGCGGGGGCTTCGGCGGTGGCGCCCAGTACAACGTCGAGGACCTGTTCGGCCAGGGTTCGGGCGGGTTCGGGGAGTTCCTCGGCGGGCTGTTCAACCGCGGTCGGACACCGACCCCGCGGCGCGGACAGGACCTGGAGAGCTCACTGACCTTGTCCTTCGACGACGCGCTGGATGGCATCACCGTGCCGCTGCGCCTGTCCTCCGAGGCGCCGTGCGCCGTCTGCCACGGCACCGGTGCCAGGGCCGGCACGGTCCCGCGGGTGTGCCCGACCTGCGAGGGCACGGGGCAGACCGCGCGCAACGCCGGCGGGTTCGCCTTCTCGGACCCGTGCGTGACCTGCCGGGGCCGCGGCCTGTTCGTCGACGACCCGTGCCCGACGTGCCATGGCTCCGGTCGGGGACTGAGTTCGCGGACCGTCCAGGCCCGCATCCCCGCCGGGGTCAAGGACGGGTCGCGCATCCGCCTCAAGGGCAAGGGCGGGCCGGGGGAGAAGGGCGGGCCTGCGGGCGACCTGCTGATCGACATCACCGTCACCGCCCACCCGGTGTTCGCCCGCAAGGGTGACAACATCACCGTCGCGGTGCCGGTCACCTTCGTCGAGGCCGCCCTCGGAGCCGACGTGCGCGTACCCACCCCACGCAGCGGGAGCGTGACGGTCAAGGTGCCGGCCGGGACCGCCAACGGACGCACGTTCCGGGTGCGGGGCAAGGGGATCCGCCGCAAGGACGGGACGAACGGAGACCTCCTCGTGACCGTCGAGGTGACCGTGCCGGCGACGCTGACCGAGGAGGCGGCGGCCGCGCTGCGCGAGTTCGCCGTCGCCGCCGACGGCCACGACCCGCGGGCCGAGTTGTTCGCCCTGGCCCAGGGGGCCGGTGCGCGGAGCTCGCCGTGAGCACCGCCGCCGGCGGGAGCGGGCCGCGCCGCACCGGCTTCGCGATCGCCGACGACGCCCCCGTCTACGCGATCTCCGTGGCCGCGCAACTGGCGGATCTGCACCCGCAGACGCTGCGCCAGTACGACCGGCTCGGCCTGGTCACGCCGACCCGTGTGGGCGGTCGCAACCGGCTGTATTCCGCCAACGACATCGCGCGACTGCGCGAGATCGCCGACCTGTCCACGCAGGGGCTGTCCCTGGCGGGCATCCGGCGCGTGCTGGAACTGCAGGCGGAGATCGCGACCCTGCGCCGCGTGGTCGCCGAGTTCCGCCGCGAACGCTCCTCGACCGCGCTCGTCGTCTACCGACCCGACACCCGCTGACACCACACCTACCAACACCACACGCACCGACCCGACGCCCACCGACCCGACACCCGCTGACACCACACGTACCAACACAACACACACCGACACGGCACCCACCGACCCGAGGAGGAGGACACCCGATGGAGACCCCGTTCACGACCAAGAGCCAAGACGCGCTGGGCGCGGCGGTGCGCCTGGCGGCATCCGCCGGCAACCCGCAGGTCGAACCGCTGCACCTGCTCGACTCGCTCCTGCAGCAGGGCGAAGGCATCGCCACGGCGCTGCTGGCCGCCGTCGGCGCCGACGTACGCGCGTTGACCGCGCAGGTCCGGGCGGCGCTGACCACGCTGCCGTCCGCGAGTGGGTCGACGATGTCGGCCCCGCAGCTGAGCCAGGCCGCGCTGCGGGTGGTCACGGCCGCGGAGTCCTTGGCCAAGGAGCGCGGCGACGAGTTCGTCAGCACCGAGCACCTGCTCGTCGCCCTGGCGAAGGACGGCGGACCGGGAGTGGTCGACCGGCTCGCGCAGGCCGGTGCGACGCCGACCGCGCTGCTCGACGCGCTGGCCCAGGTCAAGGGCAGCGCGCGGGTGACCAACGCCGACCCTGAGCAGACGTTCCAGGCGCTGGAGAAGTTCGGTGTGGACCTCACCGCCCGGGCCCGCGAGGGGAAGATCGACCCGGTCATCGGCCGCGACGAGGAGATCCGGCGCACGATCCAGGTCCTGTCCCGTCGCACCAAGAACAACCCCGTGCTCATCGGCGAGCCCGGGGTGGGCAAGACGGCGGTCGTCGAGGGCCTCGCCCGGCGGATCGTCGAGGGTGACGTCCCGACGTCGTTGGCGGGCAAGACCCTCATCGCGCTCGACCTGGGCGCGCTGATCGCCGGCGCGAAATACCGCGGCGAGTTCGAGGAGCGGCTCAAGGCCGTGCTCAACGAAATCACCGCGTCGGACGGCAAGATCATCCTGTTCATCGACGAGATGCATCAGCTCGTCGGCGCCGGCAAGACCG
>CAYMNG010000170.1:0-3598 GCA_964391765.1 uncultured Bifidobacteriaceae bacterium | reverse complement strand
CTTCGCCGGCGCGACGATCGACTTCTGGCAGGCCGACGAGAACGGCGACTACGACCTGGACGGCTACAACCTGCGCGGCCGGATCGTCGCGGATGCGGACGGCGCCTACGTGCTCCACACGATCATCCCGGGGGTCTACCCGACACACGTCGACGACAAGGTCACCGAGATGTTCGCGGCAATGGGGCGCCACGCCTACCGGTCGGCGCACATCCATCTGAAGGTGTGGGTGGACGGCGAGGTCGCCCTGACGACGCAGTTCTTCGACGGTGGATCGGACTTCCTCGACACCGACGTCCTCCAGGGCGTCGCGCGCCCGGACATGATCATCGAGCGCCGCGACGGCGACGGCGGCCGGCTCGAGATGACGTTCGACATCCCGCTCACCGTCGCGTAGCCGGCGGACGGGATGTCGGTGGGCGGGATGTCAGTGGACGGGACGCCGACGGACGGTGTCATCTGGCATCAGGCCGACTCCGGGTCGGGTGAGCCCGTCCTGTTCGTGCACGCGGCGACGGGCACGGCGGACAGCTGGGCACCCCAGCGTGGCGCGTTCCGTGCCGCCGGATACCGCACGATCGCCGTCGACCGGGCCGCAGCGGGCCGCTCGGGACCAGGGACCGGGGACCGGGTCGCCGATCTGCGCGCGGTCCTGGCCCGGGTCGGGGTGGGGCGGGCACACGTCGTCGGCCACGCGGCCGGAGGCGGCGATGCGCTCGGCCTCGCCGTCCGGTACCCGACCGTCGTCCGCAGCCTCGTGCTGACGAACACGGCGGCGGGGCTGGCCGACGGCCCGGTACCGGCCATGCTGCAGCGGCTGTGGACCCCCGGGGTGCTCGCGCTGCCCCCGCACGAGCGCGAGCTCTCGGCGGCCTATCGGGCGACCGACGATCGCGGGACCGCGGCCTGGTCCGCGGTGCAGGCCCGCGCCGGCGTTGCTGCCGGTCGACGTGAGGCGAGCACGCGGCACGACGACCTCGCCCGGGTCTCCTGCCCGGTCCTGCTCGTGTGCGGTGACGGGGATCTGCTCACGCCGCTCCCGGTCATGCGCGCCATCGCCGACGCGATCGCCGGCTCACGCCTGGTGGTCGTCCCGGACAGCGGGCACGCGTCCGCCTGGGAGCGCTCCCGGTGCTGGAACGAGGCGGTCCTGGAGTTCCTCGCGTCCGTCGCCGCCGACTGATCGCCGTGCTCAGGCCGGCGGGGCCGGCGCGAGGACGACCACGAGGTCGCCGGGCTCGACCTGCGCCTTGTCCGCGACGTGCACGGCCGCGACGACACCGGCCGTACCGGCGGTGACCGCGGACTCCATCTTCATCGCCTCGATGACGGCGACCTTCTGGCCCGGCTGGACCTGATCGCCCACGCCGACCAGCACCGTGATGACGCCCGGCACGGAGGCGCCCAGGTGCGCGGGGTTTCCCGGCTCGGCCTTCGGCCGGACGTTCTCGGCTTTCGGTGCCCGCTCGTCGACCACGCGCAGCGCAACCGGCTGGCCGTTGGCCCGCAGGTGCACACTGCGCCGAGCGGTCTCGTCGACGTCGCCGATCGCGTCGAGCTGGACGAACATCCGCTGCCCCGGGGCGATGTCGATCACCTCGGTCGTCCCGGGCTCCAGGCCGTACAGGTAGGCGTGCGTGGGCAGCAGCGACACGTCGCCGTAGCGCTCGCGGGCGTCATCGAACGCCTTCGCCTCGGCGGGCAGCATGAGCCGGGTCAACGCCGGCCGACGGGTTGCCGGATCGCCCAGTGCGGCCCGGTCGGCGGCGTTGATGACCGGATCGGTCAGCGGCGGGCGGCCGGCCACGACCTGCTCGGCGAACGGCTGGAGGAACCCGCCCTCGGGTACGCCGAGCTGGCCCTGCAGGAAGGCGATGACCGACGCCGGCAGGTCGTGGCGGCGCGGATCGGCGAGCAGGTCGTCCTTCGTGACGCCGGCGGCGACCATCCACACGGCCAGGTCGCCCACGACCTTACTGCTCGGCGTCACCTTCACCGGCCGGCCCAGCAGGAGGTTCGCATCGTGGTAGGCGTGCAGGACGTCGTCGAACCGGTCGCCGACGCCGAGCGCCTCCGCCTGGGCCCGCAGGTTCGACAGCTGGCCGCCGGGGACCTCGTGCCGGTAGACGCTGGTCGACGGAGAGCGCTGCCCCGCCTCGAAGGGCGCGTACAGGTCGCGGACCGCGCTCCAGTACGGCTCAAGGGCAGCGGCGTCCGCGAGGTCCAGGCCGCCGCCGCGGGCGGGGTCGCGGTCGGTGTGCGCGAGGGCGGCGAGCAGGGCGCCCAGGCTCGGCTGGCTGCCGCCGGACGACAGCGGTGCGCTGGCGCAGTCGACGCCGTCGACGCCGGCCTCGATCGCCGCCAGGTACGTGGCGAGCTGGCCACCGGCGGTGTCATGGGTGTGCAGGCGGACGGGCAGGTCGAACCGCGCCCGCAGCGCGCTGATCAGGGTCCGGGCAGCGGGCGGACGGAGCAGACCCGCCATGTCCTTGACGACGAGGCCATGCACGCCAGCCTCGACGAAGTCCGCGGCGACCCGCAGGTAGTAGTCCAGCGTGTAGGTGGTCTCGGCCGGGTCGGCCAGGTCGGCGGTGTAGCAGATCGCGCCCTCGGCGTAGCCGGCGTGCTCGCGCACCGCGTCGATGACCGGCCGGGTCCGCTCGACGGCGTTGAGCGCGCCGAAGACGCGGAACACGTCCATGCCGGCCTGCCGCGCCTCGCAGACGAAGGCGGTGACGACGTCGTCCGGGTAGGGCGCGTACCCGACGGCGTTGCGCCCACGGATGAGCATCTGGGTGAGCACGTTCG
Source organism: uncultured Bifidobacteriaceae bacterium (assembly GCA_964391765.1). Lineage (GTDB taxonomy): Bacteria > Actinomycetota > Actinomycetes > S36-B12 > S36-B12 > UBA10649. The sequence goes on along the minus strand of CAYMNG010000170.1, from coordinate 790 downwards.
GCGCGGCCGCCCGCAGGTGCTCCAGCCGCGTCCACGGGTCGTCGCCGAGGAACCGTAGCGCCGCGTCGAACGTGGCCCCTCCCCAGCACTCCAGGCTGAACAGCCCCGGGAGCAGGGCGGCCTGGGCGTGCGCCCCGGGCACCAGATCGCGGCTGCGCAGCCGGGTTGCCAGGAGCGACTGATGGGCGTCGCGCAGAGTCGTGTCGGTCACCGCGACGTGGTCCAGGCCCCGAAGCCAGGTGGCCAGCGCCTGCGGTCCGTCCTCGTCGAGGACCCGCTTGGCGGACCGCGCCGGTACGGACGAGGCGGCCGGGTCGTCCGGCAGCAGGTCGGCCGGCGTGCGCACCGTGACCCGCGAGTCCCCGTACGGCCGGTTGACCGTCACCTCGGCCAGTCGCAGCAGCAGACCCGACCCGGGGCCGATCGACGTGCCCGGGTAGGCCGTCAGCAGCGAGGGGTGCTCGTCGAGGAACGCGGTGGTCAGCTCGCCGTCGAGGAAGTCCGGGTCGTCGAGGAGGGCGCGCAGGAACCCGACGTTGGTGGCGACGCCGCGGACCGAGAACTCCGACAGGGCGCGTCGCGCCCGCCGTGCCGCGCTGGTGAAGTCCGAGCCGCTGGCCGTCAGCTTGACCAGCAGGGAGTCGTAGAACGGCGTGACGTCGGCTCCGGCGTAGGTCGCCCCGTCCAGCCGGACGCCGGGCCCGCCGGGGGACCGGTAGACGTTGATCGTGCCGGTCGCCGGGCGGAAGTCGTCGGCCGGGTCCTCGGTCGTCAGCCGGCACTGGATCGC
>CAYMNG010000169.1:522-3601 GCA_964391765.1 uncultured Bifidobacteriaceae bacterium | reverse complement strand
CGTGCTCGTGGTCGAACGTGACGACCTGGCACCCGGCCGCCAGCCGCAGCAGCGCGTCCGCGTCGTCGTGTCGGCCGATCACGACGTCGCCGATCGCCTGCGCCGCCGGGTCGCCCGGTGTCAGCGCGAGGACGCGCAGCCCGACGCCCAGCGCCGTCGCCGGCGCGGCGCTCATGCGGGCCAGCTGCCCGCCGCCCACGATCCCCACGACGGGGACGCTGCCGCGATCCACGGGGGAAACCTACTGCCGACGACGTCGTAGACTCCTGCGGTGCCCACGACCGACCCGGCTCACCGAGCCGACGCCGGTTCGGCCCGCCTCCGGGATCGGGTCTACGCACCGTTTCGCACCCTCATCCACGAGATCGCGAAGTTCGGCATCGTCGGGTCGTTCTCGTTCGTCATCGACGTCGGCCTGTTCAACGCGTTGCTGTACTTCGGCCCGCTGGCCGGCAAGCCGCTGACCGCGAAGGTCGTCAGCGTGGCGGTCGCCACCACGTTCGCCTACTTCGCCAACCGGTACTGGACGTTCCGCCACCGCGGCCGGACGAACATGGGTCGCGAGTACGTGATGTTCTTCCTGCTCAACGGTGTCGCGATGGTGATCGCCGTCGCGTGCCTGTGGTTCAGCCACTACGTCCTCGGGCTCACCTCGGCACTGGCCGACAACATCAGCGCCAACGTCGTGGGCCTGGCGCTGGGGACGCTGTTCCGCTTCTGGTCCTACCGCAAGTGGGTGTTCCCGGCGATCCCCGCCGACGCCGGGGCGGACGAGGAGCTCGCCGAACGCGACGCCGCGACGCCGATCTGACCGAGCGCCCACCGCTGCCGTGCCGGGCCCGGACGGGCGGGCAGGACGGGCGGGCAGACGGGCGACTAGACGGCGTCGGAGTTCGGCGGCAACTGGCTCCCACCGCCGCGGCGGCGGCGCTCGTCGGCCTCGATGTACTCGTAGACGTTCCGCTGGATCTCCTCGACGTCGGGCACGTCGCGGACCGTCAGGCCCTCGTTCTCGCCGGCGGACTGGATGACCAGTTCGCCGTAGTTCAACAGCCGACCCATCGCCGGCACGAAGAAGGACACGTTGTTGACCTTCGCCAGCGGCATGTCCTTGCCCTGCCGCGTGATGATCCCCGACCGCACGATGATGCGCCGGTCGGTGAACACGTAGTCGGTGGTCAACCAGCGCAGCAGCGGACCGACCGTCCACAGCGCGAGGATCACCACTCCGCCGGCGAGCACGATCCAGCGCAGCGCGGTCCCGCCGAACATCTGGCTGTCGATCCAGAAGTACAGCAGCGACATGCCGAACACCGTGCCGATCAGCACCAGGCCCGGCACGAGCAGACCACGCCAGTGCGGCCGGGTCTCGAACTTGATGACCTCGTCGGCGGCGAGCAACTTCTGCGGGTATGACATGGGCCGATCGTGGCGGAGGCGACGGCCGGCGGCAAGGATCGCTATCGTCACGGCGTGGCTGACCGGACCGCGACAACGCGCAGGACGGCCACCGTCCTGGTGACCCTCGCCGTCGCGCTCACGTCCGCCGGCACGGCGCGGTCGGCGCCGGCCGACCCGCGGTACCCGGTGGGGCCGACCGCGAAGGGGTTCGTCGTCACTCGGGTCGTCGACGGCGACACGGTCCACGTCGAACGCGACGGGGTCGACCTCACCGTCCGCCTGATCGGGATCAACGCGCCGGAGTCGGTCAAGCCGAACGCGCCGGTCGAGTGCTTCGGCCCCCAGTCGTCGGCCTTCGCGAAGGCCCGCCTGACCGGGCGGCGGGTTCTCCTGGAGTTCGACCCGTCGCAGGGGCGGACCGATCAGTACGGTCGGACGTTGGCGTACGTGTGGATCGAGCAGCCCGGCGGCGCCGCGACGATGTTCAACCGGACCGCGGTCCTGGCCGGCTTCGCCCGGGAGCGCCAGTACGGCCCGCGTCGGCCGCTGTGGAAGCCCGTCCTGTCCGACGCCCAGGCACAGGCACGTCGTGCGCGGGCGGGCCTGTGGGGGGCGTGCCCGTGACCGACCCCGCGACCGGCCCCGGGACCGCTGCCGTGACCGCTGACGTGGCCGACGCCGTGGCGGTCACAGCGAGGCGTGGACGACGTCTCCGGCCGTGACGCGGGTCGTCGCCTCACCGTCGGTCACGAGCAGGTGCCCGTCGTCGTCGATGCCGGTCGCGACGCCGGACACCCCCGACCCGTCCGGAAGGGTCACGTCGACGAGCCGGCCGATCGTGCGGCACGCTCGACGATAGTCGGCCAGCAGCCGCGCGTCGTCCGCCCGCCACTGCGCCAGCCGCACCGCGAACCGGTCGAGGATCGCGACGAGGATCTGCGTGCGGTCGAGTCGACCCCCTTCCAAGAACACCGACGTCGCCTCGGGGACGGGGAGCTCGGCCCCACGCAGCGAGATGTTCAGGCCGATGCCGACGACGACCGCGCCGCTCGCGTCCGCCTGGCTGAGGATCCCACCGAGCTTGCGGTAGCCGACGTTCGCGCCGCACGCCGCGGCGACGACGACGATGTCGTTGGGCCACTTCAGGTCGACGGTCACGTCGCCGGCGTCGGCGAGCGCGTCGCGCACGGCGAGTCCGGCCGCGATCGACAGCAGCCCCCACCGGCCGACGGGCTGGTCGCCGGCGCGCACGAGGATCGACACCGCCAGGCCCGCCCCCGGTGGACTCAGCCACGTGCGATCCAACCGGCCGCGGCCGTGGACCTGCTCCTCCGCCGCGACGCTGGTTCCCTCCGGCGCACCGGTGGCGGCGAGCGCGGCGACGTCGTCGTTGGTCGACCCGGTCCGCGCCAGGATCCGCGGCGCCGGCCACGGGCAGCCCGCCGCCGACAGCCCAGCGGCGACATCGTCCGGATCCAGCGGGACTCGCGAGGTTTCGACGTCGACCACACGACTAAGGTACGCAGCCGAAGCCAAGGAGGAGCGATGAGCGCCGCACCCGTCGACGAGAACAGCCCCGATCCTCGGTCGACGGCCGGCAAGGCGGCGACGTTGACGCAGCGCCGCGCCGAGGCCCAGGGTCGCCGGTCCGGGGCGGTCGACAAGCAGCACGCCCGCG
>CAYMNG010000169.1:0-512 GCA_964391765.1 uncultured Bifidobacteriaceae bacterium | reverse complement strand
CGGGAAGAAGACCGCGATGGAGCGCGTGGAGCAACTTCTCGACGAGGACTCCTTCCAGCAGCTCGACGGCCTGGCCCGCCACCGGTCACACGCCTTCGGCCTGGATCGGACGCGGCCGTACGGCGACGGTGTCGTGACCGGCTACGGGACGATCGACGGCCGACCGGTGTGCGTGTTCGCCCAGGACTTCACGGTGTTCGGCGGCTCGCTCGGCGAGGTGTTCGGCGAGAAGATCGTCAAGGTCATGGACATGGCCATGAAGATCGGCTGCCCCGTCATCGGCCTGAACGACTCCGGCGGTGCGCGGATCCAGGAGGGGGTGGTCGCCCTGGGCCTGTACGGGGAGATCTTCCGCCGCAACGTCGAGGCGTCCGGAGTCATCCCGCAGGTCTCCGTCATCATGGGGCCGTGCGCCGGCGGCGCCGTCTACTCACCGGCGATCACGGACTTCACCGTCATGGTCGACCAGACCTCGCACATGTTCATCACCGGGCCGGACGTGATCAAGACCG
>CAYMNG010000168.1:0-3663 GCA_964391765.1 uncultured Bifidobacteriaceae bacterium | reverse complement strand
GCGCTCATCGTCGTCAACCTGTCCGGACGGGGGGACAAGGACGTCCAGACGGCGGCACGGTGGTTCGGCCTCGACGTCGAACCGCCCGACGACGGCACCGGCGGGCGACCATGAGCCGCACCCTGGCCGAGGTCTTCGCGACCGCCCGGGCCGAGGGCCGGGCCGCGCTGATCGCCTACCTGCCGGCGGGGTTCCCGTCGGCCGCCGGCGCCGTCGACCTCATGGCGACCGTCGTGGCCGCGGGGGTCGACATCGTCGAGGTCGGTCTGCCGTACTCCGATCCGCTGATGGACGGGCCGGACATCCAGGCCGCGGTCGAGCAGTCGTTGGCGGGCGGCACGACGACCGACACCGTGCTCGAGACCGTCGAGGCCGTGAGCGCAGCCGGCGGGACCGCGGTCGTGATGTCGTACTGGAACCCGATCGAGCGGTTCGGGATCGACCGCTTCGCCCGGGCACTGGCCGACGCGGGCGGACACGGCGTGATCACGCCCGACCTGACGATCGAGGAGGCCGGCCCGTGGCGGGCGGCGACCGACGCGTGCGGCCTGGACCGGATCTTCCTGGTCGCCCCGTCGTCGACCGACGCCCGGATCGCCGCCGTCGCGGCCGCGACCGGTGGGTTCCTCTACGCCGCCTCGACGATGGGCGTCACCGGTGCCCGGTCGACGGTGAGCAGCGCCGCGCCGGCACTGGTCGCCCGCTGCCGGCCCCGCACGTCGCTGCCGATCGCGGTCGGCCTGGGGGTCTCGACCGGCGCGCAGGCGGCGCAGGTCGCCGAGTACGCCGACGGCGTCATCGTCGGTTCGGCGTTCGTGCGCCGGATCGTGACGGCGCCGGACCTGGCGACGGCGCGCGCCGAGGTCGCGGCGCTGGCCGGCGACCTCGCCGCGGGCGTGCGCGGGAACCGCCCCGACCCGTGAACCGTCGGTGCGACCGACGACGTAGCGTGGACCCCCACGACCGGTCGCGACGCGCGGGCCGGGCCACTTCGAGAAGGCAGGAACGATGAGCGAGTCCGGCAAGAACCGCCGCGACAAGGCGGCCGCGGCCCGGCAGGCGGCCGACTCCGAGGCGCAGCGCCGTGAGCGGATGGTCCGCATCGTGGGCGGCGCGACGGTCGTCGTGGTCGTCCTGGCGATCCTCGGCGTGGCGATCTGGGCCAAGGGCTCGGCCGGCAACGGCGGCGCCGTCGCCCCGTCGGTGACCGCCTCGGCCGATCCGAGCGCACCGGCCCCGCAGGGCACGCTGCCCGCCGACGACGCGAACGCCTACGGCGTGCCGTACGGCGGCAAGGCCGGCGCGCCGACCCTGGCGATCTGGGAGGACTTCCAGTGCCCGGCGTGCCGCGCCGTGGAGGAGGCCAACGGCACCGGGATCACCGCGCTCGCCGACGAGGGCCTGGTCCGGCTGGTGTGGCGGCCGACGACCTTCTTGGACAACAACCTCGGCAACGACTCGTCGCTGCGCGCCGCCGCGGCCTGGGGCTGCGCGATCGACGCCGGCAAGGCCCGCGAGTACCACCAGACGGTGTTCGCCAACCAGCCCGAGCAGGAGGGCACCGGCTACACCGACGACCAGCTGATCTCCTTCGGCGAGCAGTCGGGGATCGACGGTGCGGCGCTGGACACCTTCAAGACCTGCGTCGCCGACGGCACGTACCAGGCGTGGGCCGCCAACAGCACCGCGGCGTTCTACGCCAGCGGGGTCCAGGGAACGCCGTCCGCCTCCCTGGACGGCGTCGACGTGCCGACCGCGACCCTGGTCGACGAGAAGGCCCTGCGTGCGCTGGTCACCGGTGCGGGCGCATCACCCGCGCCGTCGGCCTCGTAGTCGCGACCGGTGAGCGTCCCGGCCTATCTGCCCAGCCCCAGTCAGGGGGTCTGGTACCTGGGGCCGATCCCGCTGCGGGCCTACGCCCTGCTCATCGTCGCCGGCATCGTCGTCGCCGTCTGGTGGGGTGGGAAGCGGTACGTCGCGCGCGGCGGCACGCCCGGGACGATCACCGACATCGCCGTCTGGGCGGTGCCGTTCGGGATCGTCGGCGGCCGGCTCTACCACGTCGTCTCCGACCATCAGCTCTACTTCGGACCGACCGGTGCGGGGCTGGTCGCCGCGTTCCGGATCTGGGACGGTGGGCTGGGCATCTGGGGGGCGGTCACGCTCGGCGCGCTCGGCGCGTGGATCGGCGCGCGCCGAGCCGGTGTGCTCGTCCCGCCGGTCGCCGACGCGATCGCGCCGGCCATCGCCCTCGCGCAGGCGATCGGGCGGTGGGGGAACTGGTTCAACTCCGAGTTGTTCGGCGCCCCGACGACGGTGCCGTGGGCGCTGGAGATCGCGCCCGAGCACCGGCCCGTCGGCTACGAGCAGTACGCCACGTTCCATCCGACCTTCCTGTACGAGTCGCTGTGGCTGATCGCGATGGTGCTCGTCCTGGTGTGGGCCGACCGGCGGTTCGTCCTCGGCCACGGCCGGGTCTTCGCGCTGTACGTCCTGTTGTACTGCTGCGGCCGGATCTGGATCGAGGCGCTGCGGATCGACTCGGCCAACCACATCCTCGGCCTGCGGCTGAACGACTGGACGGCGTTGCTCGTGGGCCTGGGGGCGCTGGTGTACCTCGTCCTCAGCGCGCGCCGCAGGCCGGGCCGCGAGACCGTCCTGACCCGCGGCGACCGCGCCGACTGAGCCGAACCGCTCGCCGGCGCGGCGAGGCGCCCGTGCTAACGTGCGCGCGCACCGAGGGTGACCCGCACTGGAGGAGGGCTGGTCACATACCTGATGCGTCGTGGCGCGGATGGCAGCCGAGGGAACGGTCGGGGGCCCGCCGCACGACGAAACGGACGCGCCGATGCTCGCACGCTCGACCTCCCCGCCGATCGGCGACGCCCGCCCCGCCGCGCAGGGGCTCTACGACGGGGCCCACGAGCACGACGCCTGCGGGGTGGCCTTCGTCGCGACCCTCACCGGGATCGCCGACCACGCGATCGTCGAGCAGGCGCTGACCGCTCTGCGCAACCTCGAGCACCGCGGCGCCTCCGGGGCCGATCCGGCGACCGGCGACGGCGCGGGGATCCTGCTCCAGGTCCCCGACGCGTTCTGCCGGGCCGTGGCGGGCTTCGCGCTGCCGGCGGCCGGCGCGTACGCCACCGGCCTGGCGTTCCTACCCGCGGACCGCGACGGCGCGGCCGCGGACCGGGCGCGGATCGAGCAACTGGCCCGCGGCGAGGGCCTGATCGTCCTGGGCTGGCGCGAGGTCCCCGTCGACCCGGCCGGCATCGGCACCGCCGCCCGCGACGTCATGCCCGCGTTCTGGCAGGTGTTCGTCACCGCCGACGACGGCTCGGTCGGCCTCGCGCTCGACCGGCGGGTGTACCCCGTGCGCAAGCGGGCCCAGAACGAGCTGGGGATCTACTTCGCGTCGCTGTCCGCGCGCACGATCGTCTACAAGGGCATGCTGACCTCCAGCCAGCTCGAGCCGTTCTTCCCCGACCTGTCCGACGTGCGGGTGGCGTCCGCGCTCGCCCTCGTGCACGCGCGGTTCTCGACCAACACCTTCCCGTCCTGGCCGCTGGCGCACCCGTACCGGTTCGTCTCGCACAACGGGGAGATCAACACCGTCCGCGGCAACCGCAACTGGATGCAGGCCCGGGAGGCCCTGCTGAC
>CAYMNG010000167.1:0-3732 GCA_964391765.1 uncultured Bifidobacteriaceae bacterium | reverse complement strand
CGCCGTCGAGCTCGACGACGGGGTTGGTCACCTTGATCTTGCTCATGGGGCTCCTCACAGGTCCTTGACGTCGGCCTGCTTGGTCTTGACGGCCTCGTAGGCCTCGACCAGCAGTGTCTTCTCGTCGTCGGTCAACGCGGTCTCGACGATGCGCCGGATCCCGCCGGCGCCGATCTCGGCCTCGACGCCCAGGTACGCGCCCGACAGGCCGTACTCGCCGTCGACCCACGCGCACACCGGCATCACCGCGCCGGAGTCCTCGTGCACGGCCTTGGCCATACGTGCGGCGGCGGCCGACGGGGCGTAGTAGGCCGAGCCGGTCTTCAGCAGGGCGACGACCTCGGCGCCGCCGTTGCGCGTGCGCACGACGAGCTCCTCGATCTCGTCGGCGGACAGCAGGTCGGTCAGCGGCTTGCCGTCGACCGTGCAGGCGGAGGCCACCGGCACCATCGTGTCGCCGTGCGACCCGAGGGTCAGGGTCGTGACCGACGCGACCGGCACGTCGAGCCGCTCGGCCACGAAGTGCGTGAACCGGGCGGTGTCGAGCATGCCGGCCTGGCCGATGACCCGCGCGTGCGGGAAGCCGGTGACGATCTGCGCCAGCGCGGTCATCTCGTCCAGCGGGTTCGCGACGTTGATGATGACGGCCTCGGGGGCGTACGTGGCGACGTTCTCGGCGACCGCGCGCATGATCTTGGCGTTGGTCTCGATGAGGTCCATCCGGCTCATGCCCGGCTTGCGCGGCAGGCCCGCGGTGATGACGACGATCTGCGAGCCCGCGATCGCCTCGTAGCCCTCGCCGGCCGGGCCAGTCGTCTGCCCGACGACCTTCGTCTCGAACCCCTCGATCCAGCGGGACTGGTTGAGGTCGAGCGCGAGCCCCTCGGGCTTGCCGTCGATGACGTCGGTCAGGACGACCGTGTCGAAGATGTCGTACTCGGCGAGCCGCATCGCGGTCGTCGATCCGTAGAACCCTGCACCGATGACGGTGACCTTGCCGCTGCGTGACATGACGTGCCGATGCCTTCCGACGGGGGTGGGACCGGGGAAATCTTGACGTCAAGATATCGCAGTCGGAACGTCAGCTCGGTGCCGGCACCCAGAACGTGAAAACCGTCAGGCCGACACCGAGGACGAGCAGGACGGCGACGTCGATCCGCCGCGACCGCACGACGAGCAGTCCGGCCTCGGTGGTGGGCAGCATCAGGCGCAGGAACGCCGCGAGCAGGACGCTGCCGGACAGCACGACGGATCCGCGCCGGAAGTAGTCCGCCGCGATGAGCGCCATCGCGATGGCGACGCCGGCGAGGACGAGCGTGATCGGCCACTGCGCCAGCGGGTTGCGCCGTCGGGTCGGGCGCAGGGGCACGACGTTGTCGTGCGGACCCGGTGCCATGCCGGCATCCTGCCACGCAGGGCGGGGTCGGGCCCGCCCCGGCGCGGGCGTCGGTACATCCGCCCGCCCCGTCGATCGTGAGCTTGTACCGCGTGCTTCCGGCCCGGACCCGGTACAAGCTCACGGTCGGCGGGCGGGGGCGCCGTCGGCGAGCACGTGCGCGCGCTCCACGACGTTCGCCAGCAGCATCGCCCGGGTCATCGGACCCACGCCGCCGGGCATCGGCGCCACGTACCCGGCGACCGCGCGCACGTCGGCGGCGACGTCGCCGACCAGACCGGCCGCGGTGCGGGTGATGCCGACGTCGAGCACCGCCGCGCCGGGCCGCACGTCAGCGGCGGTGACCAGGCCAGGAACGCCGGCCGCGGCGACGACGACGTCCGCGCGGCGCAGGTGCCCGGCCAGGTCCCGGGTTCCGGTGTGGCACAACGTCACCGTCGCGTTCTCGGTCCGCCGGGTGAGCAGCAGGCCCAGCGGACGGCCGACGGTGACGCCCCGGCCGACGACGACGACCTCCGCGCCGTCCAGCCGCACGTCGTAGCGCCGCAGCAGCGCGACGATCCCCCGCGGGGTGCACGGCAGCGGGGCCGGCTCACCGAGGACGAGCCGACCGAGGTTGGTCGGGTGCAGCCCGTCGGCGTCCTTGTCCGGGTCCATGAGCGTCAGGACGCGGTTCGCGTCCAGGTGGGCCGGCAGCGGCAGCTGGACGATGTACCCGGTCACCGCCGGGTCGGCGTTGAGCCGTTCGATCACGGCGTCCAGCTCGGCCGCGGACGTGCTCGCCGGCAGATCGACCCGGATCGACTCGATCCCGACCTCGGCGCAGTCCCGGTGCTTGCCGGCGACGTACGCCTGACTGCCCGGGTCCTCGCCGACCAGGACGGTGGCCAGGCCCGGCCGCACCCCCCGCGTCCGCAGTGCGGCCACCTGGGCCGCCAGGTCCGCCTTGACCTCCGCCGCTGTGGCCTTGCCGTCCAGGATCGTCGCCGTCACAGGCCCGGATTCTTCCATCACCGGCCCGTGGGTCGTTCCCCCGATCAGCGCCGACCCCGCGTGGCGGCGACCGCGACCGACGCCGCCGCCATCAGCACGCCGACGACCAGGTGCCAGCCCACCGACGTGCCGGTCGTCGGCATGACCACGTCGAGCACCAGCGCACCGGCCAACTGGCCGAACAACGAGACCAGCGAGAAGACCAGCACCCCGAGCACCGGAACGGCCCAGGCCCCGCCGACGATCGCCGCGACCCCGAGCAGGCCGCCGACGTACGTCCACGGTCGCGCCCCCCACGGGTCGACCAGGTGCAGCCAGCCCTGGATCGCGACGAACAGCACCACCCCCATCGTCACGACGCCGCCGAGGTAGCTGAACCACGCGCCGACGAACGCGCTGCCGCCGACCAGCCCCACCCGGCCGTTGAACGCCTGCTGCGGCGCGGTCGCCACGCCGGCGAGCAGGGCGAGGACCGCGTAGGCCAGGACCCCGGTCGCCGAGGCGAGCCGGTCGGACACGCCGACGACGACGGCGAGGACCGCGATGCCCGCCGCGACCAGGCGGCGGCTCGTGACCGCGCGCCGGCCGGCCCCGGCCAGGCCGACGCGATCGGCCAGCAGCGATCCGACCACCTGCCCGGCGACGACCCCGACGGTGAAGACCGCGACTCCGGTGATCGGCACGGTGACGCTCTGGCTGACGAGGAAGAAGCTGCCGAGCAGCCCGCCGGTGAACGCCCATCCGGGCAAACCGCCGGACCGCGCCGCGCGGGCCGCGACGACGACCCCCGAGCGTAGCCCGGGTCGGGCGAGGACGATGACGGTGAGCACGACGAAGCCGCTGGTCATCGACCACCAGGCCGGGAACAGCCCGGTGCCGACATGCTGCCCGAGTTCGCCGTGCACACGGGACTGCAGCGCGATCCCGGCGCCGATCACCGCGGTGACGACGCCGACGAGCACCCGCCCGGACGCGGTGTGCGCCGCGCCGGTCGAGGCCGGTCCGGCCCGACCCGCCCCGGTCAATGGAAGAAGTGCCAGGTGCCGGTCAGGTACATCGACACACCGGCTGCCCGGGCCGCGGCGATCACCTCGTCGTCGCGCACCGATCCCCCCGGCTGGACGACCGCGCGTACGCCGGCGTCGAGCAGGACCTGCAGTCCGTCGGGGAAGGGGAAGAACGCGTCGGACGCCGCGACGGATCCGGCCGCCCGCGCACCGGCCCGCTCGACCGCCAGCCGGGCCGCGTCGACCCGGTTGACCTGGCCCATGCCGACGCCGACCGCCGCCGTGCCGGTCGCCAGCAGGATCGCGTTGGACTTCACCGACCGGCAGGCGCGCCAG
>CAYMNG010000166.1:0-3761 GCA_964391765.1 uncultured Bifidobacteriaceae bacterium | reverse complement strand
GAACACGAGGATGGTCTGCTCGGTGTCGCCCTTGTCCAGGCCGTAGGCCAGCGCGGCCGCGGTCGGCTCGTTGATGATGCGCAGGACGTTCAGGCCGGCGATCTCGCCGGCCTCCTTCGTCGCCTGGCGCTGGGCGTCGTCGAAGTACGCCGGCACGGTGATCACGGCGTCGGTGACGTTCTCGCCGAGGTAGGCCTCGGCGTCGCGCTTGAGCTTGCCCAGCGTCCGGGCGCTGATCTCCTGGGGCGTGTACGCCTTGCCGTCGATGTCGACGGTCCAGGGCGTGCCCATGTGGCGCTTGACGCTTCGGACGGTGCGGTCGACGTTCGTCACGGCCTGCCGCTTGGCGACCTCGCCGACGAGGACCTCGCCGTTCTTGGCGAACGCGACGACCGACGGGGTCGTGCGGGCGCCCTCGGCGTTCGCGATGACGGTCGGCTCGCCGCCCTCGAGGACGGACACGACGGAGTTCGTCGTGCCCAGGTCGATACCCACTGCTCGGGCCATGGTGGTGGTGCTCCTTCGTGTTCGTCCGGTCGTTTCCTGCACCCGATTGTGAACCCCGCGACGCCAGATTGCAAATCGCCACTAAAGTTCTATGAGTCGCTTCGACTCAATCCGGCCGGACCCCCGCCCTTCCCGCCCGTCCCGCCCCGCCCAGGTCCGCTACCGAACGTCCCGGCCAGGTCCGCTACCGAACGTCCCGGCCAGGTCCGCTACCGAACGTCCCGTCCCGCCCAGGTCCGCTACCGAACGTCCCGCTTCCTGGGACGTGCGGCACGAACCACCGGACAAATCGGGCACTTCGTGCACTACGTCCCAGGAAGCGGGACGTTCGGACCGGGGGGTCAGGAGCGGGCGGCGAGGCCGGCGGCGGCCTCGAGGACGAGGAGCGCGCCGAGTCGGACGGTTCGGCCGTCCGGCGCGTCCGCGGTCGCGTCGATCTCGGTGACGTCGAGCGACGTCACCTGCCGCGTGCGCCCGGCCAACCGGGCGAACAGGCGCAGGTCGTCCGCACTGATCCCCCCGGGCGCCGCCGCCGGGCAGGCCGGCACGACGCTGCGATCGCACACGTCGACGTCGAGGTCGACGTGGATCGGCCCGCCGGCCGCCCCGGCGACGTCGATCGCCTCGCCCCACACGTCGGCGACCGGCCGGCGGTGCAGCAGGTCCCGGGTGAGCACGTGGATGCCCAGGTCACGGGCCCGGGCGGCGTACTCGCGGGAGTTCGCGAAGTCCGCGATGCCGATCTGGACCACCCGCCGGCCGGGCAGGCCCGCCTCGACCAGCCGACGCACCGGTGAGCCGTTGCTCACCCCGTCGCGTAGGTCGTGGTGCGCGTCGACGGTGATCAGGCCGGCGGTGTCCGGCCGTGCCTGCCACGCGCCGCGGGCCACCGCGTAGGTGATCGAGTTGTCACCGCCGAGCGCGATCACCAGCCGCGAGGCCGCGGCCAGGGCCGCGACCTGCTCGCTCGTCCGCTGCTCGCCCGCGGGGCTGTCCGGGTCGGCGACGTCGCCGGCGTCGAACGCGGTCACGGACCCGACGTCGACGCCGGTCGACCAGGCGAACGTCGAGTACCGCGCCAACGCCGCCCGGATCGCCGCCGGCGTCGCGTCGGCACCGGTCGCGCTGATCGACGTCCGGCACGCCGGCACGCCGATGACGGCGAGGTCCGCGCCGGGCTGCCCGCCGGCCAGCCAGGCGCTGGCCCGGGGCCACCGTGGGTCGTCCGTCATCGCCCGTCCCTCCTCGGCGCTTCGCGCGCATCGATCCGTCCGTGCCCGAGCCGACCGGACAACTCCCGCGCGGACCGCACGGTCAGTTCGGCCAGCGCCGCGCGTTGGGAATCGTCGGCGCGATCGGAGCGGAACGTCAAGCCCAACGACGCGACCGGGCGCGCGTCGTGGTCGACCGCCGCGGCGGCGACCGACGCGTACCCCGCGACGATGAACCCGTCCTCGGCGGCCCACCCCCGCGATCGTTCGATCGCGAGCAGTCGGCCCAGACCGCTCGGCGTCAACGGCCCGCGCCCGGTCCGGTCGACGAGCCAGTCGCGGGTGCCGAACAGCGCGCGCACCTGCGCCGGTGGCAGGCCGGCGAGCAGCGCGCGCCCGCTCGCCGTGAGCGAGGCGGGCAGGCGGACGCCCACCTCGACGATGACGGTCACCGGCTCGGGCGTCCCCTCGCGGACGAGGTAGACGGTCTCCCGGCCGTGCAGCACACCCAGGTGCGCGACCGCTGGGGCGATCCGTGCGGCGTGCGCGGCCAGCCGCGCCACGATCGGCCGCCCCAGCCGCTCGAGCGGCTCGTGGCGCAGGTACGCCGCACCGATCTCGAAGGCGCCGACCCCCAGACCCCACCGCTCCTCCTCGGGGTAGTGCACGACGAACCCCTCGGCCGCCATCGCCGCGAGGAGCTGGTACGTCGAGGAGCGCGGGGTCGCGATCTCGCGGGCCAGCGCACTGGCCGTCACGGGCCCCGACGCACGGGCGAGGACCCGCAGCGCGGTCAGCGCGCGGGTCGCGGCCGGGACCTTCCTCGACACCCGGACTCCCGTCGTCGTCCCCGCGGGCCGGCGCGTGCGGCCCACGGCGTCTGAGATCTCAGACACGAACACCGACGAGGCTATCGCGTGCCGGCGGCGACTGCGGTGGACTTGCGCCCATGACGACGACTCCCGGACCCCGTCCCGTGCGCGCGGCGCGCGGCACGACCCGCACCGCCCAGGGCTGGCCGCAGGAGGCGGCCATCCGCATGTTGATGAACAACCTCGACCCCGAGGTCGCCGAGCACCCCGACGACCTCGTCGTCTACGGCGGCACCGGGCGCGCGGCCCGCGACTGGGCCTCGTTCGACGCCATGGTCCGCACGCTGACGACACTGCGCGACGACGAGACGATGCTCGTGCAGTCCGGGCGACCGGTCGGGGTGTTCCGCACGCACGAGTGGGCCCCGCGGGTCCTCCTGGCCAACTCCAACCTCGTCGGCGACTGGGCGACGTGGCCGGAGTTCCGGCGGCTCGAGCACCTCGGCCTGACGATGTACGGGCAGATGACGGCCGGCTCCTGGATCTACATCGGTACGCAGGGGATCCTCCAGGGGACGTACGAGACCTTCGCCGCGGTGGCCGCCAAGCGCTTCGGCGGTTCCCTCGCCGGAACGCTCACGGTCACCGCGGGGTGCGGCGGCATGGGCGGGGCCCAGCCGCTGGCGGTCACGATGAACGACGGGACCTGCCTGATCGTCGACATCGACCCCACCCGCCTTCGCCGCCGCGTCGAGACGCGCTACCTCGACGAGGTCGCCGACGACCTGGACGACGCGATCGCGCGGGTGCTCGCCTACAAGGCGTCCCGGACCGCGAAGTCGGTCGGGCTGGTGGGCAACGCCGCGACGGTGCTTCCCGAACTGCTGCGCCGGGGCGTCGGCGTCGACATCGTCACCGACCAGACCTCGGCGCACGACCCGCTGTTCTACATCCCCGAGGGCATCGACCTCGACGACGCCCGTGAGTACGCGGACAAGAAGCCCGAGGAGTTCACCGACCGCGCCCAGGCGTCGATGGCCAAGCACGTCGAGGCGATGGTCGGCTTCATGGACGCCGGCGCCGAGGTCTTCGACTACGGCAACTCCATCCGCGACGAGGCGCGCAAGGGTGGCTTCGATCGCGCATTCGCCTTCCCCGGGTTCATCCCCGCCTACATCCAGCCGCTGTTCTGCGAGGGCAAGGGTCCGTTCCGCTGGGCGGCGCTGTCCGG
>CAYMNG010000165.1:0-3782 GCA_964391765.1 uncultured Bifidobacteriaceae bacterium | reverse complement strand
GTCCCGAACAGGTGCAGCGTCTCCATGTTGCCGGTGTCCGGTGCCTGGCAGTTGATCACCGTAGGGTAGATGTCCGTGCTCCAGCCGGAGATCTCCGCGAGGACCGCGTACTCGACGTTCGACAGTCCGCTGACGTCCGGCAGGAACAGGTTCCACAGGCCCAGCGCCCGCGCCTTCGCGACCAGGTCGACGACGACCGGCGGCAGCGTGTGGTCCGTGGGGCCGCGCTCGTCCCGGTAGGCGTCGTACGCGGCTTCGGCGGGGAGGATCTCCTCGTCGAGGAACCGGTACATGAGCGCGGACAGCTCCGCTGCCCGGGGGCTGGGTCGGAAGTCCATCGTGAGTCCCGTCACTCGTGCGGGTCCGGACTGCGTCCGCCGTGTCCGGCCAATATAGTAGGGATTCCGAATGTTTGATATCCCGTAACTGTCCGACGCGGTCCGCGCGGGCAGGTCAGGAGGCGTCGTGCCGGAGTCCGTGATCCTCGACGGCGCCCGGACCCCGATCGGCCGGCTGCTCGGGGCCTTCACGTCGATGTCGGCCGTCGATCTGGGAGCGGTGGCGATCCGCGCGGCGCTGGCCCGGGCGGGGGTCGAGCCGGCGCAGGTCGACGCCGTCGTCATGGGCCAGGTGTTCCAGGCCGGGGCCGGCCCCAACCCGGCCCGGCAGGCCGCCGTCGCGGCCGGCCTGCCGATGTCCGTGCCCGCGACGACGGTGAACAAGCTCTGCCTGTCGGGTCTGGTCGCCGTCGCGCTCGCCGACCAGATGATCCGCTCCGGGCAGCACCGGGTCGTCGTCGCCGGCGGCATGGAGTCGATGACCGGCGCGCCGCACGTGCTGCTCGGAGCCCGGCAGGGGTTCCGGTACGGCGACGGGGTCCTCGCCGACGTCCTGGACCGCGACGGACTGGTCTGCGCGTTCGACGCGATCTCGATGGGGGCCGCGACCGAGCGCTACGGCCGCCCGTTCGCGATCTCGCGGGCGGAGCAGGACGAGTTCGCGGCCGGGTCGCACCGCCGGGCGGCCGCGGCGGCCCAGAGCGGCCGGCTCGGCCGGGAGATCGTGCCGGTCGAGGTCGACAGCCGACGGGGACCGGTCACGGTGGACGCCGACGAGGGTGTCCGGCCGGACGCGACGGCGCAGTCGCTGGCGCGGCTGCGCGCGGCGTTCGCGGACGACGGCACGATCACCGCGGGCAACGCCTCGCAGCTGTCCGACGGGGCGGCGGCGCTCGTCGTCGCGGACGCGTCGTGGGCTCGGGCCAACGACCTGCCGGTCCTGGCCCGGATCCGCGCCCACGGCGAGGTCGCCGGCCCGGACCCGTCGCTGCTGCTGCAGCCGGCCGCCGCGATCGCGGACGCCCTGCGTCGCGACGGGACGCTCACCGCGGCCGACCTCGACGTCCTGGAGATCAACGAGGCCTTCGCCAGTGTCGCGATCGCCTCGACCCGCGATCTCGGGGTGGACCCGGAGCGGGTGAACGTGAACGGCGGGGCGATCGCGGTCGGCCACCCCGTCGGCATGAGCGGGGCGCGGATCCTGCTGTCCGCGGCCTACGAGCTGCAGGCGCGTGGCGGTCGGTACGGTGCGGCGGCGCTGTGCGGCGGCGGGGGGCAGGGCGAGGCGATCGTCGTCGCGGCCCCGGACCAGTCGCCCCGGCCCTGATCGCCGACCCGGCCGACCCGGGCGACGCGGAACCGGACGCACGAGGACCTGCCGAGAAGGGGAGTACATGGACCGCGACCAGCCGTGGGTGATGCGCGCGTACGCCGGGCACTCGTCGGCGGCGGCGTCCAACGCGCTCTACCGGCGCAACCTCGACAAGGGCCAGACCGGACTGTCGATCGCGTTCGACCTGCCCACCCAGACGGGGTACGACCCGGACTCGGCGTTGGCCCGCGGCGAGGTGGGCAGGGTCGGTGTGCCGATCGTCCACCTGGCCGACATGCGCACGCTGCTCGCCGACATCCCGCTGGACCGGATGAACACGTCGATGACGATCAACGCGACCGCGATGTGGCTCATGGCGCTGTACGTCGCCGTCGCCGACGAGCAGGGGGCGGCCCGGACGGCGCTGACCGGCACGACGCAGAACGACATCGTCAAGGAGTTCTTGTCCCGCGGGACGTACGTCTTCCCGCCCGGGCCGTCGATGCGGCTGACCACCGACCTGATCGCCTGGAGCGTCGCGAACGCCCCCAAGTGGAATCCGATCAACATCTGCTCGTACCACCTGCAGGAGGCGGGTGCGACGACCGTGCAGGAGGTCGCGTTCGCGATGTCGACGGCCGTCGCGGTGCTGGACGCCGTGCGCGACTGCGGCCAGGTGCCGGCGACGGCGATGACCGATGTCGTACAACGAATCTCCTTCTTCGTGAACTCCGGCGTGCGGTTCGTCGAGGAGATGTGCAAGATGCGCGCGTTCGTCCAACTGTGGGACGAGGTGACCGGCGACCGGTACGGCGTGCGCGACGAGAAGGCCCGCCGCTTCCGGTTCGGGGTGCAGGTCAACTCACTCGGCCTGACCGAGGCGCAGCCGGAGAACAACGTGCAGCGGATCGTGCTGGAGATGCTCGGCGTGACGTTGTCCAAGGCCGCACGGGCCCGGGCCGTCCAGTTGCCGGCGTGGAACGAGGCGCTCGGCCTGCCGCGGCCGTGGGACCAGCAGTGGAGCCTTCGGATGCAGCAGGTGCTGGCCTTCGAGTCGGACCTGCTGGAGTACGAGGACATCTTCGACGGGTCGCCGGTGATCGCCGCGAAGGTCGACCAGATCGTCGCCGACGCTCGCGTGGAGATGGCGCGGATCGCACAGCTCGGCGGCGTGGTCGCGGCGGTCGAGTCCGGCTACCTGAAGGGGGCGCTGGTCGCCGCGCACGCCGAGCGTCGACGTCGGGTCGAGGCCGGCGACGACATCGTGGTGGGCGTGAACGCGTTCACCACGACCGAGCCCAGTCCGCTCACCGGGGACCTTTCGGTCGCGATCGAGCGGGTGGACCCGGCCGTGGAGCAGCGGGCGGTCGAGGCCCTGGTCGCCTGGCGGGCGGCTCGCGACGACGCCGCGGTCCGCGCCGCACTGGCCCGGCTCGTCGCCGACGCGGCGGGCGACGCGAACCTGATGGCGGCATCCTTGGAATGTGCGAAGGCAGGGGTCACGACCGGGGAGTGGGCCGGTGCGCTGCGGTCGGTCTTCGGCGAGTACCGGGCCCCGACCGGAGTCGGGGCCGTGACCGGGACCGGGCAGCGGGCCGGCCTGGCCGACCTGCGCGAGGCGGTGGCCGCGGTCGCGGCCGATCTCGGCCACCGGCCACGGATCCTGGTGGCCAAGCCGGGGCTGGACGGGCACTCCAACGGCGCCGAGCAGGTCGCCGTGGCCGCGCGCGACGCGGGGTTCGAGGTCGTCTACCAAGGGATCCGGCTCACGCCGGAGCAGATCGTCGCCGCCGCCGTGCAGGAGGACGTGGACTGCGTCGGCCTGTCCATCCTGTCCGGATCGCACCTGCAGGTGGTGCCGGCGGTGCTGGCGGGCCTGCACGCGGCCGGGATGGGCGACGTCCCGGTCATCGTCGGGGGGATCGTCCCCGTGCAGGACGCACGGATCCTCACCGCGGCGGGCGTCGCGGCCGTGTTCACCCCCAAGGACTACGACCTCGTCGACGTGATGGGCCGGGTGCTCGACCTGGTCCGACGCAGTCGAGGCGTGCAGCAGATGTCGTCGAAGGGACAGTGAGATGTCGGGTGTGTTGCGGTCGCGGCGGTCGTGTCTGGCGGTGCCGGGGTCGAGT
>CAYMNG010000164.1:0-3815 GCA_964391765.1 uncultured Bifidobacteriaceae bacterium | reverse complement strand
TGAGGCGGTCGTTGACCGGCTTGGCCAGGCAGATCTCGACCCCGCCGAGCGCGTCGACGATCCGCTTGAATCCGCCGAAGTCGACGAGCATGAAGTTCTTGATGTCCAGGCCGGTCATCTGCTCGACGGCCTTGACCGTGCAGCCGGGTCCGCCGATCTCGATCGCCTGGTTGAAGCGGCCGCGGTAGCCGCCGACCTTCTTGCCGTCCTTCTTGCAGGTCGGCAGGGTGACGATCGTGTCGCGGGGGATGCTCACCGCGATCGCCGACTTCCGGTCGCCGGCGACGTGCAGGACGATCACGGTGTCCGAGCGTTGCGCGTCGCCGAACTTGTCGACGCTGCCGAAGCCGCGGTTGCCCTTGCCCACGCGGGAGTCCGAGCCCATCAGGACGATGTTGAGCGGCTCGTAGGTGCCGGTCTCGGAGCTGACCTCGGTGAGCGACTTCGAGGAGTCGACCGGGCCGATGTTCTCGCTGATGTCGATCGCGGTGATGTTGCCCTGGAGCTGGCCCATCACGACGCTGACGCCGGCGCCGATCACCGTCAGCACCAGGACGAGCGCCGACGCGACCGCGAGCAGGACGCGCGGCAGGCGACGGCCGCCGGATGCGCTCATGCTCAGGTGGTCCCTCTCGTCGGTGTCGGGGCGGCTGGTCGGGGCGCTGGTCGGGGTGCCTTGTCATGGTAAGCGCTCGACCGGCCGGTCACGGAATCGACGCATCGGCGCGGCGCGACGTTCCGCCGCCGACCCGGCCTGTGGCGAATGTGGTTAGTGAGGTGTGTGAAACTGGAGTTCACTCGGGGTGGTGTGGCACGGTGGGTGGGGTCCGGCGAACCCGTCGGTCCCGGTCGGCCCCGTTCGTCCCCCAGATCGGAGACCCATGCGCGCGGCTCGTCCCGTAGTGGCGGCGCTGGTTGCTGGCGCGGTCCTCGGCGGCGGCGCGCTCGTCGGGGGCGCCCCGCCGGCGATCGCGGCCCGGCCGTCGACCGACCCGCCGGCCCAGTTCACCCTCAGCGGCGCCGGGTTCGGGCACGGCGTGGGGCTGTCGCAGTGGGGCGCGTACGGCATGGCGAAGGCCGGCTACGACGCGACCGCCATCGTCACGCACTACTACTCCGCGACGAGCGTCGCCGCCGTGCCCGACGACATGGACATCCGGGTGAACCTCCTGCACAAGGTCGCCTCGGCCCGTTTGCGGACCGAACCGCTGACGGCCGGCGGCGGGGCCGTCGAGGTCACGATCGGCCCGACCGTCGTCACCGGCGGGCCGGGCGAGGAGTTCTCGTTCGCCGCCGCGGCCAAGCAGGTCCGCGTTCAGCGGACGAGCGGCGGGCAGGTCACCGACCTCGGTGCCGCGCCGACCGTGACCGTTCGCTGGGCCGGCACCCGGACGCCGGGCTCGGCCGCGGGCGGCGCGACCGTCGCGAACGTCGTCAGCAAGGTGTCGCTGGACTCGGCCGGGCATCGATTCCGCTTCGGGTACCTGGACATCTCCCCGGCCGGTGGCGGGACGCTCAACGTCGTCAACCCCGTCCGCCTGCACGACGAGTACCTGTGGGGGATCTCGGAGGTGTCCAGTTCGTGGCCGGCCGCCGCGCAGCAGGCGCAGGTGCTCGCGGCGCGGACGTACGCGCTGAGCAAGGTCGCGCGCGGGGTGCGGGCGGCGTGCGACTGCCACGTCGACGACGGCGGCGGGCCGTACGCCGACCAGACGTTCACCGGGTGGTCGAAGGCGAGTGCGGCCGGCGGCGCGCAGTGGGTCGCGAACGTCGACGCGACCGCCGCGTCACCGACGACGGGGTTGGCGATCTTGTACGCCGGGCAGCCGATCAGCGCGTTCTACAGCGCGTCCAGCGGCGGTTGGACGCAGTCGGTGCAGGACGTGTGGGGCGGCGCGCTGCCGTACGCCGTCGCCGTGCCGGACCCGTGGATGGCCGACCCGGCGAACCCGAATCGGTCGTGGACGGTCGTCGTGCCGCAGGCGCGGATGGCGCAGGCGTTCGGCGTGGGCTCCGTCGCCACGGTGGCGGTCACGGAGCGGTTCGCCTCCGGGGCGGTGCGCACGGCGACCGCGACCGCACCCGACGGCAGTACGGCGACCCGGTCCGGCGCCGGCCTCGCCGCCGCGCTCGGGCTGAAGTCGACGTACGTCACCGCGGTCGACGGCGACCCGGGGGTGCCGCTGCCGGCCTCGACCCCGGCGCCGGCACCGGCCCCTGCGCCGGCGCCTGATGTCACGCCGGCGCCGGAGCCGGCACCGGCGCCCACGACCGTGAAGGCGCGGACGGTGTCGCTGCTGACGCCGACGTCGGTCGTACGCGCGTCGGGCCGGACGTACCGCGTCGTCGGGATCGTTCGGCCGGCCAAGGCGCGGCTGAAGGCGTGGCGCCAGCGGTTGGTCGGCCAGACCTGGACGACCGTCGGGACGGACCGGACGAACCCGTACGGGCGGTACCGGTTCGCGAAGTTGCCGGTGACGGCGAAGACGGCGGGCACGTATCGCGTGCTCGTGGTCCGCAAGGGCGTCGTGGTCGGCGTGAGCCCCCAGTTCACCGTCTCCGTCCGCTGACCCCGCGAACTCCCCCGTGCCGTTTGTCCCGCTTCCTGGGAGGCGGTGCGCGAACACCTGGACAAATCGGACGGTTCGTGCCGCACGTCCCAGGAAGCGGGACAAACGGTGCGAACACCTGGACAAATCGGACGGTTCGTGCCGCACGTCCCAGGAAGCGGGACAAACGGCACCGGGGGGTTACGGGTGCAGGAGGGTGGTCGCGCGCTCCTGATCGCCGACCCGGGTCAGGTCATGATCGCCGTCGACGAGCACGACCGACGCACCCGCGACCAACGGAACCGCCAGCGCCGCCAGCCAGGCGTCGAGCGGGTCCGTCCGCGGGTCGACGAGCAGACGGCCGCCCGGCGCGAGCCCCCAGTCCGCCGCCTTCGTCCGCGCGAACTCCACGACCTGCTCCTGGGTGAGGCGGTCGGTGCCCGCGGCGAGGGCCGGGTCGCCCGCCCGCGGCCGCGGGCCCAGGTAGGAGTCCGGCTGCAGGCGGGCCGCGCTCGTGGCGTCGAACACGTGCGGTGGCAGCGCCTCGCCGTCCGGCAGGCCGAGCGGATGCACGGAGACGACGCCGATCGGCGGACGCCACGCGCGATCGGTCGCGAGGTCGGCGACGGTGGTGATCGTCGCCTCTTCGCCGCCGGACGGGTCGACGTCGGCGACGACGCCGACCGGCGCCACGACGCGCCCGGCGGTCCACACGCCCGCGAGCCAGGCCGAGCGCTGCCAGTGCACCGGCAGTCGCAGCGACACCCGCGCGACGTCGAAAAGACCGTGTTCGCCGTCCTCGTCCCCGAACAGGTTCGCGATCTTCGCCGCCGCGTTGACCAAGGTCGTCGCCGACAGTTCCGTCCGCGCGCCGTCCGCGCCGACGAACGTCACGACCGGCTCCGCCGGGCTGCGTCGGTGCCGACGGTCGAGCAGTTCCGCGATGGTCGTCATCTCGGCACCGTACGGTGCCCGGGACGGGACCGGCGCTGTGGCACCCTTGCGCGGTGACCGAAGCCGTCCTGCTGGTCGGCGGGCAGGGCACCCGCCTGCGCCCGTTGACGATCAACACGCCCAAGCCGATGCTGCCGGTCGCCGGGGTGCCGTTCACGGTCCACCAGATCACCCGCGCGCGCGATGCGGGGGTGACCCGGATCGTGCTGGCGACGTCGTACCGGGCCGAGGTGTTCCGTGAGTTCATCGACGACGCCGACCTGGGGATCGACGTCGTCATCGCGACCGAGGAGACCCCGCTGGGGACCGGCG
>CAYMNG010000163.1:0-3827 GCA_964391765.1 uncultured Bifidobacteriaceae bacterium | reverse complement strand
CAGGTGCCCGCCGGTCCCACACGCCGGACACGTCGAGCGGGCCGACACGCGGACCGCCAGGACGGTTCCGTCCAGACCACACCCGCGCGGCGCCATCCGTCACATCGGTCACGTTCGTCCCACCGTCCGCGTGGTGCCCGGACCTGTCGCCGGGCTCGCCTAAGGTGGGCGGGTGCCTGCGTCCGACTCCTTCGTGCACCTGCACGTCCACACGGAGTACTCGATGCTCGACGGTGCGGCCCGGCACGGGGATCTCCTCGACGAGGTCGAGCGGCTGGGGATGCCGGCGGTCGCGATGACCGATCACGGGAACGTCTACGGCGCGTTCGAGTTCGTCAAGAAGGCGCGGGCGCGCGGCATCAACCCGATCGTCGGCCTCGAGGGCTACTACGCCCCCCAGGGCCGGTTCGAGCGCCGGGCGTTCGACTTCGGCGGCGGCTTCGACGAGGGGACCCCGGAGGACCCCGACGCCGGCCGGGGCAAGCAGAGCTACACCCACATGACCCTGTGGGCGGAGAACACCGCCGGGATGCACAACCTGTTCCGGCTGTCGTCGCTGGCGAGCCTGGAGGGCTTCTACCGCAAGCCGCGGTTCGACCGGGATCTCCTGCAGCAGTACGGGTCCGGGCTGATCGGCACGACGGGATGCCCGAGCGGCGAGGTCAACCGCTGGCTCCAGGCCGGCAAGTACGACCGGGCGCTGGCGGCCGCGGCGGACACGCGCGACATCCTCGGGGCGGGGAACTACTTCTGCGAACTCATGGACCACGGCCTGCCGATCGAACGGCGGTTCCGCGAGGACCTCCTGCGGATCGCCCGTTCGCTGGCCCTCCCGCTCGTGGCGACGAACGACCTGCACTACGTCCACGCCGAGGACGCCGCGACGCACGACGTCCTGCTGTGCATCGGCACCCGGTCGATGGTCAACGACCCCAAGCGATTCCGCTTCGACGCCCAGGACTTCTACGTCAAGTCGGCGCAGGAGATGCGGACGACCTGGGCCGAGCTGCCCGAGGCCTGCGACAACACCCTCCTGATCGCCGAGCGGTGCGACGTCCACTTCACCGAGGACGCCAACCTCATGCCGCGCTTCGACGTCCCGGCCGGGGAGAGCGAGGAGTCCTGGCTGGTCAAGGAGGTCGAGTCCGGCCTCGCGCGCCGATTCGCCGGTGCCGTCCCCGACGACGTCCGCCGGCAGGCGCACTACGAGCTCGGCGTCGTCGCGCAGATGGGTTTCCCCGGGTACTTCCTCGTCGTCGCCGACCTCGTGCGCTACGCCAAGGCCAACGGCATCCGCGTCGGCCCGGGACGTGGGTCGGCGGCCGGGGCGATGATCGCGTACGCGCTCGGGATCACCGAACTCGACCCGATGAAGCACGGCCTGCTGTTCGAGCGGTTCTTGAACCCCGAGCGGATCTCGATGCCGGACATCGACATCGACTTCGACGAGCGCCGGCGCGGGGACATGATCCGGTACGCGACCGAGCGGTACGGCGAGGAGCGCGTCGCCCAGATCGTCACGTACGGATCCATCAAGTCCAAGGCGGCGATCAAGGACAGCGCGCGCGTCCTCGGCTACGACTTCAAGCTCGGGGACGACATCACCAAGGCACTGCCGCCGGCGGTGATGGGCAAGGACATCCCGCTCGCCGGCGTCTTCGATCCGACCCATCCGCGCTACGGCGAGGCGTCGGAGTTCCGGTCCCTCGTCGAGACCAACCCCGAGGCCCGTCGGGTCGTCGACACCGCACGGGGTCTGGAGGGGCTCAAGCGGCAGCCCGGCGTCCACGCGGCCGGGGTGATCTTGTGCCGCGAGCCGCTGCTGGACGTCATCCCGCTGTGGCGGCGCGAGCAGGACGGCGCCGTCATCACGCAGTTCGACATGGGCGCGTGCGAGGCGCTGGGCCTGCTGAAGATGGACTTCCTGGGCCTGCGCAACCTCACGGTCCTGGACGACTGCCTGCGGCACATCGACGTCAACCGCGGGCAGCAGGTCGTGCTCGAGGACCTGCCGCTCGACGATCGCGCGGCCTACGAACTGCTCGCCCGAGGCGACACGATCGGGGTGTTCCAGCTCGACGGCGGCCCGATGCGGGCGCTGCTGCGGTCGATGGTGCCGGACAACTTCGAGGACATCTCCGCCGTACTCGCGCTGTACCGCCCCGGGCCGATGGGGGTGAACGCGCACAACGACTACGCCGACCGCAAGAACGGCCGCCGGCCGGAGGAGCCGATCCATCCCGAGCTCGCCGAGCCGCTGGCGGAGATCCTCGGCGACACGTACGGCCTGATCGTGTACCAGGAGCAGGTCATGGCCATCGCCCAGCAGTTGGCCGGCTACTCGCTGGGTGGTGCCGACCTGCTGCGTCGCGCGATGGGCAAGAAGAAGAAGGAGATCCTCGACAAGGAGTACGTGCCGTTCAGCGAGGGCATGCGCGCGAACGGGTACTCCGAGGCGGCGATCGCCAAGCTGTGGGAGACGCTGGTCCCGTTCTCGGACTACGCCTTCAACAAGGCGCACACCGCCGGGTACGGCCTGATCTCCTACTGGACCGCGTACCTGAAGGCGAACTTCCCGTCGGAGTACATGGCGGCGCTGCTGACCAGCGTCGCCGACGACAAGGACAAGCGGCCGGTCTACCTCAACGAGTGCCGCCGTATGGGCATCAAGGTCCTGCCGCCGGACGTCAACGACTCCGACGCCGACTTCACCCCGCGCGGGACGGACATCCGGTTCGGCCTGTCGGCGATCCGAAACGTCGGGGTCAACGTCGTGGAGTCCGTCATCGCGACCCGGCGGCGGGAGGGCCGGTTCGCCGACTTCCACGACTTCATCGCCAAGGTCGACATCCCGGTGTGCAACAAGCGGGTCGTCGAGTCGTTGATCCGCGCCGGCGCGTTCGACTCCCTCAGCCACACCCGCAAGGGGCTGATGCAGATCCACGAGCAGGTCGTCGACGTGGCCGTGGAGGTCAAGCGCGCGGAGGCGCATGGGCAGTACGACCTGTTCGGCGGGCTCGCGGTCGCCGAGGGTGACGCGCTCGTCCCGCGGGCCGCGATCCCGGTGGCCGAATGGGACAAGGCGACGCTGTTGCGCAACGAGCGCGAGATGCTCGGCCTGTACGTCTCCGACCACCCGCTGAACGGCCTCGAAGGACTGCTCGCCCAACTGACCGAGCGGTCGATCGGATCGGCCCTGGCCGACGAGCGCATCGACGGGCAGGTCGCCACGATCGGCGGACTGATCGTCGGGGTGCAGCGCAAGCTCACCCGGCAGGGATCGGCGTGGGCGATCGTCACGCTCGAGGATCTCGACGGGACGGTCGACGTCATGGTCTTCCCGCAGGTGTTCGCGCAGGTCGGCGCGATCCTCGGTGACGACGTCGTCGTCGTCATGCGCGCCAAGTTCGAGCGCAGCGACGACGACGGCGTGCGCGTCATCGCGATCGAGGTCAGCGCGCCGGACGTGTCGGAGGCCGCCAGCGGGCCGGTCCGGCTGACGATGCCGGTCGCGCGGTGCGTGGCGCCGCTGGTGGACCGGCTGCGGACCGTCCTCGCCGAGCACCCGGGGACCAGCGAGGTGCACCTGCACCTCACCGGCGGCGAGCGCACGACGGTGCTCCGTCTCGACGAGCGGCTGCGGGTCGCCCCGTCCTCGGCGCTGTACGCCGACCTGAAGGCCCTGCTCGGGCCCGGCTGCCTGGCGTAGGCGAAGCGTCCGTGACCGCGCGAAGGGCCTGGGCGGTGATCGTCGCCGGCGTGCTGTTCGGCCTGGTCAGCGGCGCCGCGCTGGGCGTGGTGTGGTGGCGGCTCGCGCCGAGGATGCC
>CAYMNG010000162.1:0-4071 GCA_964391765.1 uncultured Bifidobacteriaceae bacterium | reverse complement strand
AGGTCCTGCGCGACGGCGACCCGATCCCGGTGTCCCGCATCGAGTTCTACGTCCTCGCCGAACTGATCGAGGCCCGCGGCCGCGTCCTCAGCCGCGACCACCTCCTGCGTCGGGTGTGGGGGTACAGCAACGCCGGCGACGGCCGGGTCGTCGACAACCTCGTCTACCGCCTGCGCAACAAGATCGAGGCCGACCCCGCCAACCCACAACTGCTCATCACCGTCCGCGGGTTCGGCTACCGGATGACCGACTGACGCGGCCGACGGATGCCAGGACGCGATGAGGCCCGGACGATGAGGCCCGGACGATGAGGATCGGGCTGCGGGCGCGCGTGGCGCTGTCCCTCGCCACGTTGTCCCTCATCGTCGCCGGCACCGTGAGCGCGACGACGTACGCGTTCGCCCGCTGGTACCTGGTCGACCAGCGGGAGTCCGCCGCACTCACGCGGGCGGCACTGGACTCGCGCGCGGTCAGCGCCTATCTGGACGCCGGCGCGGCGCCGGTCGACGCGCTCGCCCAGATCCCCACCGTCGGCACGTCGCAGACGCTGATCCAGGTCGATTCGACGTGGTACACCGCGGCGGTCACCGTGCCACCGGACGCGCTGCCGCCCGAACTGCTCGCCGCGGCCGTGCCGACCGGCGCGCACGAGCGCTTCGTGTTCGCCGGCGCCCCGTACTACGCGGTCGCGATCCCCACGACCGGTGCGATGTTCGTCGAGCTGTTCCCCCTGCGCGACCTGGACCGGATCCTCACCTGGGGCGGGTGGATCCTCGTCGGCCTGAGCTCGCTGGCCGCGCTGCTCGGCGCGCTCATCGGCGCGTCCGCCGCACGACGGATCCTCGGTCCCGTCCGCCGGCTCGGCGACGCCGCCCGGCGGGTGGCCGACGGCGACCTCGCCACGCGGATCGCGTTGACCGGCGATCCCGACCTGGACCCGATCGCGTCCTCGTTCAACGAGATGGCCGAGGCGGTCGAGGTCCGGATCGACCGCGAACGCCGGTTCAGCGCCAACGTCAGTCATGAGCTGCGCTCGCCGCTGACGTCCGTCCTGGGCACGGCCGAACTGCTCGAGGGCTCCCGCGACCACCTGCCCGAACGCGAGGCCGGCCTGGCGACGGTGCTGGCGCAGCAGGTGCGGCGGATGTCCCGGATGCTGCTGGACCTGTTGGAGATCAGCCGCATCGGCACCGAGGAGAACCCTCAGTGGGAGTCCGCGGACATCGCCGCGGTGTGCCGGGACGTCTGCGGCCAGCGCGGACTCGACCCGGACGTCGTCGTCGGTGACCGGCCCGTCGTTCGCACGGACGCCCGCCGGCTCGAACGCATCGTGGGCAACCTGATCGACAACGCCACCCGCCACGCCGGCGGCGTCCACCAGGTGCTCGTGCGCGCGGACGCCGGCCACCTGGTCGTCGTCGTCGACGACGCCGGCCCCGGTATCGAACCCGGGTTCCGGGACCGGCTGTTCGAGCCGTTCGCCCGCGGGGACACCAGCGGGGCGACACCCGGTGCGGGTCTGGGCCTGGCCATCGTCCACGACCAGACCGTCGCGCTCGGTGGCGAGGTGACCGTCGGGACGTCGCCCTCCGGGGGCGCCCGGTTCACCGTGACCCTGCCCGTCACGCCGGCCGCGGCCCCGGCCCTCGCCGCGGAACGGCCGTGAGCACCGGACCGCGCCGCGGAACGGCCGTCAGCACCGGGCCACGCCGCGGAACGGCCGTCAGCACCGGGCCGCGCGGACTGCACTGCCGCGGTCGGCTCGCCGCCGGTCTCGCGCTGATCGCGCTCGTGACGGTACTGGCCGGGTGTGGCGTCCCGCTCCAACAGTCGGCCGAACCGTTGCCGTCGAACCTGCTACCGGCCCGGCCGACGGTCCCGCCGACGCCCTCGCCGACACCGACGACCTCCCCGACTCGGGTGACTTCGCCCACGCCGTCGCCCGAGCCGCAGCCGGCCCATCTTCGCCTGTGGTTCGTGCAGGACGACGGCCTCGCCGCGGTGGAGTCCGACCTTCCGCTGGACGCGACCGCGGCGCAGATCATCGACGGCCTGGCTGCCGGCCCGGCCCCCGACCAGGCCGCCGGCGGACTACGCACGGTCGTTCGCGATCCGCTGACCGGCACGTCGCTGGTCTCGATCGCCGACGCCGCCGAGACCCCGCCGGTTGTGGCCTCGCCGTCGGACGTGTTCTACCCGCAGGCGTTGGAGACCGTCCGGCTGAGTCCGGCCTTCACCGCGCTGCCGCCGAACGAGCAGGTGCTGCTCCTCGGCCAGGTCGTGCTCTCCCTCGCCGGCGCCGGCGAGGCGGCCGTCACGTTCACCGACGACGCCGGCTCCGCGGTCGCGGTGCCGCTACCGGACGGCCGGCTGCTCGACGGGCCGGCGACCGCCCGCGACTACACCCCGCTGATCGTGCGACCGTGAGCGCCGGTCACAACGCGGCCAGCGCCGCCGCGTAGTCGTCGGCGCTGCGGCCCTCGCCGGGGCCGTTCACGACCGACCAGCGGACGATGCCGTCCTTGTCGATGACGAAGCTGGCGCGCGTGGCGAATCCCTTGTCCGCCAGGAACGCCCCGTACGCCCGGGACACCTCGCCGTGCGGCCAGAAGTCGCTGAGCATCGGGTGCGTGAGCCCCTCCTGGGCGGCGAACACCTTCAGCGAGTGCATGCTGTCGCACGACACGCTCAGGACCACGGTGTCGTCGTTGACGAAGTCGACGTAACGGTCGCGGATCGTGCACAGCTCGTTCGTGCACAGCCCGGTGAACGCGAACGGGTAGAACATCAACAGCACGTTCTTGCTGCCCCGGAAGTCGACGAGCGAGACAGCCTCGCCGTACTGGTTCGTGAGGGTGAACAGCGGCGCTTCCTGACCGACCTCGACTGCCATGACGCTCCTTCGCGACGGATCCTCGCGACCGGCGATCCGTCGCGACGTGGTTCCGGCGAAACTACCGCTTGGCCCGCGGTGCGACCAACCGGGTCCCCTGCCACCGCGGGCTCGCGCTGATCGTGGTCGTCTGCTGCAGCCCCGCGGTCGGCGCCGCGTCGGCGATGTCCTCGGCCTCGACGTGCCCGGGCCGCCCCGGCTTCGGCGTCAGGAGCCACACGACGCCCTGGTCGGTCAACGGTCCGATCGCGTCGAGCAGGCCGTCGGCGAGGTCGCCGTCGTCGTCGCGCCACCACATGACCACGACGTCGACGACGTCCTCGTGGTCCTCGTCGACCAGTTCGCCGGCGATGATCTCCTCGATCGCGGCCCGCAGTTCGAGGTCGACGTCGTCGTCGTATCCCAGTTCCTGCGCCGTCAACCCGGGGCGCAGCCCGAGCCGACCGGCCCGGGCTCGTACCTCGTCCTGGCCTGGGGCCGTCACGACGACTCCTTGCGTGTGCGATAGCCGTCTGCGATAGCGCAGGGCTGCGGACCGGCCCTCGGTCCGTGGGGGTAGTCCACCGGACGGCGAGCCGCTGCGCAACCCGGGGGCCCAGATTGGCGCCCGTGCCTCGCCCCGAGTGCTGACCGCGGCGCTGGGGTGCGAGAGGATGGGGAGCGGTACCCAATCCGCCGAGCGACGGCGATCCCGTGCGGCTCGGCCGACCGCGAAGGATGCTCCCGTGACCCTCGGACGCGACCGCGACCCACTCCTCGCCGGCGGGCTGCCCACGCAGTACGTCGACGTCGACCCCGACGAGACCGCCGAGTGGGTCGAGTCCTTCGACCAGGTCGTCGAGCGCGGCGGCGCGTATCGCGCTCGATACCTGATGCTCTCGCTCCTGCGCCGCGCCGCCGAGCGCAACGTCGGCGTGCCCAGCCTGCGCAGCACCGACTACATCAACACGATCCCGCCCGAGCGGGAGCCGACCTTCCCCGGCAACGAACCGCTGGAGAAGCGGATCCGGCAGATCATCCGGTGGAACGCCGCGATCATGGTCCACCGCGCGCAGCGACCGGGGATCTCGGTGGGCGGGCACATCTCCAGCTACGCGTCGTCCGCGACGCTGTACGAGGTCGGCTTCAACCACTTCTTCCGCGGCCCGGACCATCCCGGCGGCGGCGACCAGGTCTTC
>CAYMNG010000161.1:0-4074 GCA_964391765.1 uncultured Bifidobacteriaceae bacterium | reverse complement strand
ACCGCGTTGCGGGCGATGGCCTCGGGTGCGGCTCCCTGCCATTCGGCGGGGTACTCCATCGCGCCGACGCCGACGATGCAGCCCTGACCGGACATGAGGCGGGCGACGGACAACTGGGTGCCGATCGTCCCCGGGTTCGTCAGCGAGATCGTCGTCCCGGCGAAGTCCGAGACCTGGAGCTTGCCGGTCCGCGCCTTGCGGACGAGATCCTCGTACGTCGCCCAGAACGCGGCGAAGTCCATCCGCCCGGCGTCCTTGATCGACGGGACGAGCAGTTGCCGTGTCCCGTCGGCCTTCGCCATGTCGATCGCCAGGCCGAGGTTGACCGCCTCGGGGTGGCGCACGGCGGGGCGGCCGTCGACCTCGGCGAAGGCGTCGTTCATCCCCGGGTTGTCCCCGAGCGCGCGCACGACGGCGTAACCGATCAGGTGGGTGAACGACACCTTCCCGCCGCGGCCGCGGGCCAGGTGGTTGTTGATCACGGTCCGGTTGTCGATGAGCAGTTTCGCGGGCACCGCGCGCACGCTCGTCGCGGTCGGGACGCCCAGGCTCGTCGTCATGTTGTCCACCACGCGCGCGGCCGGGCCCTTGAGCACGACGGCGTCCGTCACGGTCGCCGGGGCGGCAGGCGCGCTCGGTGCTGGCGTCGCCGGGGCGGCGGGCGCGCTGGGTGCTGGCGTCGCCGGAGTCGTCGAGGCGCGCGGCGTCGGCGGTGGCGTGGGGCGGGCGTAGTCCGGCGGTGCGTACCCCTCGAAGAACTCCCACCACGCGGGGTCGACGCTGGCACGATCGGCGAGGAACTGCGCGTAGATCTCGTCGACGAGCCACTCGTTCGGCCCGAACGTCGCCAGGCGGTCCTCCGGCGATTGCGTGCTCACTGCCGATCCCTCCGTCGAAGCGAACGTCGATGGACACCCTAGCCGGGGCACGCGTTCCCCGACCCGCGCCGCGTCCTTGGTCGATCGGGCCGGCGCACTTCGCAGCAGTCCGCCACGTTCGTGAACGAACCTCAGGCGCGCGCCTCTACGTGATGTCCCGCCGGACCGCGGTGCGGGCGGCCACGGCGGCGAACACCACCGCGTACCCGAGGAGCACGGCGATCGCGGCCCACACCGGCAAGGTGTCCGCCGCGGTGAGCGTCCCGGTCATCTCGGCCCGCAGGCCGACATCCATGGCCGACCCCAGCGCGCCGCCGGGCAGCCATTTCTGCACCGACGGGAGGAGGACCCCGACGATCGGCTCGAGCAGCAGGACCCACAGGACGACCGTGATGATCGCCCCGACCTGGCTGCGCAGCAGCGCGCCGATGCTCACGCCGAGGACGGCGTACAGGATCAGGCCGATGACCGCGCCGACGAGGACCCGGCCGACGGCCTCGGCGGTGACCGGCGCGTGGTCGAACGGGATCAAGGCGACGACGACGGTCACCGTCACGGCAGCCACGACGACGATCGCCATGAGCGCACCGATCGCGCCGTACAGGACCATCTTCGCGGCGATGACGCGGCCGCGTCGTGGCTCGGCGAGGAACGTCGCGGTGATCGTCATATGGCGGTACTCGCCGGTCATCGCGACGACGCCGAGGATCAGCGCGAACATCGCGGCGCTGCTCGCCTGGGCCAGGACGGTCGTGATGAACGCGGGGTCGGTGAGCAGGTCGGTGCCGATCGTCGCACCGGGGATCGTGCCGCTCGCGGTGAGGATGAGGGGAACGGCGTTGACCGCGGACAGCGCGACCGCGACGAGGGTGAGGACCCACGCCATCTTCGTCGTGGCGACCTTGCGCCACTCGGACGCCAGGAGCGCGCGCCAGCCGGTCACGGTCGGTCTCCGGTGAGTTCGAGGAACACCCGTTCCAGGTCCGGGGCGTGGGTGCGCAGTTCGTGCAGTTCGCACCCGGCGACGAAGGCGCAGTGCCCGACCTGCTCGGCGGTGCGGCCGGTAACGACGATCACGCCGTCCGATCGGCGTGCGACGTCCGCATCGGGGCCGAGCGCGCCGATCAGCACGTCCGGATCCGGGGTGCGGACGTGCACCTGCGCGACCCCGCCGAGGTCGGTCGCCAGCCCGGCCAGCGGACCGGCGTGGACGAGGGCGCCGGCGCGGATGATGACGACGTCGTCGACGGTCTGCTGCACCTCCGAGAGCAGGTGGCTGGAGACCAGGACGGTGTCGCCGGCGTGGGCCCGCGCCCGCAGGAGGCCGCGCAACCAGGCGATGCCCTCGGGGTCCAGGCCGTTCGTCGGCTCGTCGAGGATCAGTACGCGTGGATCGGCCAGGAGCGCGGCGGCCAGGGCCAGCCGTTGGCGCATTCCCAGGGAGTACTCCACGACCCGCCGACGGCCGGCGTCGGTCAGGCCGACGAGGTCGAGGACCTCGTCGACCCGGGTGTCGGGCAGGTCCAGCGTCGCCGCGAGCACCCGAAGGTGGTTGCGGCCGGATCGACCAGGATGGAATCCGCTGGCCTCCAACGCCGCGCCGACGACGGTCATCGGCGTCGCGAGCTCGCGATAGGGCTGATCGCCGATGAGCGTGCGCCCCGCGGTCGGCCGAACGAGGCCGAGCAGGCAGCGCAGCGTCGTCGTCTTGCCCGAGCCGTTGGGGCCCAGGAATCCGGTGACCCGGCCGGGCTGGACGTCGAAGGTCAGGTCGTCCACGGCCGTGATCCCGCGGCGGAACACCTTCGTCAACGACTCGACGTGTACCACCGGCGCCGGTCCGGGGGCGATGGTCACAGCAGTCGACCCTAGGTGTCGACGTCGACGCCGGTCCAGCCGGTCCCACCGGACGCCACGTCGGCCGCGCCCGCAGTCGTCGGGTCGTGGGCTCACCGGGTCACCGGGTCGCCCGACGCGTGGGCCGACCACCGCCCGCGGTGGCTTACCCTTGTACGGTGTCCCGTTCCCTGCGTTCCCTGACCGCGGCCGCGGCAGCGGCCGCGCTGTCCGTTGCCGTCGCCGCGCCAGCACTGGCGGCGACGGCACCTGTCCAGGTCGCCGCCGTCCCCGCCGTCGTGCGCGCGGCCGTCGCGCCGGCCGCGCCGACGATCGTGTCCGTCGTCGGCGGCCAGGTCGCCGGTCAGCTGCTCGTCACCTACTCCGCGCCGCTGAACGACGGCGGTTCGCCGGTCACCGCGTACGAGGCCTCGGTCGACGGCGGCGTCACGTGGTGGCCATGTGTCGGCACGACGGGCACGTGCACGCTGGTGAACCTCACCAACGACCGGGCGTACGCGGTCTCGGTGCGCGCGGTGAACGCGATGGGTCCGGGCGCCGCGAGCGCGCCGGTCACGGCCACGCCGAGCATCCCGGTACCGCCGGATCCGGACAAGCCCGCGGTGCTGCCCAAGCCGCGCACGTTCGCGACGGCCGCGTTCCGCTCCGCGATCAACAACCTGGGGGTCGGCGGGGACGGGGTCAAGTACGGGGTCGGCGTCCTCCCGGCGCTGACGTTCTCCAAGTCGGTCCCCGACAAGGCCGTGGTCGAGGACCACCTCACCGTGACCGCGTTGACGAAGGACGGCCGGTCGCGGACGGTGAACGGCGCCTGGGGCTGGATCAGCGACCGCACGGCCGTCTTCCGTCCGGCGAAGTACTGGCCGGGCAACGCCACCATCACGGTCACCTCGACCCTGGACCGGGCGGTGCTCGGTCGGTCCGGCGGCAAGTTCGTGGTCGGCTCGCCGAAGCTGGCGACGTCGTGGACGTTCCAGACGGCGCGCAAGCTGATCATGCGGGTCGACGGGAAGACGGACCGCCTGAAGGTCTACGTCGACGGCAAGAAGGTCAAGGACTTCGGCGTCTCCCTCGGCAAGTCCGGGTGGGAGAGCCGCAACGGGGTGAAGGTCGTCAGCACGCAGAAGGAGCCGACCCACACCTACACCAGCCAGTCCCTGGGCCTGGGCCCGGAGGAGGAGTACGAACTGGTCGCGCCGTGGAACACCCGGCTGACGCCGACCGGGGAGTTCATCCACACCGCGACGTGGGCGTACGGGCGGATCGGGCGCTACAACGGCTCCCACGGCTGCACGAACATGTTCGAGCAGGACGCCAAGTGGATCTACGACAAGACGGT
>CAYMNG010000160.1:0-4237 GCA_964391765.1 uncultured Bifidobacteriaceae bacterium | reverse complement strand
CAAGATCGTCATGGGCTACCCGTTGTTCCTCGCCGCGGCGTACTTCACCTACCGGTTGCTCGCCCCGATCCTGGCCCGCAAGCGGGCGGAGCGGTCCGGCCCGGTGACGCCTGACGACACACCCCGCCGACCGTGAGCTTGTACCCGGTTAATCCGGCGAACACGCGGTACAAGCTCAAGGTCGGCGCGGGGGGTCAGCCCGGCGTCGCGGCCGTCAGCGCGTCGGAACGCCGGCGGCGCAGCAGGTAGGCCGCACACACGCCGGCGGCGACGAAGCCGGCGGCCGCGCCCAGGACGATCGCCCACCGCGGGCCGAACGTGTTCGCGACCCAGCCGACGATCGGCGCGCCGATCGGGGTGCCGCCCATGACGACGGCGAGCTGGATCGCCAGCACCCGGCCGCGGATCGCGGGGTCGGTCGACAGTTGCACGATGCTCATCGCCGACGTCAGCAGTGTCTGTGCGGCGATCCCGACGAAGACCAACGGCACGGCGAACGACAGGTAGGTGGGCATGACGGCGCCGACGAGCAGCCCCGTCCCGAAGACGAGGCTGCCGGTGAGCAGGTGGCGCATCGCCGGGTGGGCGCGGCGCGCGGCCAGCAGCGCGCCGGTCACCGACCCGATCGCCATGACCGACATCAGGATGCCGAACGCGTCGGCGCCGACGTCGAAGGCGGACACCGACATCGTCGACAAGAAGATCGGGAAGTTCATCCCGAGCGTTCCGATCACGAAGACCATGACCATCACCGTGAGCAGGTCCGCGCGACCGGCGACGTATCGGAAGCCGGCGACGATGGATCCCCGCGCGGCCTCGGCGTGCGCCGCGCGGCGAAGTTCGCCGGTACGCATGGCGACGAGTGCGCCGATCACCGCGGCGAAGGACGCGGCGTTGATGACGAACACCCAACCGGTACCGACCGCGGCGATGAGGACGCCGGCGATCGCCGGCCCGATGAGGCGGCCGAGGTTGAACGACGTCGAGTTCAGCGCGACGGCGTTCGGCAGGTCGGTCGGGCCGACGATGTCGCCGACGAAGGCCTGTCGGGCCGGTGCGTCGAATGCCGCGGCGCAGCCCAGCAGGAGGGCGAAGACGTACACCTGGGGCAGCGTGACCTGTCCGGTGAGGGTGAGCACCCCCAGTGCCGCGGCGAGCACGCCCATCGTCGCCTGCGTGACCAGCAGCACCCGCCGGCGGTCGAACCGGTCGGCGACCAGCCCGGTGACCGGCAGCAGCACCAGTTGCGGGCCGAACTGCAACGACATCGTGATCCCCAGCGCCGTCGCGTCGTGCGCGGTCAGGTGCGTGAGGACCAACCAGTCCTGGGCGGTGCGCTGCATCCACGTACCGGTGTTCGACACGATGGCACCGCTGGCCCACAGCCGGTAGTTGCGGACCCGCAGCGAGCGGAACGTCTGGCTCACGAGTCGGCGATCCGACGCAGCAGCACTGCCGCGTCGGCGAGCATCGCGCGTTGCTCGGGGGAGAGGTCGGCCAGGCGTGAGTCCAGCCACCGGTGTCGACGCCGACGCGCTTCCAACGCGACCGCACGCCCGGTGTCCGTCGCGGCGACCTGCACCTTGCGTCCGTCGGCGGGATCCGGTTCGCGCGTCACCAGACCCGCGTCGAGCAGTCCGCCGATCGCTTGGTTCATCGACGGGGGAGTCACGCGAGCGGACTCGCACAGCTGCGTGGGCGTGCACGGGCCCGTCCGGACGATCTGGGCGAGGACGCCGTGCTGGGTGTCGCTGAGGTCGTCGGTGCCGCGTTCGGCCCGTAGTCGGCGGTACAGCCGTCCGACCGCGACGCTCAGCGCGATCTTGAGGTCGGCATCGTCGGGCACAAATCGTTAGTCTACCTTATTAGTCTGCCG
This sequence comes from uncultured Bifidobacteriaceae bacterium, assembly GCA_964391765.1. Classification (GTDB taxonomy): domain Bacteria; phylum Actinomycetota; class Actinomycetes; order S36-B12; family S36-B12; genus UBA10649. The sequence continues at coordinate 2,361 of CAYMNG010000160.1, read as the reverse complement.
AACTATATCGCCGGGGGAGTCGCCGGGTCGGTCGCCGACAGGTTGACCTCGACCCAGACGGCGATCGCGCGTCGGATGATCTCGGCGTTCTCCGGACCGCCGTACGTCGCGGCGAACCGTGGGTCGGCGACGTACATGTCCGCCAGCGCGGCATAACTGACCGCATCGGGACGTCGGCCCGCCCACTGGTCGCTGACCCAGGCGTGGTGGTCGCCGACGAGCGCCTGGAACGCGGGCGAGGACGGGTCGACGCCGGACTGCGCGGCGGCGCGCAGCGCCGCGTTGACGGCCAGGCTCGTCGCGTCGTCGCGCGCCCGTTCCGCCGGCCCCATGCGCGCCCGGCGTGCGGTGCTGCGCTCCCAGGCGTCGTCACCCCAGCGCTCCCGGACCTCGGCCTCGTACTGGCCGTGGTCGACGCCGGCGAACACCTCGTCGATCTCCATGGTCACTCCTTCTCGGACGGCGTCGAGCGTGCGGCGCACGTCGGCGATCTGTCGGTCGGTTCGGTCCCGTCGTTCCTCGAGCAGGACCAGGTGGGCGGCGATCGCGTCGGCCAACGAGGTGTCGTCCGCGAGCGCGCCGGCGATCGCGGTCAACGGCAGACCCAGCGCGCGCAGCGACACGATCCGGTACAGCCGGACGAGTTCGGTCGGGCCGTAGAAGCGATGGCCGTTCGCCGCCACGCGCGACGGGCGCAGGAGGCCGATCTGCGCGTAGTGGCGCAACGCCCGGCTCGTCAGGCCGGTCACGCGTGCGACGTCGCGGATCGACCATTCGGGTGCCGACGGCTCGTTCACGCATGCGACCTTGCCAGTTGACGCTACGGCAGAGTCAAGTGCGAGCGCGGGGAGGGCGAACCCGGCCGCCCGACGAGTGAAATGTCATAATGCACATTATCGGCGGAATGTCGAACGGGGCGTCAGGCCTCGACGTACGCCGCCAGGTGCTGGCCGGTCAGGGTCGATCGACCGGCGTCGTGGCGGGCCGGTCGTATGCCCCAGACCGCGCGCACGACGTCGGTCTACTCGAAGTTCCTTGTACAGCAACGCCGCACCGAGGTGCGTGGCAGGATCGCGACGAGCGCGGACGGATCGACGACCGTCCGGGTCATGACCGCGGTATGCCGTGCTCGTCGTAGCCGAGGATCTCGTCCTCGCTGAGGGATCGATCCACGACGCGTGCTCGTGCTCGTTCGGTGATGTCGCGAACGACGGCGCGGTCCGCGTCGTCGGCGCCCGCCGAGCGGACGCGCGCCAGGCGCTCGGCGAACGACCTCCGCGCTGCCTCGGTGAGGCTCTCCCCGGTCACCGCAGCGAGTTCGCGGACGAGGCGGTCGGCCTCCGGGTCCTTGATGTTCAGCGCCATGACCCCAGTGTCCAGCGTGGATGGAAGAAATCGACAGCGGAAGGAAGAACCCGCAGGGGGCTATGCCGGCGGGACGAACGCCGCGCGGGCAGCGAGCGCGGACGGTCGAACCGTGCAGTCCGCGGCGTGGTCGTTGACCAGGCCCATGGCCTGCATGAACGCGTAGGCGGTCGTCGGACCGAAGAACCGCCAGCCGCGCTTCTTGAGGTCCTTGGCCATCGCGATCGACGCCGGCGACGTGGCGGCGAACTGCGGCCACGTGAGGTCCTCAGGACGCGGCTCGTACCGCCAGACGTACGCGGCCAGCGACCCCTCCGTGTCGACGAGGTCGACGGCCCGCCGAGCGTTGTTGATCGTCGCCTCGATCTTGCCGCGGTGGCGCACGATGCCGGCGTCACCGAGCAGGCGCTCCACGTCGGCCGGGCCGTACCCGGCCACCTGACCGAAGTCGAACCCGGCGAACGCGGCACGGAAGTTCTCGCGCTTGACCAGGATCGTGCGCCACGACAGCCCCGACTGGAACCCCTCCAGGCAGACCTTCTCGAACAGCCGCCGGTCGTCGGCGACCGGGAACCCCCACTCGTGGTCGTGGTAGTCGAGCATGCACGACTCCCCCGTCGCCCACGCGCATCGGCGACCGGGCGGCGATTGACGCGGCTGCGGCACTGTGGTCTCCTTCCCGACCGCGGGGACAGTGGCGATCGTACGGAGGCGACCGTGAGCCGCGTCAGCATCTACCTCAACTCGATGGGGCGCACCGCCGAGCAATTCGCGTTCTACGCCAGCGTGTTCGGCACCGAACCGTACGGGCTGCACCGGATGGCGGACATCCCGGACGGGCCGGTCCTCGCCGACGACGAGAAGGACGCCGTGATGCACATCGAGCTCGAGATCCTCGGCGGGACGGTCCTCATGGGCACCGACATGCTGCGATCGCTCGGGCACGAGTTCACCGTCGGCAACAACGTCACGATCAACCTGGAACCCGACGACCTG
>CAYMNG010000159.1:0-4261 GCA_964391765.1 uncultured Bifidobacteriaceae bacterium | reverse complement strand
GCGGGGCGGGGGGGCGAGCGCGTGTACATCTCCCGGGCCGGCGGACTGCGCGGGGTGGCGGGTGAGGGCCGGCTCGAGGAGATCTTGCGGGAGCGCGGGTTCTCCGTCCTGTACCTGGAGCGGATGTCCTTCGCGGACCAGGTCGCCAGCCTGGCCGGCGCGCGGCTCGTCGTGGCCCCGCACGGCGCCGGGCTGTCCAAGGCCCTGTTCACCGAACCGGGCGGCACGATGATCGAACTCGCGACCGGGGAACTGTGGACCAACGCGTACCGCCGACTGGCCGCCGTCGCCGGCCTGGACTACCGACTTCTCCTGCTGCGCAACGTCGCTGGCGACGAGTTCGGTACCGGTGACGCCGACGACGCGATCGCCCAACTCGAACCGCTGCTCACCTGACGCGGTCGCCGCGGGCGGCGGTGATCCGGCGGCGGTCGGACGGCCGGTCAGCCCGCGGCGAGCCGGGACAGGTACGCGCCGTAGCCGCTCTTCGACAACGGCTCGGCGAGGGCGGCGAGCTGGTCGGACGTGATCCAGCCGTTGCGCCAGGCGATCTCCTCGACGCAGCCGATCTTGGTGCCGGTGCGATCCTCGATGACCCGGACGAACTCCCCGGCGTCCTGCAGCGAACGGAACGTCCCGGTGTCCAGCCAGGCGGTCCCGCGCTCGAGGACCGTCACCGACAAGGACCCGGCACGCAGGTAGTGATCGTTGACGGCGGTGATCTCCAGTTCGCCACGGGCACTGGGCCGGATCGACTTCGCGACGTCGACGACGGTGGCGTCGTAGAAGTACAGGCCGGGCACGGCGTACGCGCTGCGCGGCTCCGCCGGCTTCTCCTCGATCGACAGCGCCGTGCCGGACTCGTCGAACTCGACCACGCCGTACTCGCTGGGGTTGGCGACCTCGTACGCGAAGACGTGCGCCCCCGACGGGTCCGTGAGTTCGGCCAGGCGCCGGCCCAGGCTCGGCCCGTAGAACAGGTTGTCGCCGAGGATCAGCGCAGCCGCATCACCGGCGAGGAACTCCTCGGCGATCAAGAAGGCCTGGGCCAGGCCCTCCGGACGCGGCTGGACGGCGTACTCCAGGCGCATTCCCCAGTCGGCCCCGTCGCCGAGGAGTCGGGAGAACGCCTCGTGGTCCTCGGGCGTCGTGATGACCAGCACGTCGCGCAGGCCGGCCGACATGAGCGTCGACAGCGGGTAGTGGATCATCGGCTTGTCGTAGACGGGCAGCAACTGCTTGCTCACACCGCGCGTGATCGGCCACAGCCGGCTGCCGGTGCCACCGGCCAGGATGATGCCCTTCATCGGGCGAACGCTACCGGTCCCGCAGCGTCCGGATGCCGCGCGCGCTCGCCTTCGCCTTCGCCCAACGGTCCTCCTCGACGGTGACCGCCAGGACGATGTTGACCGCGAGCCGGCGAAGGGTCCGCAGCGCGTGTCGCGGGGACTGGGCGAACTCCTCCGGTGCCAGCCGGAGGCGGTTGCGCACCATCGTGGTCCTGCGGTGCGGCGCGTGGCCGGTCGCCAGCATCGGGTGCCCGAAGACCCGGATCACCCGCGCGTGTCCGAGGTGATGACGAATCGCCAGCCCGTCGGCGACGACGATGAGCCGGCCGGCGGCCCGCAGTCGGACGCAGGCCGCGGCGTCGACGGCGTCGATCCCGAACGTCTCGTCGAACCCGCCGATCGCCTCGACCGCGGCGACGTGCCACGCGGTCCCGGTCTGGACGACCTCGGGCGTCGTCGGGACGCCACTGACGTAGTCCAGGTGATAGCCGAACGTCCCGCTCGCGTCGTCGATGCTGCCCGCGCCCACCGCGCCGGCCCGATCGCCCAGGCGGGCGGTCACGTCGTCGATCGCCGCGCGCAGGTCGTCGACGTATCCGCGCGGGAGGATCGAGTCCTGGTCGACGGTGAGCAGCCACTCCCCGCCACCGGCGGCGGCCGCGCGCAGGCCGGCGTTCAGGCTGCGCGCGATCCCGGCGTGGTGCGCGTGTCGGACGACCTCGACGCCCCGCCCGGCCAGGTCGTCGAGGACGTCGGCGGCGTCCGGGCTGGCGTCGTCGGCGACGAGGACACGAACGCCGGAGCGCACGAGTTCGTCGACCAGTGGAGCGACGTCCGCCAGCCGAGGTTGGTACGTCGGCACCACGGCCCAGATCAGGCCGGACACCCGCACAGGGTAGGCCGTGTGCGCCGTCGACGCCTGCTCGACGACGCGCACTCACCGCCGCCGGTCGACGACGTCGACGAACCGGCACAGCAGGTCGTCGCGCAGGCCTGGTGACACCTGCTGGTTCGCGACGGCCGCGCGTCCTTCGCGGCAGTTGCGCATCTGCGCGATCTGGTCGGCACTGTTCTCCCGACGCAGGAGGTCGATGTCGTACGCCGTCCGGAACGTCCACGGCAGCGCCACCGCGGTCACCAGGGCGCTGGCGACGAGCAGTGCGGCGACGGCGTGCTGCCCGAGGCGCACGACGCGGTGCGCACCGAGGACCTGACCGACCATGGCCCACGCGACCGCCGCCGGGAGCAGCCACAAGATCCAGTAGCGCGGCGCCAGGCCCGAACCGGTCCGGACCGCGGCGAGGATCCCCGCGGTCAGGGTGACCGGGACCAGGAGCACCCCGGCGGCCGCGAGCCGGGCCAACACCTGGTCACCGGACGGACTCCTGGTTCGCCGGCGCCAGCGGACCACCAGCACCGCCGCGATGCCCGCGGCGACCACGACCACCGCGGGCAGGTACGTATCCACCAGGATGACCAGCCACGGCACGGCGGCGGGCCGGACCAGCATCGGCGGCAGGAGCGGCGTCGCCGCCCACGCCGGGACGAACGCCGCGACCGACCGCAGGATCTCCCCGACGGGGAGCGCCATCGTGTCGACGGCCGCCGGCGCGGCGGTCGACACGGTCGGGGCGTAGTAGTCGATCGGGTCGCGGCCGGCGATCACGTATCCGACGGCCGTGCCGGCCAGGCCGACCACGACGAGCGCGCCGGCGAGCGCCCAGGTCGGCGCGCCCGGGCGGCGCCAGCCGCGTTCCGCGGCCCGGGCGACCACAAGGGTCGCCGCCACGAGGCAGGCGAGTACCGCGAACAGGCCGGACTGGGCGAGGAACGCCAGGGCGAGAACGCCTCCCCACGCCCAGATCGGCCGGTGCCGGACCAGGAGCGCCGCGGACGTCAGCGCGAGTGCCGGTGCCAGGATCCACGACATCGTCATGACCGTGACGTTGACCACGACGCCGAGGGAGCAGGCGTACAGCACGAGCGCGGCGACCAGCAGCCACGGCCGGCTTCGGGTCAGCGGCCCGAACGCGAACCAGCCGGCCCAGGCGACAGCGACGACGAGCACCGCGTTGACCGCGAGGTAGCCGGGGTACCACGAGCCGAACGCCGCGAGCTGGGCGGCGAGACCGAGGGTGGCCAGCGGCCACCAGTTCCCGTTGAGCCCGGTCGCCAGTGCCCCGCCCAGGCCGCGGTCGTGCAGTGCGAGCAGCAGGTAGTAGTCGTCCCAGTAGAACGTCACGTGCGCGGCCGACAGCATCGTCACGACGACGTAGGCGCACGACGCGGCCACCGCGACGACGACCAGCCGGCGGCGGGAACGCGCCTGCTCCACGGACATGGGCGAACCGTATGCGGACCACGGCCCGTGATGCCGTCCGGATGGTGACGGCGTCATTCGGATAGCGTCAGCGCCATGACGGCCGCGCGGACCCTCGTGGCGATCCCCGCGTGGAACGAGGAAGGGTCCATCGCCACGGTGATCGCGAAGGTCCGTGAACACCGACCCGACGCCGACATCCTCGTCGTGAGCGACGGATCGACCGATCGGACCGCTGACCTGGCCCGCGGTGCGGGCGCGACGGTCGCCGTCCTGCCGTTCAACGTCGGGGTCGGCGGGGCGATGCGCACGGCGTTCCTGCACGCCGCGCGCAACGGCTACGCCGCGATGGTGCAGGTCGACGCCGACGGTCAGCACGAACCCGCCGAGCTCGACGCGCTGCTCGACGGCCTCGACGACGCCGACATCGTCGTCGGCAACCGGTTCCATCCCGGGTCGACGTACGCGGTGCGAGGACCGCGTCGGTGGGCGATGCGCCTACTGTCGTGGGCACTGTCGCGCATGGCGGGTTCGCCGATCCAGGACACGACGTCGGGCTTCCGCTCGGCCGGCCCGCGGGCGATCGCGCTGTTCGCCGTGGAGTACCCGGCCGAGTACCTCGGGGACACGGTCGGCTCCCTGGCGATCGCGA
>CAYMNG010000158.1:1532-4482 GCA_964391765.1 uncultured Bifidobacteriaceae bacterium | reverse complement strand
GCCTTCGAGATCGTCGACCTGCTCGGTCGGGCGCCGGACATCCACTGCCTGCCGGTCGGCAACGCGGGCAACATCACCGCGTACTGGAAGGGCTACACCGAGTACGCCGCCGACGGGTTGTGCGCACGGCCGCGAATGTGGGGGTTCCAGGCCGCCGGCGCCGCGCCGCTCGTGCGTGGCGAACCGGTGCTCGACCCGGAGACGATCGCGACCGCGATCCGGATCGGGAACCCGGCGTCGTGGTCGGCCGCGATCGCCGCGCGTGACGACTCCGGCGGGATGATCGACGCGGTCACCGACGACGAGATCCTCGACGCCTACCGCCTCGTCGCGCAGCGCGAGGCGCTGTTCTGCGAGCCCGCGAGCGCGGCGAGCGTCGCCGGACTGCTCAAGGCGTGCGCGGCCGGGCAGGTCGACGCCGGCCAGGCGGTCGTGTGCACGTTGACCGGGCACGGGCTCAAGGACACCCAGTGGGCCGTCGATCCCGGTGTCGAACCGACGGTCGTGCCGATCGACGCCGCGGTCGTCGCTGCGGCACTCGGCCTGGCGGACTGAGCGGCCGTGCCCGCGATCCGGCGAGACGCCGTCCGCGTGGTCGTGCCGGCGTCGAGCGCGAACCTGGGTCCGGCCTTCGACTGCGCCGGCCTGGCGTTGGGGATCTACGACGAACTCGTCGCGATGGCGACCGACGATCCGGGCGTGCTGATCGAGGTCGAGGGCGAGGGGGAGACGACCGTCCCGCGGGACGGGACGCACCTCGTCGCGCGGGCCATGCGAGCGGGGTTCGCGTGGCTCGGGGTCGACGTGCCCGGCTTCGTGCTGCGCACCCGGAACGCGATCCCGCACGGACGCGGGTTGGGCTCGTCGGCGTCGGCGATCATCGGCGGGATCGTCCTCGCGCGGGCGATGGTCGACGACGGACGCGACGCGATGACCGATGCCGACGTCCTGCAGGTCGCGCTGGACTTCGAGTCGCATCCGGACAACCTCGCGGCGGCGCTGCATGGTGGGCTGACCGTCGCCTGGCTCGAGGCCGACGGCCGGGCCGACTGCGTGCAGGTCCCGGTGCACGCCGACGTGCGCCCGATCGTGCTCGTCCCGGCGCAGTCGCTGGCGACGAAGGAGGCCCGTGCGCTGTTGCCGGACTCGGTCCGGTTCGCCGACGCGACGGCGAACGTGGGGCGGGCCGCCCTGCTGGTCCACGCACTGTCCCATGACCCCGGCCGACTGCTGAGTGCCACGGAGGACCGGCTGCACCAGCGGTGTCGATCGGCGGCCTACCCGCACACGGCCGACATCGTCGAGCGACTGCGGGCCAACGGCATCGCGGCGGTGGTGTCCGGTGCCGGCCCGTCCGTCCTCGTGCTCGACGTCGCCGGGTCGGGTGTTGACGCGGGCCTGGCCGATCTCGGCGCGGGGTGGTCCGCCCATCGCGTGGAGATCGCAGCGCACGGCGCTCGATCGGTGCCCATCCCACCGTTGGCCTGAGGTGCGTGTATGATCACGGTGTTCCGGTGGCGTCGCAGTCTGCCACGACCTTGATCGAATCTCGATCGCATCGAATCTCGATCGCACGGACGTGACCTCCCTTCGACACCAGTCGTCCTTCGACACCACTCGTCGGGTGCGGCCGTACCGGGACGCCCCAGCCGCCTGATGCGGGATGCGGGGCTCGTCTCCCCTTGATTCCGAGGGCCTGTCGAAGAAGGAACCTGCGTGACACAGACTCACACTGCGGACGTTGCGCCGGCTGCGAAGAAGGGCACCGGGCTGTCGGCCATGCTGCTGCCCGAACTCAAGCAGCTCGCCCAGCAGCTCGGCATTCCCGGTGCCAGCAGCATGCGCAAGTCCGACCTGATCGCCGCGATCGGCCAGCAGCGCGCCGCGGGCGCGCAACGCGCCGACGGCCGGCAGTCCGACGACGGCGCTGAGCGACCGCGTCGGACCGCGCGCCACGAGCCGTCGACCGCGGACTCGCCGACCGGCGCCGAAGCCGTCGCCGCGCCGGCGAGCCAGCCGACCCAGCCGGCGACGGAACCGGCGCGCGGTAACGACCGCGGCACCGACCGGGGTAACGACCGGGGCACCGACCGCGGCAACGACCGCGGCAACGACCGCGGTAACGACCGGAGCAACGACCGGAGCAACGACCGGAGCAACGACCACGCCGGCGATCGCGGGAACGACCGCGGCAACGACCGCGGCGACGGGTCGGACGACGGCCGGCGCCGACGCCGGGGCCGTGACCGATTCCGCGACCGTCGTGACCGCCGCGGGGCAACGGGCTTCACCGACGCCGAGCCCGAGGTCGGCGAGGACGACGTCCTCATCCCCGTGGCCGGGATCCTCGACGTGATGGACAACTACGCGTTCGTGCGCACCAGCGGCTACCTGCCGGGGCCGAACGACGTGTACGTGTCGCTGTCGATGGTCCGACGCAACGGCCTGCGCAAGGGCGATGCCGTGACCGGTGCCACCAAGGCGCCGCGCGAGGGCGAGCGGCGGGAGAAGTTCACCCCGCTGGTGCGCATCGACACCGTCAACGGCGGGACCATCGAGGCCGCGCGGAACCGGCCGGAGTTCGGCAAGTTGACTCCGCTGTACCCGCAGGACCGCCTGCGCCTGGAGACCGGGCCGGGCAACCTCACCAACCGCGTCATCGACCTCGTCGCGCCGATCGGCAAGGGCCAGCGCGGTCTCATCGTGTCGCCGCCGAAGGCCGGCAAGACCATGGTGCTCCAGGCGATCGCCAACGCGATCACCCAGAACAACCCCGAGGTGCACCTGATGGTCGTGCTCGTCGACGAGCGACCCGAAGAGGTCACCGACATGCAGCGTTCGGTCAAGGGAGAGGTCATCGCCTCGACCTTCGACCGGCCGGCCGAGGACCACACGATCATCGCCGAACTGTCGATCGAGCGCGCCAAGCGCCTGGTCGAACTCGGTCACG
>CAYMNG010000158.1:0-1522 GCA_964391765.1 uncultured Bifidobacteriaceae bacterium | reverse complement strand
GGGCCTACAACCTGGCCGCCCCGGCGTCGGGTCGGATCCTGTCCGGTGGTGTCGACTCCACCGCCTTGTACCCGCCGAAGCGGTTCTTCGGCGCGGCCCGCAACATCGAGGACGGCGGTTCGCTGACGATCCTCGCGACGGCGCTGGTCGAGACCGGCTCGCGGATGGACGAGGTCATCTTCGAGGAGTTCAAGGGCACCGGCAACATGGAGCTCAAGCTCGATCGGCGACTGGCCGACAAGCGGATCTTCCCGGCGGTGGACGTCGACGCGTCCGGCACCCGCAAGGAGGAACTGCTCATGTCGGGGGAGGAGCTCAAGATCGTCTGGAAGCTGCGCCGGGTGCTGCATGCCCTGGACCAGCAGCAGTCGATCGAGTTGCTGCTGTCGAAGTTGCGCGAGACCCAGAGCAACAACGAGTTCTTGCTGCAGGTGCAGAAGACGACGCCGGCCGTGAACGGCTCGCGGGACGACGACTGACCCACGGCTCGGGCACGCCGCGTCGCGCGGCGGCCGCGACGGTGGCATACTTGCCCGAGCCCCGGTTCACGACGACCAGCGTCGACCCGGCGCCTTCGAGAGGAAACCCGATGAAGCCCGACATCCACCCGGCGTACGGTCCGACCACGGTCACGTGCAGTTGCGGGAGCACGTTCACCACGCGCAGCACGGCCCGCAACGGCGTCATCCACGCCGACGTGTGCTCGTCCTGCCACCCCTTCTACACCGGCAAGCAGAAGATCCTCGACACCGGCGGCCGGGTGGCCCGGTTCGAGAGTCGGTACGGCAAGGCCGCAGCAAGCAAGTAGGCTCGACCCTGGGCGCCGGCCCGGGGTCGGCCGCGTGTCTCCCCCGTCGCGCGGTCGGCCCCAGGTCGGCGCCCTTGGTTTCCACCCGCCCACGTCCCGTCGTCCGCGGCGACGCCGATGCACCTGGAGGGACATGTTTGAGTCGTGCGCCGACCTGCTCGAGGAGTACTCGCAGGTCGAGGCCCGGCTCGCCGACCCCGCCGTGCACGCCGACCAGGCGCTCGCCCGCCGCCTGGGCCGGCGGTTCGCCGAACTGGGCCCCATCGTCGCGTCCTATCGCGAGTGGCAGGCCGCCGGCGCGGATCTCGAGGCGGCCGTCGAGCTCGCCGAGGTCGACGCGGAGTTCGACGCGGAGGTCGCGGCCCAGGAGGAGCGTCGGGCACAGGCCGCCGAGCGGCTGCGGAACCTGCTCCTGCCGCGTGATCCGATGGACGACAAGGACGTCATCCTCGAGGTCAAGGCGGGCGAGGGCGGGGAGGAGTCCGCGCTGTTCGCCGGCGATCTGGCCCGCATGTACCTGCGACATGCCGAGCGGCGTGGCTGGTCGACGCAGGTGCTCGACGCCGTCGAGTCCGACCTGGGTGGCTACAAGGACATCTCGATCGCGGTGAAGGCCCGGGGGGTGCCCGAGGCCGGTCAGGCGCCGTACGCGCGGCTGAAGTTCGAAGGTGGCGTGCATCGCGTCCAGCGCGTCCCGGTCACCGAGTCGCAAGG
>CAYMNG010000157.1:0-4491 GCA_964391765.1 uncultured Bifidobacteriaceae bacterium | reverse complement strand
CACCACGACGCGACGGGCCCGGTCGGTGAACCTCTCGAACATCCCTCGTCCTTCCCTCGGCGGTGCGACAACTCTAACGGCGCACCGTTGACGGTGCCGTTACCGTCCTAACGCCCCCGCCCGCACGCGCTGTTCCCCGGTGTCCGCGAGTACGCCCACGGCGAAATCGCGACGCGGCCTCAACGACCTGCCGTGATCCGGGCCCCCGGAACCGGTCCGGTCGCGCGAACGACCGATCGGCAGGCCCCGGAGGCCGTCAGCGCGACCGCGATGTCGAGGCTGTGCTCGCCGTCGCGGGCGACGAAGGCGCACGTCGGGCCGCTGCCGGACACCACCGCACCGAGCGCACCGGCGTCCTCCCCGGCCTCCAGGACCAGGCGCAAGGACGGCCGCAGCGCCAGCGCCGCAGCCTGCAGGTCGTTGTGCAGCGCCTTGCCCAGGAGCACTCCGTCACCGGCACCGACGGCCGCCAGCAGCATGTCCGACACGTAGGGATCGAGGACCCGCTGCTCGCCCCGCAACCGGTCGCACTCGCGGTAGACCGCCGGCGTCGACAGCCCGGCCTCGGCGAGGGCGAAGACCCACCAGAACTCCCCTCGGGACAGCACGGCGGTCAACCGCTCCCCCCGCCCGGTCCCGATCGCCGTTCCGCCGTGCAGGGCGAACGGCACGTCCGAACCGAGCTCGGCCGCCACCGCCGCCAACTCCTCGCGCGAGGCGCCCAGGCCCCACAGCGCGTCGCAGGCGACGAGGGTCGCGGCCGCATCCGCACTGCCGCCGGCCATCCCGCCGGCGACGGGGATGGCCTTGTGCACGGTCAGGTCCACGTCCGGTTCGACCCCGGCCCGCTCGGCGAGCAGCACCGCCGCCCGCCACGCGAGGTTCGTGCGGTCCGCCGGCACCTCGCCGACCTGGCCGGTCATGGTCAGCCGCACGCCGCCGCCGCGGGCCGACCGCGCAGTCACGTCGTCGAACAGCCCGACCGCGTGGAAGACGGTCGCGAGTTCGTGGTAGCCGTCCGCCCGGCGTGGACCCACCGACAGTTGCAGGTTCACCTTCGCCGGGGCCCGAACGGTCACCGACTTCGCAGACACCTTCGCAGGCTAGCCACCGATGTCCCCGGACGCACGCGCAGCGGCGCGGTCCGCGAGGGCATCGGCGACGCGGGCGAACGCCGCGACGTCGAGCTGCTCACCGCGCGCGGACGGGTCCACGCCCGCCGCCCGAAGCGCTGCCTCGGCCCCGGCCGCGCCGCCGGCGAGCCCGGCCAGCGCCGCGCGCAGGGTCTTGCGGCGCTGGGCGAACGCGGCGTCGACGACGGCGAAGACGGCCGCGCGCCCCGCCCGGGACGCCGGCGGGTCCGCCCGCGTGAGCCGGACCAGGCCCGAACCGACGTTCGGCACCGGCCAGAAGACCGATGCGGAGACCTCACCGGCGGGCTCGACGGCTCCGTACCATCGGGCCTTGACGCTGGGCACCCCGTACGTCCGGCTGCCCGGGGCCGCCGCCAGCCGGTCAGCGACCTCCTTCTGCACCATCACCAGGACCGTTCGCAGCGTCGGCACCACGTCGAGCAGGTGCAAGACGATCGGGACGGCGACGTTGTACGGCAGGTTCGCGACCAGCGCGGTCGGCTCGACCGGCAGCCGAGCGTCGAGCCGAAGCGCGTCCGCCACCACGACCTGCAGCCGGTCGGCGCACGACGGCAGCCGGTCGGCGACGGTGCGCGGCAGGCGCGCGGCGAGGATCGGGTCGATCTCGATCGCGAGCACGGAGCGCACCTGCGGAAGCAGCGCGAGCGTCAGGCTGCCCAGGCCGGGACCGACCTCCAGGACGACGTCGGCCGGACCGACGCGAGCCGCGCGGACGATGCGTCGCACGGTGTTCGGATCGGTGACGAAGTTCTGGCCCAGACGCTTCGTCGGCCGCAGGCCCAGTTCACCAGCCAGCGCGCGGACGTCGCCACCGCCCAGCAGCACCCCACCGTCCGGCGGCCCGGCGTCCGGCGGCTCCGTTGCTACCACGTGCCGAAGGCCCGCATCGTGTTGGCGTACAACAGGTCGCACAGCCCCGCCTCGTCCGCCGCGCGTTCGACAGCGATGGCCCGGACGGTGTGCGGCATCAGGTACGACGCGTTCGCCCGCCCCCGGTACGGCACCGGCGTCAGGTACGGCGCGTCGGTCTCCACCAGGAGCAGGTCGTCGGGCACCGCGCGCAACGCCGCGCGCAGGCCGTCGTTGGCCTTGTACGTGATCGGTCCCGCGAAGGACATGAACCACCCGCGCTGCGCGCAGTGGCGGACCATGTCCGCGTCACCGGAGAAGCAGTGGAACACGACCCGGTCGGGGACCGGACCGGCCGCGAGCAGGTCGAGCACGTCGTCGTGCGCGTCCCGGTCGTGAATGACCAGCGCCAGGCCGGACTCGACCGCGAGGGCGACGTGCCGGCGGAACGCGTGCTGCTGCGCGGCCCGCCCCGACGGAGCCGTCCGGAAGTAGTCCAGGCCCGTCTCGCCCACCGCGCGCACGACGTCCTCGTCGGCGAGCACGCCGATCTCGTCGATCGCCGCGTCGAGCGCGGCCGGTCCGTCGCGCTCGGCGATCCGTGCGGCGTCGTTCGGATGCACCGAGACCCCGACGGCGACCGTCGGCCGTGTGCGCGCCAGCTCGACCGAGGCGTGGGCGTAGTCGACGTCGCAGCCGATCTGGACGACCTTCGCGACCCCCACCGCCGCGGCCGCCGCCAGCAGGCCGTCGGCGTCGGGGGCGTCGACGCCGTGCAGGTAGCGATCGTGCAGGTTCAGGTGGGTGTGCGAGTCGACGACCGGCCGGGCCAGCGGGGCCGGCGGGGCGGGCGGATCGCCGGTGCGGTCGGTCCGGCTCACTGGTCCTCGACGCGCGGGAACAGCGCCTCGCCCTTCGTGACGGCCGCCCCGGCCGGCAACTGCCCCCACCGGGCGACGTCGGCGACCCGCTGGTCGGCGATCGGCCCGAGTTCGGCGTCGGCACCGATCTGCCGCCACAGGGAGGACATCGCCTTCGGCATCACCGGGTTGTACAGAACCGCGATCGCCCGAAGCGCCTCGCAGACCGTGTACAGCACGACGTCCAGCGCGCCGGCCTGCGCCGGATCCTTCGCCAGCGCCCATGGTTGCGTGTCGGTCACGTACCCGTTGACGAGTTCGACGACCTCCCGGATCGCGGCGATCCCGGCCTGGAAGTCCAGCGCGCAGAACGCGTTGTCCGCCGCCGGCACGGCCATGGCGATCGCGTCGATGATCGCCTGCTCAGCCGGCCCGAAGTCGTGCGCCGCCGGCAGCGCGCCGTCGCGGTACCGCACGACCATCGCCGTCGCCCGGGACGCGAGGTTGCCGAGCCCGTTGGCGAGTTCGGCCGTGTAGCGGGCGTGCAGGTCCTCCCAGGAGAACGACCCGTCCTGCCCGAACGCGATCGCGCGCAGGAAGTAGTAGCGGAACGCGTCCGACCCGAAGGCGTCGATGATCTGCGCCGGCGCGATGCCGGTCAGTTTCGACTTGGACATCTTCTCTCCGCCGACGAGCAGCCACCCGTGCGCGAAGACCTTGCGCGGCGGCTCGAGACCGGCGGCCATGAGCATCGCCGGCCAGTACACCGCGTGGAACCGCAGGATGTCCTTGCCCACGAGGTTGACGTCCGGCGGCCACAGCCGCGCGAACCGCCGCCCGTCCGCCGAATCCGGGTCGGCTCCGTAGCCGGCGGCCGTCGCGTAGTTCAGCAGCGCGTCGAACCACACGTAGATGACCTGACGCTCGTCCCAGGACAGCGGGATCCCCCAGCGGACGCTGGACCGCGACATCGAGATGTCCTGCAGCCCCTGGCGGATGAAGCTGGTGACCTCGTTGTAGGCGCTGCGCGGCTCGACCGCGTCCGGGCAGCTCGCGTAGTGGGCCAGCAGGCGATCCTCGAACGCCGACAGGCGGAAGAACCAGTTCTCCTCCTGCAGGTCCTCGACCGGCCGCCCGTGCACCGGGCACAGTTGCCGGCCGGCGAACTCGCCGGTGCCGGCGACGAGGTCACCGGGCAGTTTGAACTCCTCGCAGCCCACGCAGTACGGGCCCTCGTACATCGCGGAGTAGACGTAGCCGTTGTCGCGAACGACCTCCCAGAACCGGCGGACGCCCTCGGCGTGCCGGGCCTCGGTCGTACGGACGAAGTCGTCGTTCGCCGCGTCGATCGTTCCCAGGACCGGCAGCCATGCGTCGGCGACGAGCCGGTCGACCCACACCTGCGGCTCGACCCCGCCCGCGGCGGCCGCACGCTCGACCTTCGTCCCGTGCTCGTCCACCCCGGTGAGGAACCACACGTCCTCCCCGCGCTGCCGGCGCCACCGGGTCGCGACGTCGCCGGCCGTCGTCGTGTACGCGTGACCGATGTGCGGAGCGTCGTTGACGTAATAGAGCGGTGTCGTCAGGAAGTACGCCTTGCCCTCGGCCATGCGCCGATCCTAGGGAGG
>CAYMNG010000156.1:0-4553 GCA_964391765.1 uncultured Bifidobacteriaceae bacterium | reverse complement strand
GGCGGCGAGCAGAGCGGGCACATCGCCGACGTCGGCTTCGACCTGTACGTGCGCCTGGTCGGCGAGGCGCTGGCCGAGCACCGCGGCGACGTCCCCTCGCCGGTCGGCGAGATACGGGTCGAACTGCCCATCGACGCCCACGTACCGGCGGACTACGTCCCGCACGAGCGGCTGCGGCTGGAGGCGTACAAGCGGCTCGCCGGCGCGGCGACGGACGCCGATGTCGACGAGGTCGCCGCCGAGCTGCTCGACCGGTACGGGCCGATCCCCGAGCCGGTCGAGGCGTTGCTCGCCGTGGCCCGATTCCGGGTCCTGGCCCGGGCGGCGGGTCTGGACGAGGTCGTCGTGCAGGGGAACGGCATCCGGTTCCACCCGGTCGAGCTGCCGGAGTCCGGGCAGATGCGCCTGACGCGGCTGTACCCGCGAACGGTCATCAAGCCCGCCGTCCGTACGATCGTCGTGCCGCGACCGACCACGGCCGCGGTCGGCGGGCAGCCGGTGCGCGGCACCGACCTGCTCGCCTGGGCGACGGCCCTCGTGACCGACGCACTGCCACCGGCCCGACCCGCACCACCGAGGGAGCCCTCGCCATGACCGAATCGCCAGCCGCCGTGCCCACGACCACGATCGGGCGCCGCACGCGCAGCCGGCGGGTCCGCCTGGCCGCCGCGTTCGCCGGCGCGGCGATCGGCGTGGGCCTGCTCGCCGGCTGTGCCGGCACGCCCGGCGCCGCGGCGACCGTGGGCGAGGTGACGATCAGCGACCAGACGATCACCGACGGTGTCGCGCAGTTGCGGGCCGACGCCGGCCTGTCCGACTCCGGCGTCGTCCCGTCGCTGCTGGGCCGGCTCATCGTCATGGAACTGGTGAACCAGGTCGCCGCGCAGCACGACGTCGTCGTCACCGACGGGCAGGTCGCCCAGCAGATGGCCTCGTACGAGGAGCAGGTGGGGGACAAGGACTCCGTCTATCAGCTGTTCGCCCAGCAGGGTGTTCCCCAGTCGCAGGTCGACAACATGCTCCGCCTGGCGGTGCAGGTCACCGCGCTCGGGCCGATCCTCAAGCCCGCCGGCACGGCCGACGAGCAGACGATGGCGGTGGTCGAGGCGGTCACCGCGCTCGGCGAGGACGTCGGCGTGACCGTCAACCCGCGGTGGGGCACCTGGGATCCGGCGACGCTGAACATCGGCGCGCCGGCCGACGACCTGTCGACCCTGCCCGGCGCGCCCGTCGTGGCCGGCGCGTCGTAGCCATGCCGGCCGCCGGATCGCACCTGCTGGAACTGGTCGCGGTCATGGATCGGCTCCGCGCACCGGGTGGGTGCCCGTGGGACGCCCGCCAGACGCACGCCTCGCTGGTGGAGTATCTCGTCGAGGAGGCCTACGAGACGGTCGAGGCGATCGAGACCGGGGATCGGGACGGACTGCGCGAGGAACTCGGCGACCTGTTGCTGCAAGTGGTCTTCCACGCCCGGATCGCGGCCGAGGACCCGGTCGACCCGTGGTCGATCGACGACGTCGCCGACGGGATCGTCACCAAGCTGCGAACGCGGCACCCGCACGTGTTCGCCGATCCGTCCGGCCCGGACGCGGCGATCGATGCGACCGAGGAGGCCTGGCACGCGCGCAAGATGCGCGAGAAGGGTCGCGACTCGGTGACCGACGGTATCCCGCACTCCCTGCCCGCACTGGTCCAGGCGGGCAAGGTCGTCGCCCGCACCAGCGCCGTCGGCGACGCGCTGCCGGACCTGCCGGCCCTGGACGTCGCTCGGCGGCTCCTGGCGGACTCGGACGGCGAAGCGGCGCTCGGCGACCTGCTCGTCGCGCTCGTGGCCGCCGGCCGCGAGCGGGGCCTCGACGCGGAGAGCGCGACGCGGGCGGCCATCCGGCGGCGGATCGCGCAGGTCCGCGCGGTCGAGGGCGTGGACCGGTGAGTGCGGAGGTCGAGTTCGGCCGGCTCGCCGACCGGATCGTCGACCAGGTGCTCGCCGTCGACCCGGTCGCGGCGACCTGGCTGGGTGACCACCGGTTCGACGGCGAACTCCCGGACCGCTCCGCGGCGGCCGTCGCAGCCGCCGTGCGCGCGATCGACTCCGCCGTCGCGGAACTGGACGCGATCGACGACCTCGACCTGGACACCGGCGATCAGGTCGACCTGGAGATCTGCCGGGCGGGGCTGCAGCGGCTGCGGTTCGACCTCGCCGAGGAGCGTCGGCACGAGTGGGACCCGTTGACGTGGAACCCGGGCACGGCGCTGTACCTGCTCGTCGCGCGCGAGGTCGGCCCGGTCCCGGAGCGCGCGCAGGCGTTGCGGGCGCGGCTGGCGGCCGTACCGGACCTCCTGGCCACCGCGCGGGGGACGCTGGGCGACCTCCCGCAGGTGCACGTCGAGACGGCCGTCGCGCAGTTGGCCGGAACGCGCGCGCTGATCGACGGCCCGGTCCGGGCGCTGGCGCAGGACGACGCCGGTGTCGAGACCGCCCTGCGCTCGGTCGGGGAGTTCGCCGACTGGCTGTCGACGTCGGCCGGCGATCGCGATCCGCGGCTGGGTCCGCGCCTGTTCGCCGGCGCACTGTGGCACCGACTGGACGACACGGTCGGCCCGGACGAGTTGCTGGCGGCGGCCCACGACCGCCTCGCCGCCGTGACCGAGGAGATGGTCGACCTGGCCCGCCGCTACCTCGGCACCGACGTGCGCGATCCGATCGCGACGGCGCTGGCCGACATCGCCGAGCACGCGCCGGCGGGTGACGTGCTCGGCGAGGTCGAGCGCGCCCTGGCTCGGACGACCGCATTCGTCGCCGAGCACGGGTTGGTCAGCGTGCCCGACCTCGACGTCCGCGTGATCGAGATGCCTGAGCTGCACCGGGGTGTGGCGGTGGCGTACTGCGATGCGCCGGGGCCGCTGGAGACCGCCCACGTGCCGACGTTCGTCGCCGTCGCCCCGACCCCGACCGACTGGCCGGCCGACCGGGTCGCCTCGTTCCGCCGCGAGTACAACGCGGTGCAGCTGCACGTGCTCACGGTGCACGAGGCGATGCCGGGCCACGTCCTGCAACTCGCGCGGGCGGCGGACTGCCGGCGCCCGACGCGCGTTCGCGCGGCCGGCCGCAGCGGGACGTTCGTCGAGGGCTGGGCGGTGTTCGCCGAGCAGGTCGTCGCCGACGCCGGGTACGCGCCCGACGGCGACGAGCGGTCGGCGCTGGCGTTCGCGTTGCAGCAGCGCAAGACGGCGCTGCGCGTCGCGGTGAACGCGATCCTCGACGTCGGCGTGCACGCGCACGGCATGGACGAGGCCGACGCGATGGCCCTCATGTGCGAGCGCGGGTTCCAGGAGCGGGGCGAGGCGGCCGGGAAGTGGCGTCGGGCACTGCTCACGGCGGGTCAACTGTCGACCTACTTCGCCGGTCATCGCGCGGTCGCCTCGATCGCGTCCGACCTGCGGGTCCTGCACCCGCAGTGGACCGACGCCCAGGTCCACGACCTCCTGCTCGCGCACGGATCACCGGCACCGCGGCACCTGCGCACGCTGCTGGGACTGTAGTTCCGGGTGCGGGACCGGGCCCGCCTAGACTCGGGCCCATGGCTGCAATCGAGGCGATCATCGCCCGCGAGATCCTGGATTCCCGAGGCAACCCGACGGTCGAGGTGGAGGTGCTGCTCGACGACGACGTCGTCGCCCGGGCCGCCGTGCCGTCGGGCGCGTCGACCGGGGCGTTCGAGGCGTCCGAGCGTCGTGACGGTGACGAGCGCTACGGCGGCAAGGGCGTGCGGCAGGCCGTCGCCGCGGTCGAGGAGGAGATCTACCCCGAGCTCGTCGGCGTCGAGGCGACCGAGCAGCGAACGATCGACCAGGCGATGATCGACCTCGACGGGACCCCGAACAAGGCCAGGCTCGGCGCCAACGCGATCCTGGGCGTCTCGCTCGCGGTGGCCCGCGCGGCCGCCCTGTCCGCCGAGCTGCCGCTGTTCCGCTACGTCGGCGGCCCGAACGCGCACGTCCTGCCGGTCCCGATGATGAACATCCTCAACGGGGGGGCCCACGCCGACTCCAACGTCGACATCCAGGAGTTCATGATCGCGCCGATCGGCGCCGCGACCTTCGGCGAGGCGCTGCGGCAGGGGGCGGAGGTCTACCACGCGCTCAAGAGCGTGCTGAAGTCCCAGGGCCTGGCCACCGGCCTGGGCGACGAGGGCGGCTTCGCGCCGTCGCTGCCCAACAACCGGTCCGCGCTCGAGCTGATCGCGACCGCGGTGGAGAGTGCGGGGCTGGCGCTGGGATCGGACATCGCCCTGGCCCTGGACGTCGCCTCCACGGAGTTCTTCGCCGACGGCTCCTACGCGTTCGAGGGCGCGGCGCGCAGCGCGGAGTGGATGACCGGCTACTACGAGTCGCTCGCGGCCGACTTCCCGCTCGTGTCCATCGAGGACCCGCTGGCGGAGGACGACTGGGCCGGCTGGATCCACCTGACGGACGCACTGGGCGATCGGCTCCAGCTCGTCGGCGACGACTTGTTCGTCACCAACACGCGGATCCTGCAACGCGGCATCGAC
>CAYMNG010000155.1:0-4681 GCA_964391765.1 uncultured Bifidobacteriaceae bacterium | reverse complement strand
GCTCGCCGAATGGCGTACCCATCTCACCGGGTCGGTGCGGGTCGAGGCCTTCGAGGAGTCCGATCTGGCTCGACCCTGATCGCGGGTGGCACGTCGGCCGACGCCGCGCGCGACGGGTCGATGGCGATTACACCGAGCGCGCCGCCGAGGGCCAGCGCCCCGACGACGTTCGCGACCGACCACGCCAGACGGCTCGGCTTCTCCTGCGCCGCAACGACATTCGAAGCCTCGCGCGAACCTGTCGGTCAACGTCCGCCGCGCAGGGCCGCCTGCACGCGCGCGGCCACAGCCCCGACGGCTCGCCGGACGGGCTTGGATCCGAGGTAGTGGGTCGTATGCACGTCGCCGCCACCGGCGGACGGACCGGAGGCCCCGGTCGCGTCGCACACGGAGTCGCCGCGGTCGCACACGCTGTGCACGCGCTGCGCCACGTCGCGCGGGATCG
This sequence comes from uncultured Bifidobacteriaceae bacterium, assembly GCA_964391765.1. Taxonomy (GTDB): domain Bacteria; phylum Actinomycetota; class Actinomycetes; order S36-B12; family S36-B12; genus UBA10649. The sequence continues at coordinate 4,236 of CAYMNG010000155.1, read as the reverse complement.
GCGTCGACCGGGCTCCGGAGAGCGCGGGGAGCTGGCGCGCCAAGCCGACCCCGTGCTTGGCCGTACCCCACCGCCGGACGCCGTCCCTCGCCGCCCGGTCGCCGTCGGCCAGGAGCACCGCCCCGTCGAGCCGGCTCAGGGCCGCGGTGTCGCCGGCAGCGACCAGGTCCTGGATCGCGCGATGCATCACCATCGCACCCTGCGAGTAGCCGATGAGAACGACCCGCTGATCGGGACAACGCGCGACGGACTCGCCGATCCGGGCACGCGTCCACGCGACGCCGTTCTCCAGCCCGGCGAAGTACGTGCCGGGATCCGCGGCGAGCACCGTCATCGACGCCGCCGGATACGGCACGGCCTCGACCACGACGTCGACGCCCGCGAGCCGATGCTTCAAGGTCAGGGCCGCCGCGTAGGTCTGCCGGCCCAGGCCACTGCCACCGTCCGCGGCCGTCCCGGCCGACGGCTCCCCCGACCCGCGCGCACCGAGCACGAGAACGGGGGCGCATTCAGCGGTCGCGGCCACCGCGGGCGCGTCACCGACGCCCGAGGCGAGCAGCGCAATGACGACGACCGCGATCGCACCGGTCGCACGGATCCGGGAACGAGTAGACATGGCGCTCATTGTGCGTCGGACGTCGTCCGGCGTCTGCCCGGCGGCCAGGAACTCGTCGACCTTGAGCTTGTACCGCGTCCGCGGCGCCGTAACCCGGTACAAGTTCAAGATGGACGGCGTGCTCGACGACGGCGCCGACCTGAGGTGTCGCTGATCCGGTCGCACCCGGTCGGACCCGCCACTAGGGTCGGCCGCGAGGTGCGAAGGCTGGGAGGAACCATGGACCGTCGTGTCGTCGTCCGTGTCGTTCTCGGTGCTGCCGCTGCCGCGTGCGTCGGCCTGGCCGCCGCCTGGCCGGCCCAGGCTGCCGCGCCGACCACCCTCAGCACGGCACTGAGCAAGGACTGCAAGAAGGCGCAAGCGAAAGCGATCGCCGCCGAGGCGGCCAACCCCACGAACAACGGCACGAAGGAGCAGGCGACGTACCTGAGGAAGTGCCCGGGGGCCGACTACCTGGAAGTACGCTCCATCGGGTCGATCTCGGCGGTCACGCAGATCCCCGGCCCGGGCAACAAGCCAGTCGCGGTCAAGAAGGTCACGTCCAGCAACCCGAAGGTCGTCGCGCTCGGCAAGCCGGGTGAGGCGGTGCCGCAGCAGGTGGTCGGGATCGGCCAGTCGCGGGTGTGCATGACGCCGGCCAGCGGCAAGGCGTTCTGCCTGCTGGTCGTCGTCCCCAAGAAGATCAGCGGCGGCACGAACGGCCGCACACTCAACGTCGGGCTCGCGACCGAGGGCACCCCGCAGACGGCCACCACCATCACCAGTTCGAACCCGGCCGTCGTCACCGTCAACACGGACCCCACCTCCGGACACCCGTACACCTCGCCCGCCGGGCCGGGCACGACGACCGTCTGCGCGAAGTTCACCAAGGGCCCCGGCGGCTGCCAGGAGTGGACGGTCACGTCCTAGCGGCAGCAGCACACGGCGGCGGAGGACGGCCGGGCGGACGATCGTCGCCGGACCGGTGCTGACGGGCTTCGCCGCACTGTTCCACGGGTACGCCTTCCGCCGGAACCGCTTCGGCGTGAACGTCGTCGCGAACGCCCTCGGGCAAGGCGCCGGGCGTCCAGCAGCGTCGTCTCGCCAGTCGGGTCGACCAGGAGGCTGAGGTCGATCCGGGGAGAGTCCATTTCGTGAGCCACCGAGCCGAACGGCGACGCTCCCCGACCCCCGTGCCCGCGACGCACGCCGGGCGGGTGCACCGCAGACGGGCCGGCCGACTACGGGTCGACGGAGACGACGACCTTCCCGCGGCGGCCGGCGGCCCGTCGTTGGTAGTCGAAGGCAGCCGCGAAGTCGGCAAGGTCGAAGGTCCGGTCCACGAACGGGCTGATCTCTCCGGCCTCGAGTGCATCGTTGACGAACTGGACCCCGCGTTGACGCTCGTCGGCGTCGTACACATGGTGATAGACGGAGTACGGTCGAATCACCGCAGCCCGTTGGGTGAACTCGATCTCGGGGATGACGGTAGGTGCCGGGTCGATTCCGCCATAGAGGAATACCTGCGCCTTCCAGCCGACCGCTCGCGCGTACTGCGTCATCAGGGGTCCTCCGATCGGGTCGTAAACGACTCGAGCGCCGACACCATCGGTGATGTGAAGAACCTGGGCGGCGATGTCGTCGTCCCCGGCGACGATCACATGGGTGTAGCCGGCCGTCCGGAGGAAGTCCACGCTGTCCGCCGAACGTGTCAGGCCGACGGTCGTCGCGCCGACGCGACGTGCCAACTGCATCGCGGCGAGCGCCGCGCTGCTGCTCGCCGCGGTGAGCAGAACGGCATCTTCCGGCGTGATGCCGGAGATCTCATGCAACGCGTAGTAGGCGGTCAGGTAGGACACCCAGATGGAGCAACCCTGTTCGGCGGTCAGCCGCTCGGGGTACCGTGCGACGAAGCGCTCGGGGCACAGGGCGTACTCGCCGTCGACGCCGTACCCCTCGTTCATGAACGGCAGCGTGCTGACCCGATCACCGACCTGGATTGCGCGTACGTCGGGTCCGATCGCCGCGACGACCCCCGCGGCCTCGTCCCCGATCCGGGCCGGAAGGGTCATGCTGAAGACGTACCCGTTCTCCATCAACTCGAAGTCGCCGTAGTTCAGCGAGAACGCATCCACGTCGATCAGCACCTCGTCGCCCCGCGGCTCGGGCACCGCCAACTCGTCGAGGCGCAAGCCGGATGGGCCGGTGAAGCTGTGCAGTCGCAGGGCGCGGAACGTCGATCGGCGAGTGTGACGCTCTTGCGGGTTCTTCATCGGGCCTCCAGGTGGCTGGTCATGAGGAGGGTTCACGAACAGGCGGGCCACTGGCCTTGATCGCCAGGCGCACCGCCGGCGCGGAGGCGTACGTCATCGGCATCTCGTCGACCGATACGACGGACACGCGTTCGGGGTCGGCGCCGGCGGCGACCGCCTGGGCGACCGCCGCGCGGGCGGCCGCATCGCGGACCGACGCGAACGCATCGTCGACCGCGACGATCTGTTCGAACCGACCGGCCACGTGTGCCGCTGCGGCCCCGACGGCACTGGCGACCTGGGAGTTCTCGGGTCGGATGACCTTGACCACACCGGGGAGGTCCGGCGCCAGCAGCGACGCCGCTCCGCCCACGAGGACGATGGCCCCGGACGTCTGCGGGAGCACGGCCTCCAGGGTGCGCTCGATCAGTCGATCGGCGGTCGCCAGCCCGGCGAGGAGGAGGTGAGCCATGTCCGCTGGTGGCGAATGCCGGCCGACGCGGCTGCGACCTGCCGCAACCGCAGCATCGGTGAGGGTCGGTAGGTCGCCGCCGTACACGAGAGCCCTTTCGGTGACGTCCGCACCGACCGAGTCCGGGCCGAGGGCGACGACCCCTGCGTGATCCCGGACGATCGTCCCGCCCCCGACCGCGACGGAGACGGCGTCGGGCATCGGCGCGTTCAGTGCCACTCCTCCGATCCGCACGCCGGCCGTCGACTGTCGGGGGTATCCCCCGGCGAGGACGGTCACGTCAGTCGTCGTCCCACCCACGTCGACGACGACGGCGTCGGTGCAGTCGGCGAGCAGCCCCGCACCCCGCACCGAGTTCGCCGGCCCCGATCCGATGGTCAGCACCGGTCGGCGAGCCGCGGCACCGACGCTCATCAACGTGCCGTCGTTCTGCGCGAAGTGCGTCGCAACGCGCAGGCCGCACAGCCGTAACGGTTCCTCGAGCGCCGCTGCGACCCGGACGGCGACCGGGTGCAGTGCCGCGTTCAGGATCGTCGCGTTCTCGCGGGGAACCAGGCCCAGGCCGCCGATCTGATGGCTCAGCGACACCGGGACGTGCGGGCCGAGAACTCGCGCGACGACGTCCTCGGCCGCGAGTTCGTCCCCGGGATAGGCCGGGCCGAAGACACTCGTGACGGCAACAGCGCCCACTGCGCTGCGGACGGATCGCAGGAACCGCTCCAGACCCTCGGCGTCGAACCGGGCCAGTCGTGTCCCGGTGAGAAGGTGGCCGCCGCGAAGCTGGGCGACTCCTGCGCATACGGCGTCAGCGAGATCGGCCGGCCACCCTTCGAGTGGCGGAACCGATGCGCCGGCGGGCAACCCGAGCCGCACGACGGCAACGCGGGCAAGACCTCGCCGCTCGACGACGGCATTCG
>CAYMNG010000154.1:0-4698 GCA_964391765.1 uncultured Bifidobacteriaceae bacterium | reverse complement strand
GCTCGCGGTCACCGTCCCGGCCCGGCACCGACGCGCGTCCACGCTGAGCACGACGCACTGCGCCCCGAACCGATCGGCGGCCTCGGAGAGCAGGTGCGGCCGACGGATCGCCGCGGTGTTCACGCCCACCTTGTCCGCGCCGGCCCGCAACAGCCGGTCGAAGTCGGCGACCTCGCGTACCCCGCCGCCCACCGTCAGCGGGATGAACACGGTCTCCGCGGTCCGACGCACGAGGTCGTACGTGGTCTCCCGCTCGCCGCTGGATGCCGTGATGTCCAAGAACACCAACTCGTCCGCGCCGGCCCGGCCGTAGGCCTCGGCCAGCTCCACCGGATCGCCGGCGTCGCGCAGATCAACGAAGTTGACCCCTTTGACGACCCGGCCCCCATCGACGTCCAAGCACGGGATGACCCGGATCGCGACGCTCACAGCTCGCTCCGGGGCTCCCCGACGCTGCCTCCTCGCGCCCTCACGGTCGCGCCGGTCCCCACTCGTAGGGGTCGAACCGGGGCTCGACTGCGGTGAACGCCTCGGCGAGCGTGAACGCCCCCTCGTACAGCGCCCGGCCGATGATCGCCCCCTCGACCCCGTGCGACACCAGTTCCGCGAGCTTGTGCAGGTCCTCCAGCCGGGCGACCCCACCCGAGGCGACGATCGGCCGGCGGGTCGCCTGGCACACCTGCTTGAGCAGGTGCAGGTTCGGGCCGTGCATCGTGCCGTCCTTCGTGACGTCGGTGACGACGTACCGCGCGCACCCCGCGGCGTCGAGCCGGCCCAGGGTCTCCCACAGGTCGCCGCCCTCCTGGGTCCAGCCGCGCGCCGCCAGCGTCGTGCCGCGGACGTCGAGTCCGACCGCGATCCGGTCGCCGTACTCGCCGATCACGCGCGCGGTCCACTCCGGGTCCTCCAGCGCGGCCGTGCCGAGGTTGACCCGTTCGCACCCGGTCCCCAGGGCCCAGGTCAGCGACTCGTCGTCGCGGATCCCGCCGGACAGCTCGACCCGGACGGACCCGCGCACGGCGTGCACGACCTGGGTGATGAGGGCCGCGTTGCTCCCCCGGCCGAACGCCGCGTCCAGGTCCACCAGGTGCAGCCACTGCGTGCCCTGCTGCACCCACGACTGCGCTGCGGCCAGGGGCGAACCGTAAGCCTTCTCGGTGCCCGCCTTCCCCTGCACGAGGCGAACGGCCTGGCCGTCGGCGACGTCCACGGCGGGCAGCAACTCGAGCATCTTCGGGCGCATCACGAGCGCGACCCTATCCAGCGCGCGACGTCACGACAGCGACCGCACCCCCGCGGACAGCCCCGCCGCCCCCGCGTCACCGGCCTTCTCCGGGTGGAACTGCGTCCCGGCGAGCGGGCCGTGCTCCACGGCGGCGACGAAGTCCTGGCCGTGGGTCGCCCAGGTGACCCGGGCCGGCGCGCGGTGCTCGTCGTCGGCCCGCAGCGACCATGACGTGACGGCGTAGGAGTGCACGAAGTAGAAGCGCTCGCCGGCGGCCGCGGCGAACAGGGTCGAGTCCGCCGGAGCGCGGACCGTGTTCCAGCCCATGTGCGGCAGGATCGGCGCGACGAGCGGTTCGACCACTCCCGGCCACTGGCCCAGACCCTCGGTCGGCAGGCCGTGCTCGACGCCGCGGTCGAACAGCACCTGCATCCCGACGCAGATACCCAGGACCGGACGACCACCGGCCAACCGACGGTCGATGACCAGATCGCCGTGCACCGCACGGATCGCGGCCATGCACGCGGCGAACGCACCGACGCCGGGGACGACGAGGCCGTCGGCGTCGAGCGCCGACCGGGAGTCCGCGGTCACCTCGACGTCGGCGCCGACCCGCGCGAGCGCGCGCTGCGCCGAGCGCAGGTTGCCCGAGCCGTAGTCCAGGACGACGACGCGCGGACCGCTCACGCGCGCGGACCCGGTGAACTGGCGGTCAGCGTCCCCTTGGTCGACGGCACGCCGACCACGCGCGGGTCGCGCGCGACGGCGTCCCGCAGCGCCCGGGCGACGGCCTTGAACTGGGCCTCGACGATGTGGTGCGCGTTGCGGCCGGACAGCACCCGTACGTGCAAGGTGATCTGCGCCGTCGCGACGATCGACTCCCAGATGTGCCGAGTCAACGTGGTGTCGTACGAGCCGATCAACTCGACGAGTTCGGGCTCGACGTGGACGAGGTACGGCCGACCGGACAGGTCGACCGCGACCTGGACGAGGCATTCGTCCAGCGGCACGGTCGCGTCACCGAAGCGGCGCAGTCCGGACCGGTCCCCGAGCGCGGCGTTGATCGCCGCCCCCACCGCCAGCGCGGTGTCCTCGACGGTGTGATGGGCGTCGACCTGCAGGTCCCCGCGGGTGCGCACGGTGAGGTCGAGCCCGCCGTGCTTGGCCAGTTGCGCGAGCATGTGGTCGAAGAACGGCACGCCGGTGTCGACCTCGCTCACGCCGGTGCCGTCGAGGTCGAGCTCGACGAGGACGCTGCTCTCCTTCGTCGAGCGTTCGATCCGGGCCGTGCGGGCCTGTTCGCCGGTCATGTCCTGCCGTCCTCTCCCATCATCGCCCGTCGATCGCCGGCGCCGCCGCCAGCGCCGCGCGGAACCGCTCGTTCTCCGCCGGCGTCCCGATACTGACCCGCAGCCAGCCCGCCGGACCGACCTGGCGGACGAGCACCCCGTCGTCGAGCAGCGACCGCCAGACCGCCGCCGGATCGGCGAACCGCCCGAACAGGACGAAGTTGGCCTCGCTGTCGGCGACCTCGTACCCGGCCGCGGCCAGCCACGCGGCCAGCGCGTCGCGCTCGCGCCGCAGCAGGTCGACCTGCGACTGCAGGGTCCCGACGTGGGCGAGCGCGGTGAGCGCGACCGCCTGCGTCACCGCGGACAGGTGGTACGGCAACCGGACGACCTTCAGCACGTCGATCACGCGCGGGTCCGCCGCGACGGCGTAGCCCAGGCGCGCCCCGGCGAGCGCGAACGCCTTGCTCATCGTGCGGGTGACGACGAGGTTCGCGAAGTCGCCCAGCAGAACGCAGGCGCTGGGCACGCCGGCGTGCCGGAACTCGGCGTAGGCCTCGTCGACGACGAGCATCGCGCCGGCTGCCCGCGCCGCCACCGCGATGGTCCGCAGGTCCGCGAGCGGCAGGCCCGTCCCGGTCGGATTGTTCGGCGACGTCAGCACGACGATCGACGGCCGCAGGGCGCCGATCGCCGCGACGGCCGATCCCGGGTCGACGGTGAAGTCGGCTCGCCGGGGCACCTCGCGGTACTCGGTGAACGAGTCGCGCGCGTACTCGGGGTACATCGAGTACGTGGGCCCGAAGGTCAGCGCCCGCCGGCCGGGTCCACCGAACGCGCTGAACAGGTGATGCATCACCTCGTTCGAGCCGTTCGCCGCCCACACGGCGCCGGCGTCGATGTCGACGCCGGTCTCGTCGGCGAGGTAGGCGGCCAGCGCGGCCCGCAGCGCCTCCGCGTCCCGATCCGGGTACCGGTTCAGCCCGGTAGCGACCGCGGCGACCGCGTCGCCCATCGCCCGGGCCAGGTCGGACGGCAACGCGAACGGGTTCTCGTTGACGTTCAGCCGCGCCGCGACCGCCAGTTGGGGGGCGCCGTAGGAGTGCACTCCCACCAGGTCCGCGCGCACCGGCAGGACGAAGTCGTCCGCCACGTCACTCCCACCCCGGCACGGGCCCGGCCCGCCCGCCCACGCGGGCCGCGACCGCCGCACCGTGCGCGGGCAGGTCCTCGGCGGCGGACAGTGCGAGCACGTGCGGCGCGACGTCGCGCAGCGCGGCCTCGTCGTACTCCACGACGTGGACACCGCGCAGGAACGACTGCACCGACAGGCCCGAGGAGTGTCGGGCCGAGCCGGCCGTCGGCAGCACGTGGTTCGATCCGGCCGCGTAGTCGCCCAACGAGACCGGACTGAACGTGCCGACGAAGATCGCGCCCGCGTTGCGCACGCGCATCGCCCACTCGCGCGCGTCACGCACGTGGATCTCCAGGTGCTCGGCCGCGTACGCGTCGACGACCGCGAGCCCGGCCTCGAGGTCGTCGACGAGCACGATGGCGCTCTGGGGACCACCGAGTGCCTCGCCGATCCGGTCCGCGTGCTTGGTCACCGCCACCTGCGCCGCCAACTCGACCTCGACCGCCGCGGCGAGCGCCGCGGACGGCGTGACGAGGACCGCCGCGGCGAGGACGTCGTGCTCGGCCTGGCTGATGAGGTCGGCCGCGATGTGCGCGGCGTCGGCCGTGTCGTCGGCGAGGATCGCCACCTCGGTCGGGCCGGCCTCGGAGTCGATGCCGATGATCCCCTGCAGGGCACGCTTCGCCGCGGTGACGAAGATGTTGCCCGGGCCGGTGACCAGGTCGACCGGTTCGCACCGACCGCCCTCGGGCAGGTCGACCCCGTAGGCGAGCATCGCGACCGCCTGCGCACCACCGACGGCGTAGACCTCCTCGACGCCGAGCAGCGCGCACGCGGCGAGGATCGTCGGGTGCGGCCATCCGCCGTGCTCGGGCTGCGGCGGCGAGACGACGGCCAGCGAGCGAACCCCGGCGGCCTGGGCCGGGACGACGTTCATGATGACGCTGCTGGGGTAGACCGCGCGACCGCCGGGGACGTACAGCCCCACCCGGTCGACCGGCAGCCAGCGCTCGGTCACCGTGCCCCCGGGTACGACGGTGGTCGTGACG
>CAYMNG010000153.1:0-4741 GCA_964391765.1 uncultured Bifidobacteriaceae bacterium | reverse complement strand
GTCGAGGGCCCGAACGGTGGCGACGCCCGGCGCATGGCCCCGGTCCGCGGCGACTCCGCGGCGTACTTCGAGGTCGTCAACCGGGGGAAGCGCACGATGCGGACCGACATCCGGACCGGCGCCGGACGGGCGGCCCTGGACGATCTCCTGCGCGACGCCGACGTGTTCGTCACGAACCTGCGGCCGGCCAAGCTCACCGCGCTGGGCCTGGACGCGGACACGCTCGCGGCCGCCCACCCGCACCTCATCCACGCGTCCTTGTCCGCGTACGGCCCGACCGGCCCCGAACGGGACAAGCCGGGCTACGACGCCGTCCTCCAGGCCCGCACCGGGATCGCCGCGGTGACCGGCACACCCGACGGCTCCCCCGTCCGGGCCGGCGTGTCGATCCTCGACGTCGGGGCCGGGACCTGGCTCGCCCTCGGCGTCATCACCGCGCTGTACGAACGCGAACGGACCGGCCGCGGCGGCGCCGTCGCGACGTCGCTGTTCGAGACCGGGGCCAGTTGGGTCGCCTACCACGTTGCCGCGCACCAGGTCTCCGGCGCTCCGTCGCGACGACACGGCAGCGGGCATCCGGCGTTCTCGCCGTACGGGATCTTCGCCACCGGTGACGGGTCGATCTGCCTGGGCATCGGTGGCGACACCCTGTTCGCGCGTCTGTGCGCCGCGATCGACCGCCCGGATCTTGCCACGGACGTCCGCTTCACCACGAACGCCGAGCGCAGCACCCACTCCGACGCCCTGCGATCCGAGCTCGAGGACACATTCCGCACCGCCTCGGCCGCGGACTGGGCACAGCGGCTCGGCGATGCCGGGCTGCCGGTCGACGCGGTCCAGCAGCCCGAGGACCTCCTCGTCGATCCCCAGGCCGATCGCACGGGCATCCTCATCTCCCTGCCCGGAACCGGCCTGCGCGTCCCCGGGCTGCCGCTCACGTTCGACGGCGCCCGACCGCGCCCGAGCAGCGCCGACCCCGACACCGCCTGACCGGCAGGGCCGTGCTCGTCATCGCCCTGTCGCTGGCCGCGACGTTCGCGGGGGCGGTCGGGACGTACCTGACGAAGTCGATCTCGCTGCGGATGCCGACCTGGCAGGCCGTGGGCCCGCTCTTCGCGATCAACGCCCTCCTCGTCGTGCCGCTCATCGCGTTCGGCCCCCCGTGGCGGACCCTGGACGGCCCGGTGGCTCTCCTGCATCTGGCCTCGACCGCACTGCTGTGCGGGACCACCGCGTGCATCTTCACGCTCATCACCCGTGGGCGCGCCTCGGGGGTCGCGGTGGGGCAGGCGCTCGCACCCGCCGGGGCACTGGTCGCCGCTCCCCTGCTGCTCGGCAGCCGCCCGACCGTCCTCACCGTGGTCGCCGTCGTCGCGTTGATGCTCGGGTCCTTGATTCCGCTGCGGCGCAGCTTCGACGGAATCGGGTCGACGACGACGATGGCGATCCTGCTGGCCCTCGGCCTGGGCACCGGACTGCTCACTGTGCTGACCGCGATGCTCGCCGAGCGCGGCGTCGGCCTGCCCGAGACGTACGTCGTGCGGGCCGGTTTCGCGGCGGTCGGCTATCTGCTGGTCGTGCCACCGCGCAACGTCCGCCTTCGGGACCTGCCGCCCTTGGCCGTCCGCTCGACGTTCGTCACGGCGAGCTTCCTCCTGACGATCCTCGCGGTCCAGGTCGGCGACGTCGTCGTCATCCAGGCCGTCCTGGCGACGTTGCCGCTCATGGTGATCGTCATCGAATGGGCCCGCCACCGGCGCCGACCCGATCGCGCGATCGTCACGGGCAGCCTCGTCGCCTGTGCCGGCCTGGTGACGCTGCTCGCGCTCGCATCCTGACCGCGGTCACGTCAGCGACACGACCGCACCGTCCACCACCGCGACGACCTGATGCCCCAGCAACTCGATCGTCTCGACGATCGGCACACGGGCCGCCCGTGCCGCGGCGGTCAGGTTCGCGACGACCATCTCCGGTCCGTGGTCACCGTCGAAGGCCAGCGCCGCGAGCCGGTCCGCTGAGCGGTCCGCACGCGATCGCCGTGGTCGACCGGTCCGCCGCCGTCACGACAGCCATCCGGTGACCAGGTCCGCGAGCGGCAGGTCGCCGGCGATCACGTCCTGCGCCTGCGGAACCAGCGCGGCGCTGTCCGCACCCAACACCGGCGCCCACTTGCGGTCGAGCGCCGGTCCGAGGTCGGGATCGTCGATGCCGACCGGCACCGCACCGATCACGATCCGACCCCGGTCGGTCACGGCCGTGACCTGCGACGCACCGGGCCGTACGTCACCGGCGACCAGCTCGACCAGCGCCGGGTCGGCGTCCAGCGGTCCGGGTCGGTCGACCGACGACGGGTCCCCAGTCGCCCAGGCCCGAAGTGCGGTGGCGCGCGCGTCCCACCATGCGCCGGCGTCGCGGTCACCGACCAGGGGCAGGACCGCTTCGGTCAGGCGCACCTCCAACCCCACGAGATCGCCGTCGAGGTGCCCGCGCGCGCGCGCCGCGCCGACCGCGACCCCTTGGAGGAAGCCCGATGTCGGGTGGAGTCGGACTCCGACGTCGTCGAGACCGTCCCGCCACCGCACGTCCGCCGCGTCGCTCGCGCCCGCCATCGCCGCCGCCATCCCGCCGACGCCGGTCAACGGATCGTCCACCGCCGCGACGCCGGCCGCAGCACCGCGAGCGGCGAGGATTCCCAACGTCACGGCCGCCGCCCGGTTGAAGGCCGCCGCCCCGCGGCGTTCGGTCGCTGCCCGGCTCAGCCCGCCGGCGTTGGTCATCGCCAGCCGCAGTGCCCGCCCGCGCGACTGGTCGTCGAGTCCGAGCAGCACGCCCGCGGCCGAGGCGGCCGCCACCGATCCGGCCGTCGCCGTGACGTGCCAGGACCGTCGGTGCCCGGGGCCCAGTGCGTCAGCGACGGTCGCCGCGGTCGCGTATCCCCGGCGCGCGGCCTGGACCACCGTGGACCCCGATACTGCACCGGCGGCACCGAGCGCGACGACGACCGGCCACACGACGGAACCGGGGTGGTGCAACGACCGCCAGTCGACGTCGTCGCGGTCGCGCGCGCTCGCGCGAAGCGCGAGGGACGCAGCCGTCCCCGCGACCCCGTCGGCCGAGAACGACGAGGTCCTCGCACCGGAACCGCGGACGCACCCGAGGAAGTCGGCGAGGAGGAGGACCAGGCGGACACGTGCTTCGTCGTCGCTCCTCGTGGCCGGCGACTCCGTGACGAGCGCGTCGAGGATGGTCGGCACCGGCACGGCGCTACTGGCGATACCGATCGACGACATCCTCCTGGATGTCGATGCCCAGCCCCGGTCGGGTCGGTGGGTAGACCCAGCCGTCGACATGCTCGATCGGCTCGGGGACGAGATCGTGCTGCATCGGGTTGCGCAGCGGCTTGATCTCGAACAGCTTGCACGCCGGCGAACTGAAGCTGATCGCCAGGCTCGCGGCGCTGCAGATCGCCGACGACCAGGCGTGCGCGTTGGCCTGACGCCCGTACGCCTCGACCCGATCGGCGACCTTCTTGAAGCCGGTGATCCCCTCGGCGCGACCGGGATCGACGCCGATCACGTCGACCGTCCCGGTCGCGAGGACCCGCTCGAACCCGGCGAGGTTCCATTCCTTCTCGCCGTACGCGATGAGCGTGGTGGTCTTGCTTCGAAGGTTCGCGTACCCCTCCGGATCCCAGGCGCCCAGCGGCTCCTCGACCCACGTGAGGTCGTATTCGTCGAAGGCCTGCACCCGGCGAACCGCCTGGCTGACGTCCCACGTGACCGCGATCCCGCAGTCGATCATCAGCATCCGATCCGGACCGATGGCCTCGCGCATCGCTCGAACGTACGCGACGTCGCGGTCGTGCTCGTATCCCAGCCGCGCGTCACCGCGCTTGCCGAATCCGACCTTCATCCCCTGCAGGCCGGTCGACAGCCACTCGCGCGCCTCGTCCGCCATCGCCGGGATCGACTCGTAGTGCGCATGCGACGACGCGATCGCGGGCAGTCGATCGTGCACCGGTCCGCCCAGCAGGTCGAGGACGGAGACCCCCAGCGCCTTGCCCTTGATGTCCCACAACGCCATGTCGATCGCCGCGACGGCGTACGACGCCAACCCGCCGCCGTAGCCGTACCACCATGCCCGGTTGCGCATCGCCCGCCAGAGGGCTTCGGTGTGCAGCGCGTCGCGTCCGATCACGACGTCCGCCATCCCCTCGATGATCGACGCGACCGCAGGGTTGGCTTCGGGGAACTGCGTGATCGACTCGCCCCAGCCGACGATCCCGTCATCGGTGGTCACCTTGACCAGGCACAGGTACCGAGTGGCGTTGAAGTCGTTCGGTTCCGGGTACGCGACCGGGATCGGCTCGACGTTCGCGATCTTCATCCCGCAGTCCTCTCGTCGTTCGTCGATTGCCCTGGTACGAGGTCGGTCCCGCCCACGGTCGCGATCGCCTCCGCGAGGCTCTCCGCGTCCGCGAACGAGGCGACGTCCAGCACCGCCACGAGGCGGCCGCGCGACATGATGCCGACCCGATCAGCCGCGTCGAAGACCTCCGAGTCCTCGGTGCAGTACAGGAGGACACCTGCTCCGGTCGCGCAGAAGTCCCGCAGAAGGCGATAGATCTCCGCCTTGCTGCCCAGGTCGACGCCGCGGGTCGGCTCCTCCAGCGCCAGCAGGGTCGGTTGGATCGCCAGCGCCGCGGCGATCGCGACCTTCTGCTGGTTGCCCCCGCTGAGGG
>CAYMNG010000152.1:0-4807 GCA_964391765.1 uncultured Bifidobacteriaceae bacterium | reverse complement strand
CGTCGGCGAGGCGATCGGGATCGTCGCGGCCCAGTCGATCGGCGAGCCGGGCACGCAGTTGACGATGCGGACGTTCCACACCGGCGGTGTCGCCGGCGAGGACATCACGCACGGTCTTCCGCGCGTGGTGGAGTTGTTCGAGGCCCGCACGCCCAAGGGCAACGCGCCGATCGCCGAGGTGACCGGGCGGGTCCGCGTCGAGGACACCGACAAGACCCGCAAGATCGTCGTGGTCCCCGACGACGGCAGCGAGGAGATGGGCCACGCGGTCTCCAAGCGCGTCAAGCTCCTCGTCGAGGACGGCGGCCACGTCGCCGTCGGTGAGCAGCTCGTGTCCGGTGTCGTGGATCCCAAGCAGGTGCTGCGGATCCTCGGTCCGCGGCAGGTCCAGGTGCACCTGGTCGAGCAGGTGCAGGAGGTCTACCGGTCGCAGGGCGTGTCGATCCACGACAAGCACATCGAGGTGATCGTCCGGCAGATGCTCAAGCGGATCATCATCGTCGAGGCGGGCGACTCCGGCTTCCTCGCCGGCGAGCTCATCGAGCGGTCGCTGTTCGAGGCGGAGAACCGCCGGGTCGTGGCCGAGGGCGGCCATCCGGCTTCGGGTCGACCCGAACTGATGGGGATCACGAAGGCGTCGCTGGCGACGGAGTCGTGGCTGTCGGCGGCCTCGTTCCAGGAGACGACCCGGGTGCTCACCGACGCGGCCATCCACGCGAAGAGCGATCCGCTGCTCGGCCTGAAGGAGAACGTCATCTTGGGCAAGCTCATCCCGGCGGGTACCGGCATGCCGGTCTACCGCAACGTCCGGGTCGAGCCGACCGAGGAGGCGAAGGCGGCCATGTACGCCAGCTTCGGGGCGTACGACGACTACGACTACAGCCCGTTCGGCACCACGTCCGGTGCCGCCGTTCCGCTGGAGGAGTACGACTACCGCGGGTACAACCGCTGACGAACCGCGGTGACGGCGCTTGCGCCGGTACCAGCGGCGAGGAGGCTGTTGTCGAGCGGTGAAGTCGCGACCACAACCGCTGACGAACCGCGGTGACGGCGCTTGCGCCGGTACCAGCGGTGAAGTCGCGACCACAACCGCTGATCGACCATCGACCTCGACCCGTCCGCCGTCCGGTGGGCGGGTCGAGGTGTCTTCGGACCCGGATCAGCGCAGGTCGACGACGGTGGCGACCCACCGGTCGGCTCGGGCTTCGAGCCGGAACGCGATCGCGGACGCGCGTTGGCCGGTGAGCAGCACCGCGGACGCCTCGACGACGCCGGGGGCGACCGGGCAGATCCGGACGGCTCGGACGCCGCGGAGTCGTCTGGTGCCGGCCTGGGCGCGCGCGGCGGGGTGGCGTTGGACGTTCAGGCCTCGGCGCGCGAGCCGGTTCAGTTCGTCCCGGGCGACGTGACGGGTCAACTGGCTCGGCGGTCGTTCGCCGACGGCGACCTCGGCGACCGCGCGCGCCAGCCGGGCGACCCAGCGCCCCGGGTCGGGTAGACCGTCCGGAGCCGGTTCGTCGACTCCGACGATGCGCAGGTCCGGCGGGACGGGCGGGACGGCCGGGACCCCGGGTGCGACCTCGTACTCCAGGTCGAGGACGAGTTGCTGACCGCCGGGGAGGACGTACAGGTCCGGCCGCGCGATGCTGACGGGATCGCAGGTGGACAGGCTCATGGGCGCTCCAATCGAACCGGGAGCACCGCGCCGGGGGAACCGCGGTGAGCTAGCGTTCGGTTACGTGTGTTTACGTGTGTTCACATATGGTTGACGGTGATGGCGTCGGTGTCAAGGGCGTTCGGACGTCGTCCACAGCTCGATCCACCTGACCGGGTCCTTCCCCGGATCGCGCCGACTCAAACCCGGTTTGGCGAACCGCGCGTACGGGTAGGACCGCATCGTGACCGAATCGGCGTGGCACGACCTCGTGGCCGACCTCGCCGCCCGCGAGGCGGCCGAGGTGCGCGACGACGCGCTCGAGGTGTACCTGGCGGAGGCGGCGCGGGCGCGGCTCGCCGAGCGGACCGGTGAGGCCGTCGTCCACCTGGTCACCGGCCGACGTGTCCGCGGCCGCCTGGTCGCCTCGTCCGTGCACGGGTGCCTGCGCGTCGTCGCCGACCGGAACGACCTCCTCGTGCCACAGGACGCGATCGTGCGGATCGACGGATCGCGTGGCGGGTTGCGGCACGAGGGCCAGGGGTTGCCGTGGACGATCGGGTCCTGGCTGCGCGCTATCCACGCCGGTGGGGGCCTGGTGCAGGTGGTGCTGCGCGACGCGACGACGGTCGCCGGCTCGCCGACGTTCGTCGGCGGCGATCATGTCGAGATCGAGGTGTTCGATACCGCGGGCGCTCGTGCCGTGATCGTGGTGCCGTTCGCGGCCGCGGTGACGTGGCAGGCCGGTGGCTAGGCGCCGCGGCCGTCCTCACCCACCGGTCGGGTCGTCGTCCGAGCCGAACGGGTGCTGGCGCACGAACTCACGCGTCTGCTCGTACTTGCGGCCGATGAACTCCTCCAGCGCCGTCGCCTCGACCCGCCACTGGCCGCGGCCGCCGATCTTGATCGCCGGCAGGTCGCCGCTGCGCACGAGCGCGTACGTCTGGGCCGCGGAGATGTTCAGCGTCTCGGCGACGTCGGCGAGGGTCAAGAACCGCGGGGCCACCAGGTGATCGTGCCAAACCCGGTACCGCGCGCGCACCTGCGGCCCTGTGGACAACTTCGGGTCGGTGGCCGCCCGACACGTGATTCTTGGCGCCGGGCCGATCGCCGGCGGATAGAAGGAGGAGCACGTGCCGATACTCCGCAGGTTGCCGCGGCCCCGTGGGGCCCAGAGCCGTCGACCGGGCCGGCGGTTCGCCCGGCCCGGGGCGGGGGATGTCCGACTGTGGCTGGGGATCGGACTGCTCGTCGCCGCCGGCGTCGGTGGGGCCGTGCTGCTCGGTGACCGGTCCGAGGACGTGGTCGTCCTGCGGGCCGTGCGCCCGCTGTCGGTCGGGGCCGGCCTGGCCGACCTGCAGCCGGTCGCCGTGCCCGCGGCGATCGCGGCCGGCTACCTGCGTCCGGGCGACGTGGTCGGCGGGACGTTGCGGTGGCCGGTCGCCGCGGGTGACCTCGTCCCACGCGCCGCCGTCGACGACCACGCCGACGCACGACGGTCGGCGGGTCGGTCGGTGACGGTGCCGGTCGACCCGCAGCACTCCCCACCGGGGCTGGCGGCCGGCGATCTGGTCGACGTGTGGGCGACCGTCCCCCCGAACGCCGCGGTCCCGCAGCCGGCCGGGACGCGCGCGGTGATCGCCGCCGTACCGGTCGTCGACGTCGGGGCGGACGCCGGCTTCGGCGGAGCCTTCGCGGTGACGCTGCTGATCCCGCAGGACCAGGTTCGCGACGTCGTCCAGGCGGCCCGCGGATCGGTCGTCGATCTGGTGGCCGTGCCGGTGTCGGCGCAGACGCCGGCCATGGGCGTCGAACCGTGATCGCCGTCCTACTCGGGGTCCCGGAACTTCCCCAGGAACCCGACCTGGTCCGGACCGGTTCGGCGGCGGGGGTCGACGTCCTGCGTCGGTGCGTCGACGCGGTGGACCTGCTCGCGGCGGCTGCGGCCGCACCGGACGCGGTCGCGGTCGTCTCGGCCGACCTGCCCCGGCTCTCCCGCGACGCGGTCGAGCGGATCGCCGGGCGTCCGGGGGCGATCCTCGGGCTGGCCGCCGGTTCGACGGGGCGCGACTGGCTCACCGATCTCGGCGTCCCGACCGTCGTCGGCGTCGGCTCGAGCGCGCCGGCGACCTGGCGCACGATCGTCGCCGCGGCGTCGGCGCGCGTCGCCCCGCAGGCGCCGACGGGGGTGTGGGCCAGTGGGTGCTGGATCGACGACGACGCCGGGCCGGCCGGCGCCGACGATCGGGCGCGCGACCGCGGTGTCGAGCCCGGGCCGGGGCACGGCCTCCTGGTTGCCGTGTGGGGTCCGCAGGGCGCGCCAGGGCGCACGACGGTCGCGATCGCGCTGGCCGACGAGTTCGCGACCGCGGGGCATCCGACCTGCCTCGTCGACGCCGACACCTACGCGCCGAGCGTCGCGTTGGCCCTGGGCTTGGACGACGCCGGCGCCGACCTCCTGGCCGCGGCGCGATGCGCGGACAGTCGATCCGTGGCGCCGACCGCGCTGCGTGCGGTCGCGCGGCCGGTGCGCGGTGGGCTGGCCGCCGTCACCGGCCTGACCACGCCGCGACGCTGGCCCGAACTGCGGCCGGCGTCGGCGGATCGACTCTGGCAGGCCGCGCGTGCGGCCTTCGACGTGACCGTCGTCGACGTCGGCTTCTGCCTGGAGCACGAAGTGGACCCCGGGCCCTTCGACCGGCAGCGCAACGCCGCCGCGGTCACCGCGGTCGCGGCGGCGGACGTGGTCGTGGTCGTCGCGGACGCCTCGGCGGCCGGCGCCGCACGGCTGGGCGGCGCGTGGCAGCAGGCAGAACCGCTGATCGCGGGCCGGCCGAGCGTCACGGTGCGCAACCGGGCCCGTCGTGACGGTGGGGCCTGGACCGCGACGGTGCTGGAGTGCGGTGTGCCCGGACCGGTGGTCGACCTGCCGGCCGACGAGACGGTGCTGGCGCAGTGCTGGGCCCACGGGCGCACGCTCGGCGAGGGCGGGCGTCGCTCGCGACTGCGCCGGGCGACGTCGGCCCTGGCCGCGGCCTGCCTCGCGGCGGTCGGTGATGCCGCGGCGCCGCCGGTTCGGGTGGATACTGGCCAGTAGCGAGCGACCGGGAGGAGGAGCGGCCGCGGGAGAAGGTGTCCTGGCTTAGCCTCCTC
>CAYMNG010000151.1:0-4814 GCA_964391765.1 uncultured Bifidobacteriaceae bacterium | reverse complement strand
GCTCGCACGATCGGCGGGCTGAGAGGGCGATCGCGGTCGCCGACCCATGAACCTGAACTGGGTAATGCCAGCGGAGGGAAGATGGCGATGCCGCACCGAAGCCGCACGTTCCACGCACGCACGACGGCCCTGGTCGTCGCCGTCCTCACCGCGACCGGACTCCTGGCCGCGTGCGCCCCCGGCGGTCCGGCGTCCGCACCGGCCTCGGGCTCGCCGGCCGCGGACCACCCGGCCGGCGGCGTCGTCCGACTCCTGGCCCACGACTCGTTCGCGGTGTCCACGGACCTGGTCGCGGACTTCGAGAAGCGCACCGGCTTGACGCTGGAGATCCTGACCGGCGGGAACGCCGGCTCCGTCGTGGCCGGCGCGGTGCTCGCCGCCGGACAGCCGACCGCCGACGTGCTCTACGGCATCGACGGCTCGCTGGTGTCCCGGGCGGTCGACGCCGGCGTGTTCACCGCCTATGCCTCGCCCGCCCTGTCCGACGTGATCGCGAGCGTCCGCACGGACACCGCCGACGGCCTGCTCACGCCGATCGACTACGGCGACGTCTGCGTCAACTACGACGCCGCCGCACTCGCCGCGCGCGACCTGCGGCCGCCGACGACCCTCGAGGACCTCGCCGATCCGGCCTACCGCGACCTGCTGGTCGTCGAGGATCCGGCGGCGTCGTCGCCGGGACTGTCCTTCCTGCTGGCGACGATCGCCCGCTACGGCGACGCGTGGCCGCAGTACTGGGCCCGGCTGCGCGACAACGGCGTCGCCGTCGCCTCCTCGTGGACCGACGCGTACGAGGGCCGCTACACCGTCGGCGGCGGTGACCGCCCGATGGTCGTGTCGTACGCGACCAGCCCACCGGCGGAGATCGTCTATGCCGCGGAACCGAAGCCGGCGACGCCGCCGTCGTCGGTCATGACCGACGGGTGCTACCGCCAGGTCGAGTACGCCGGTGTCCTCGCCGGCGCGCAGAACCCCGACGGCGCCCGACAGGTCGTCGACTGGCTGCTGTCCGAACCGGTGCAGGCCGACATCCCGCTGTCGATGTTCGTCTTCCCCGCACGCGATCGGGTCCCCCTGCCCGAGGTGTTCACCGACAACGCCGCCGCGGTCAGCGCCCCGCTGACCCTCCCGCCCGCGACCATCGACCGGTCCCTGTCCGAGTGGCTCGCCCGGTGGGGGACGGTGATGGGCCGGTGACCGCTCGACCCCGGCGATGACGACGTCCCGCAGCCCCCGCTGGCTGCCGTGGACGCCGGTGCTTCCGTTGGCGTTCCTGGCGTTCTTCCTCGCCTACCCCGTCGCGCGCCTCGTCGGGACCGCGCTCGCCGACACCGGGGTGCGTGGACTCCTGCCACACCTGACGGCGAGCGGGACCTGGCAGGTCGCCGGGCTCGCGGCCGGTCAGGCCGCCATCAGCACGGTACTCGCGCTGGCGGTCGGGCTACCGGTCGCGAACGTCGTGTCCCGCTACCGCTTCTGGGGCCGGCCGTTCGTCCAGGCGCTCATGACGGTCCCGTTCGTCCTGCCCACCGTCGTCGTCGCCCTGGCCATCCGCTCACTCGTCGGTGACGGTGCGCCGCAGGGGCTCGCGCTCGTCGTCGTCGCGCACGCCTACGTCAACCTCGCCGTCGTCGTGCGCATCGTCGGCTCCCGCTGGGCCCAGGTCGACGGGTCGCTGGAGGTCGTCGCCCGCACGCTCGGTGCCTCCCGCACCCGGGCGTTCGCGGACGTGACGTGGCCGGCGCTGCGATCGTCCGTCGCGACCAGTGCGACCGTCGTGTTCGTGTTCTGCTTCACGTCCTTGGGCATCGTCCTGCTGCTCGGCGACCCGACGACGCGGACCTTGGAGTACCTGATCCTGCGGCAGACGTCGGTCCTGCTCGACTTCCCCGCGGCCGCCGCGACCGCGATCGTCCAGCTGGTCGTCGTGACGGTCGTGCTCACCGCCGGACTGATCGCCGGCCGCCGCGCGCCCCGGCGACCTGCGCGCGCGATCCGCCTGCGAACAGCGACCGGCCCGGCCCGCGTCACCGTGCTGGCGGTCGCGATCGCGGCGGCCGCACTCGTGGTCGCCCCGGTCGTCGCGCTGGTCGTGCGGTCGGTTCGCGTCAACGGCGGGTGGGGCCTGGACTGGTGGCTGGGCGTGGCCAGCGTCGACGCCGGCACGACCCGGCTGGGTGCACCGCTGGCCGCGATCGGCGTGTCGGTCGGCTACGCGACGATCACCGCCGTCGTCGCCGGCGTCGTCGGGGCGCTGGCCGCGATCGCGCTGCTCACGTCCGCCCGGTTCGTCACGGTGCTCGCACTGCTCCCGCTGGGCGTCTCCGCCGCGACACTGGGCCTGGGCACGTTGCTGGCCTTCGGCCGAGCACCGCTGGACCTGCGCGGCACCGGCCTGCTGGTCCCGATCGCGCACTCGCTCGTGGCGGTCCCGCTCGTCGTCGCCGTCCTGTCCCCCGCCCTGCGGTCCGCCGATCGCCGCCTCGTCGCGGTCGCCGCGGGCCTGGGCGCCGGGCCGACCCGGGCCTTCTGGACGGCGTACGGCCCAGTGCTGCGCGTCACTGTCGTCGCGGCGGCCGGCCTGGCTGCGGCGGTGTCCCTCGGGGAGTTCGGTGCGGCCTCGTTCCTCGCGCGGACCGGAGCACCGACCGTCCCGGTCCAGATCGTCCGGCTGCTCGGCCGCCCCGGGGAGCAGTCCGTCGGCGTCGCCGCCGTGCTCGCGGTCGTCCTCGTCGCGCTGACGATGGCGATCCTCCTCGGTGTGGATCGCCTGGCCGCCGGCCCGCGCGCCCGCGCCCCCGAACCATTGGCCGCCGCATGAGCCCGCGCCTCGAGGTGCGGGACGTCGCCCTGGGCTACGACGGCATCGTGTTCGCCCGGGGCATCGACCTCACCGTCGCCCCGGCCGAGATCGTCGCGATCCTCGGCCCCAGCGGCAGCGGCAAGTCGACACTGCTGGCCGCCATCGCCGGCGTCGTCCCACCGATCGCCGGCACGATCCACGTCGACGGCACGGACGTCACCCGCGAGCCGATCGAACGTCGCCGGATCGGGATGATCTTCCAGGAGCCGCTGCTGTTCGACCACCTCTCGGTCACCGACAACGTCGCCTACGGCTTGCGGCGCAAGGCCGTTGCCCGCGCGGCAGCCCGATCGCGCGCCGACGACCTGCTCGCCTGGGTCGGACTCGCCGGGTACGGCCACCGGCGCACCTACCAACTCAGCGGCGGCCAGGCCCAGCGCGTAGCCCTGGCCCGCGCGCTGGCCGACGAGCCGGCGGTCCTGCTGCTCGACGAGCCGTTCAGCGCGCTCGACGCGGATCTGCGCACCCGCCTCGTCGGCGACGTCGCCACGGCGCTGCGGGCCGCGCACGTCGCCGCGGTGCACGTCACCCACGACGCGGCCGAGGCGCGGACGATCGCCGATCGCGTGGTGACGATGGCCGACCTGGCGACGTGAGCGATCCCGGATCCGGCTTTGGTACGTTCGCCGGCATATCCGCCGAGGCAGCCGGTCGGTCGCCGCACGACGGGCCGAAGGGGGTGCCAGTGGCCGGCGAGGACCCGGGCCGGGCGCAGCCGTCATGGCCGCGGTCCCCGATGCGCGAGGCGCTGACCGCCGCCGTCGCCGCCCTCGCCAGCGTCGTCGTCGCCGGGCTACGCGTGGGTGCCCCCGGATCGCTGACCAGCCTGTGGGGCGACCTGGACCTGACCACCGCCTACGCCGCCGCCCGGACGCTGCAGACGAATCCGTGGGTGTCGCCCAACCACGACCTGGGGTTCCCGTTCGGCCAGGACCTGGCGAACTTCCCGTCCCCGGACCTGGTGCACCTGGCCGTGCTGAAGGCGCTCGCCCTGGCGACCGGCGACCCGGCCGTGGCGGTCAACGCGTTCCTCCTGCTGTCGTTCGCCGGCATCACGGTGACCGCCTACGCGCTGTTCCGCCTCGCGCGCATCCCGTCGACGCTCGCCGCCACGCTGGCGTTCTCCGTCAGCCTCGTCCCGTGGCACTTCGACCGGTTCACCCACGCGTTCTTGGCGAACTACGCGACGGTCGCCGCCGGGCTGATCCTCGTCGTCGCCGTCCTCGACTGGAACCTCTCCCTCGGCGGACCCGCGCGTGCTCGACCGCGCACGCTCGTGCTGGTCACGGCCCTTGCGCTGTTCGTCGGCCTGACGGGGACCTACTACTCGGTCTTCACGTCGATCATCGCGGTCGTCGCGCTGGCGTTCCAGGTGCTCCTCGGTCGCCGCGACCGCAGCCTCATCGGCGCCGTCTGGTTCGCCCTCGCCCCGACCGCGATCACCTTCGTCGCCGCCACGGCGTACCGCCTCACGGCGATCGGGCCCGGGGCCAGCGCGACCGCACGCGCGCCGGAGGAGTCCCAGTTCTTCGGCGGCGCACTGTTCACCCTCGTTCGCACCACCGACCTGTGGAGCTCGAACTGGCCGGTTCCGATGCTGCAGTTCGTGCCGACGGTCGCCAGCGGCCTCGAGGCGGACGCGCGGAACTCCACGGTCGGCGTCGTCGCCGTCGTCGCCGCGATCGTCGCCGCCGGGCTGATCCTCGCCGCGAACGCCGGTGCGGCCGCGGGTCCGGTCCGGACCGCGCTGCGGTACTGGCCGTGGCTGTTCCTCGTCGCGCTGCTGACGTTCGTCAGCGGCGGCTTCGGCCAGGTCTTCGCCCCCGCACTGGGTTTCCAGATCCGCTCGTGGGGGCGGATGTCGATCGTCGTCGTCATGATCGCGTACGTCATCCTCGGTGTCGTCGCCACCGCGGTCGCCCGACGGCACCGACGGCCGGCGCTGACCGCC
>CAYMNG010000150.1:0-4876 GCA_964391765.1 uncultured Bifidobacteriaceae bacterium | reverse complement strand
CGGGCTGACCGAGATCGGCATCCGGGCCCGGATCGGCCCGTGGGCGTGGGACCTCGTGCCGCACTACGAGGCGCTGAACATGACGACCGATCAGGCGATCGGCCGGCTCACCGACGCGATGGACCGGTACGGGTCGGTCGCGAACGGCCGGATCCAGTCGTGGCCGATCGTCATCGGGCACACCTGCTGCAGCGACGAGTTGTGGCGGGCGGCGAAGGAGCTGGCGACCGAGCACGGCTCGGGGATCAGCTTCCACATGTCCCCGGCGAAGCTGGACCCGGACTGGTTCTTGGAGACCTACGGCCAGCGGCCGATGGTCCACCTGGACGAGATCGGCGTGCTGGCCGGTGGCAACGCGTTGGCGACCCACGTCGTGTACGTCGACGACGAGGAGATCGACGTCATGGCCCGGACCGGGACGACCGTGTCGCACTGCCCGACGACGGCGTTGAAGGTCTCGTACGGCGTGACGCAGATCGGCAAGTTCCCGGAGATGGTCC
The DNA here is from genome assembly GCA_964391765.1 of uncultured Bifidobacteriaceae bacterium. Classification (GTDB taxonomy): domain Bacteria; phylum Actinomycetota; class Actinomycetes; order S36-B12; family S36-B12; genus UBA10649. The sequence continues at coordinate 4,376 of CAYMNG010000150.1, read as the reverse complement.
AGCGCGGGGTGAACGTCGCGATCGGCACCGACGGGAACAACGCCTCGAACTACCACGACCTCATGCGGGCGACGTACCTCGTCGCGGGCCTGTTCAAGGACGCCCGCCGGGACGCGACGATCTTCCCGGCCGAGCAGGCGTTCGCGATGGCGACCCGCGCGGGCGCGCGCGGGCTGTGCGCGGAGGACGAGCTCGGTTCGATCGAGATCGGCAAGAAGGCCGACCTCGTGCTGCACGACACGAACCGGCCGGAGTGGCGGCCGCTGCACAACGTCGCGAACCAGCTCGTCTGGTCGGCCGACGGCCGGGGCGTCCACTCGGTCTACGTCGACGGTCGCCTGGTCGTGGACGACTACCGGTGCACGACGATCGACGAGGATGAACTGCTCCGTCAGGCGCAGCGCGCGGGCGAGGGGATCCGGCAGCGTTCCGGGTTGCCTGACCGGGCGAAGTGGCCGACGATCTAGCCCAGCCGAAACAAGCCCCCCAACCACGGCGTCGACGAGGCGTCGTCACATCACAAGGAGACACCTGCCATGGCACAACTCACCCAGCCTCGCTGGACGCACGTCGCGTTGCCCGTCACCGATCTGGACAAGTCGATCGAGTTCTACACGACGGTCACGCCGCTGGTGATCGTCCGCCGGAACCTCGACGAGAACGGCCGCGGCGTGTGGCTGTCGAACCCGGGCCAGGTCGAGACCCCGTTCGTCCTCGTCCTCGCGGAGTTCTACCCCGAGATCGGTGCCCGGTACGGGGTCACCCCCGGCGAGAAGGCCCCGATCCTCACGCCGTTCGCGCACATCGGGATCGAGCTGCCCAACCGGGAGGACGTCGACGCGGTCGCGGAGAAGGCGCGTGCGGTCGGCGCGCTGCGGTGGGAGCCGAAGGACATGGCCGCCCACGTCGGCTACATCTGCGCGGTCGACGACCCCGACGGCAACACGATCGAGTTCTCGCACAACCAGCTGGTCTTCTCGACCGTGCAGGACCTGTGGAGCGAGGACCCCTCCGTCACGGCGTAGTCCCGTTCGCACGACCGCGGCCGTTCCCCCACCCGGGGGAGCGGCCGCGGTCGTGTCGGACTCCGAGCGCGCGCGGCGACCCAGCCGCTCGACGTCCAAGATCAGCACCTGCCGGGACTCCAGCCGGATCCCCTTGCGTGTTCGCGACCCTCAGGACTCGTTCAGCCAAGTACATGCAGCTCGATCGCCTGCCCGAGGAGGACGCGGCAGGCAGCCTCGCACTCGCAGTTCCGGCGGTGCGTGCGGCTACCGCGTGGCAGCAGGCCGTGACGGGGGCAATCGAGATCGTCCCATTCGACAGGCGCTGGGACCGCTCGGCGTTCGCATGCGGGCAGACGGATCTCGACGAGTGGCTCCGCACGCAGTCGCGGCAGGCTCAGGATCGCCACAACGCGCGGACTTTCCTGGCGGTCCGCGAGGGGTCCACGCGGGTCGCCGGCTACTACACGACCCTTGCCGACCGCCTTGAGCTCGACGAGGTGGCGAGCGCGATCGGCTCCGGCAGGCGGCGGTACCCGATCCCTGCCGTACTGCTGGCCCGCCTCGCGGTGGACCGGGCGGTTCAGGGGCAAGGACTCGGCGGCATGCTCCTGTCGGACGCCCTGGGGCGGATCGGCGCGGCCGCGAGTTTCGTCGGCTTCGAGATGGTAGTCGTCGATGCGATCGACGAAGCCGCCGCGACCTTCTACCGCTACTTCGGCTTCACTCCGTTCTGCGACAGCCCGGACAGGCTGTTCCTGACCACGAAGGACCTCCTGGCGACCCTGGATACGACAACTTGACGCGTACGTACCACAGACGTACATTGTCTGTCGGAGGCAACCATGTCCAGCATCACCCCGTTCGACGTGCTGCCCGATGAGTCCGGCAAGCGCACCGAGCGCCTCAACGTACGCCTGACTCCCGAGGCGCACGCCACCATTCGGGAGGCGGCTGCTACCCAGGGGCAGGACCTCACCTCATTCGTCCTCGGCGCTGCTCTCGACCGCGCGCGCGCCATCCTCGTGGAGGACCGCCTCATGCGGTTGACGCCCCACGAGGTGCAGCAGATCGAGAATGCCCTCGACCGGGAGCCGAAGGTCAGCGCGGTGCTTGCTGCGCGCCTCCGCCGCGTCCGCCTGCAGGCCGGGGAAGCGTCGCAGCACGACCGGCGCATCGACGCCTGAGCCCGGCAAGCGCAGCGGCCACCTGACTCGACTCGATACGGGTGAGCCGACCCGTGGCCGGACGGGGCCTTCCGCGCCGACGCCTGAGGGCGCGCGGGCGCTCTTCATGGGATCGGCTCCTGATCGTGTCTGTCAGGCCGCGGGTGGACAATGCCGCCCCACGAGTACGACGGGATCGGGAGCGCAGCGTGCGACGGGGAAGCAGGTCAGCGCTGGCTGCCGACGCGCTCGCCCCCCGCCCGGACGGTGAGGATCTGGTCGTGATGGTGCCGTGCTGGACCTCGCGCGAACCCGGAGCCCTGGTCGAGCGGCATCCGGTCACCATCACGGCGGACTGGACCGTGACCACCCCACACGACATCGAGGGTGAGCGGATCGCAGCAGCCTTCGGCGGTTTCGTGTCGTGCGTCGACCTCGTCGACACGGCGGTGCCAGCTGCGCGGGTGTGGACGCGTCGGTTGATGCGCACTGACCTGCCCGAGTTGGAATTCGCGGGGGATGCGGACCGCTGGCGGGTCCGCGATGCCGCCGCCTGCTGCCCGCGCTCCGGCTTCCGCGACGCCGTGAACGCCGCCGAGCACTGGCGCAGCCCGCGGCACGTTGCTGCCGCGAGCGGCGCGATCGGCCGGCAGGTCACCGTGCTCGCGGCCGCCGTCCGTCGCGCCCATGACCGTGCCGGCATGCTCGGCATCCCCGCCGATGACCAAGCCGCCGCGGCCGAGTGCTGCCTGCGCGGCGACCTCGACGTGGCCTGGCTGTGGGACGCCGGGATCCATCCGCGGGTCGTTCACGAGATCCACGCTGAGGTCGGCGTCGGGTCGCCGATGCCGGCGCGGTTCTACCTCGGCGTCGCGTGGAACCGCCCGGACCTGAGCTGGGTCGCCGACACCCTCGCCGGACGCGACGACCCGCAGGAGGTCGCGATGGCGGAGTACGCGACTGCCCAGGACGCCACCAGGGAGGGGATGCGCCCGGACTCGCTGGCGACGTGGCTGGCGTGGTCGGCGGCGAACTGGGACACCGTGCACCCGCGCGACCGCGCCCGGTGGATCGACAGCGGGATCTCGCGGTCGCTGATCCTGGCGCTCGGCGAGGCGGGCTACGACCCGGACGAGGTCGTCGCGTACGCCCGGGCGGTCGACCGGTCGCCGGAGTGGGCGGCACGCAACCTGCGGTCGTGGGTGGACGCGGGTTTCCACCCCTGGCCGTCCGACCTGGTCGCGCTGGTGTCGACGGGCATTCCCGCCGGCATCGTGCCGCCCAGGGCCGCCGTCGCCCGACTGCGCGCTCGCGTCGACGCCACCGACGCCGTATGGTCCGACACCGACTTCGCGCTCGTGCTTGCCGAGTACGGCACCGTCATGCATGCGGCGGTGGCGTTGCGGGAGGGGGCGCGGCCGTGCCGAGCGAGCTGAACTGCGACGAGCCGAGCCTGGTGGGGCCGGCACCGGCCGGCCGGGCGCTGTCGGTGGTCGTGCCGTGCCGCACGACCACGAACCCGAAGGTGGCACCTGCGCGTCATGCAGTCCGCATCGGGGCGGACTGGACGGTCGAGGTGCCGCACGACCTGAGCGTCGAGCGGATCGTCGTGGCGTTGGGCGGGCACATGTCGTGCATCGGACTGGTCGAGGAGGTCGTGCCGGCCCTGCGCTACTGGCTGGGGGTCATGCTCTCCGTGCGCGGCTGCGTGATCGAGCCGCGCGGGTCGGAGTGGCTCGTCGCCGGCCGCGCGTCGTGCTGCCGCGACGTGGCGTACCGCAGTGCCGCGGATGCTGCGGGCCACGCGCGGTCGCTGCCGCATGCGGCGAACCGGCACGGTGCCGACCTGGACCTGCTCGCCGTGGTGGCGGCCGCGGCGCGGGACGCGTACGGCACCGCGTTCGACCTGGACCCGGCGGACCCGGCGATCTGGCGGGCCAGCGCGGCCTGCCGGGGCGACTTGTCGCAGACGCCGACGACCCGTCTGGACCCGGCGTCGTCGACCGTCACGAACCGGCCGTCGGCCCGGCAGGCGATCGATCGGGCCGGCGAGAGCTCGCGCCCGGCGTCGCCGACGGCCTCGGCCAGCACGGCGGCCCGCGCCGCGTCGTCGACCGCCGGCCCGGCCGAGAACCCCGACCGGAAGGCGTCACCGGCCCCGGTGGGATCGACCACCTTGACCTTGGCCGCCGGAACATCGAGAACC
>CAYMNG010000149.1:0-4883 GCA_964391765.1 uncultured Bifidobacteriaceae bacterium | reverse complement strand
GATGCCGAAGAAGTCCCAGGTCTCGCGCTCGTGCCAGTCGTTCGCCGGGTAGACCCCGACGATCGACGGGATCCGGGCGTCGGCGTCGGGCACCGCGACCTCGACCCGGATCCGCCAGTTGTGGGTGACCGACAAGAACGGGTACACCGCGTGCAGTTCGCGGCCGGTGTCGTGCGGGTAGTGGACACCGTTGACGCCCAGGCACAGCTCGAACCGCAGTCCGGGCTCGTCGCGCAGCGTCGTCGCGAACGCCACGAGGTGCTCACGGCGCACGAAGTACGTCAGCTCGTCGCGGTACAGCACGACCTGCTCGACGACGTCGGCCGGTGCCAGGCCCCGGGCGACGAGCGAGAGCCGCAGTTCCTCGTCGATCTCGTCGAACACCCCGCCGTACGGCGGCACGGACGCCGGCGGCAGCGCGATCGGGTCCACCAGTCCGCCGAACCCACTGGTGTCCGGACCACCGGTCACCCCGAACGAGCCGGTGCGCACGCCGATGACGTCGAGCGGGCGCACGTCCGCCGGAACGACCACGTCACCGGTCGCGGACACGTTCTCCGCACTCATCGCATGAGGCCCTTCATCTCGATCGTGGCCGGTGCGGCGAGCGCGGCCGCCTCGAGCTCGACGACCTCGGCGCGGCGCTGTGCACCGAGCTTGGTGTCCTGGATCTGCTGGTGCAGCTTGATGATCGCGTCCAGGAGCATCTCCGGGCGCGGCGGGCAGCCGGGCAGGTAGATGTCGACCGGAACGACGTGGTCGACCCCCTGGACGATCGCGTAGTTGTTGAACATGCCGCCGCTGGAGGCGCACACGCCCATCGCGATCACCCACTTCGGGCCGGGCATCTGGTCGTAGATCTGGCGCAGCACCGGCGCCATCTTCTGGCTCACCCGACCGGCGACGATCATCAGGTCCGCCTGCCGCGGCGAGGCCCGGAAGACCTCCATCCCGAACCGCGAGATGTCGAACCGCGGGCCGCCGACGGCCATCATCTCGATGGCGCAGCAGGCCAAGCCGAAGGTCGCCGGCCACAGCGAGCTCTTGCGGACGTACCCGGCCAGCTTCTCGACCGTCGTCAGGAGGACTCCCGACGGCAACTGCTCCTCAAGGCCCATGCCGGCTCACTCCCACTCGAGGCCGCGTCGACGCCACACGTAGGCGTACACGACCAGGACGGTGACGATGAACAAGAACATCTCCACGACGCCGAACGTCCCGAGCTGGTCGAACGCGACCGCCCACGGGTACAAGAAGACGATCTCGATGTCGAAGACGATGAACAGCATGGCCGTGAGGTAGTACTTCACCGGGAAGCGTCCACCGCCGATCGGCTGCGGCGTGGGCTCGATCCCGCACTCGTACGCGTCGTACTTGGCCCGGTTGTAGCGCTTGGGCCCGGTGATCGACGCCGCGAAGACCGAGATCACGGCGAACGCGAAGGCGATTATGCCGAGGACGAGGATCGGGGTGTAGACGTTCAAACCCGGGACTCCTCACATTGCGCACTTGTGAAAGGCTTCACGACCGACGAAAGCATAGTGGGCCGCAGGAACGCCGGGCACCCGGTGCGGTCGAGTCCCTCACGCCGGTCGGTGCGCCCGATGCAGCGCGACGACACCGCCGGACAGGTTCCGCCACTGCACCCGCGACCACCCCGCCGCGGCGATGTCGGCGGCCAACTCGCGCTGGTCCGGCCACGCGCGGATCGACTCGGCCAGGTAGACGTAGGCGTCCGGGTTCGACGACGTCCGGCGGGCGATCGTCGGCAGCGCACGCATGAGGTACTCGACGTACGCCGTCCGGAACGGGCGCCACGTCGGATGGGAGAACTCGCACACGACCAGGCGCCCACCGGGGCGCACGACGCGCGCCAGTTCGCGAAGACCGGCACCTCGGTCGGCGAGGTTTCGCAGCCCGAACGAGATCGTCGCGGCGTCGAAGGCGGCGTCGCCGAACGGCAGCCGCAGGCCGTCCCCGGCGACGAACGCCAGGTCCGGGTTGCGGCGTCGACCGACCCGCAGCATGCCCAGGGAGAAGTCGGCCGCGACGACGAACGCCCCGGATCGGGCCAGCGCCGCACTTGAGGTCCCCGTGCCGGCCGCGAGGTCGAGCACCCGCTCCCCCGGCCGGGGGGACAGCGCCTCGCGCACGAGCCGACGCCATCGCCGGGTCTGGCCCGCCGCGAGGACGTCGTTGGTCAGGTCGTAGCGCTCGGCGACGTCGTCGAACATCGCCGCGACGTCGACCGGGTCCTTGTCCAAGTCCGCGCGTGACACGCGCCGATCCTGCCACCCGCCGGCCCGCCGGCGGCGTCCCGCCCGCCGGCGACCCGCCCCCGGCCACGCCCCGCACGCCGGCGACCCGCCCGCCCACCGGCTACGTCCCGCACGCCGGCGACCCGCCCGCCCACCGGCGACGTCCCGCACGCCGGCGACCCGCCCGCCCACCGGCGACCTGCCCGACTCCCGGTCCTACGCTGGCCCGCGTGTCCGCGCCGGTCCCCGCCCCCAGCCGTCTGCCCGGGCCACCGGCGCGCATCCCCGTCACGACCCACGAGATCGACGATCCGCACGAGTTGATCACCCGGCTGCCGACCGACGGTCCGCTGGCGTGGGTGCGCGACGGCGACGGCCTGATCGGCTGGGGGGTCGCCGCCCGGCTCGAGGTGCGCGGCGACGAGCGCTTCGCCCGGACACAGCGCTGGTGGTCGACCCTGTGCGCGCAGTTCGACGTCGACGACACCGTGAGCGTGCCCGGCACCGGGCCGGTCGCCTTCGGGTCGTTCTCCTTCGACCCCGACGCCGGGACCTCGGTCGTCGTGGTACCCCGCGTCGTCGTCGGCCGCCGCGGCGGCCAGGCCTGGCTGACCGTCGTCGGTCGCACCGACGACCCCGCCAACGCGCTGCTGCCACCGACGTCCGAGCCGGCCGCCCCGGAGCACGTCACCTGGAGCGCGGGCAGCCGCAGCGTCGAGGAGTGGTCCGGTGCGGTAGCCGACGCCGTGGCGCGCATCCAGGCCGGCGAGCTGGACAAGGTGGTCCTCGCCCGTGATCTCGTCGCCCACGTCGGCGGCCCCCTCGACGTCCGGTACGTGCTGGCCCGACTCGCGGCGGACTACCCCTCGTGTTGGACGTTCGCGGTCGCCGACCTGATCGGCGCGACCCCGGAACTGCTCGTCCGCCGGACCGGGGACCTGGTGACCAGCCGGGTGCTCGCCGGGACCGTCCGCCGCCGCGGCGACGACCACGCCGACGCCGGTCTCGCTCGAGCCCTCCTCGACAGCGACAAGGACACCGAGGAGCACGAGTACGCGGTCCGATCGGTCGCGAAGGCGCTGGCCGCGCACTGCACGGACCTCGACGTCCCGTCGCAGCCGCACGTCCTGGAGTTGGCCAACGTCCAGCACCTGGCCACCGACGTCACCGGCCGGCTGGCCGACTCCGCGACGGTGCTCGCCCTCGCCGCGTCGTTGCACCCGACCGCCGCGGTCTGCGGCACGCCGACCGAGCGGGCGTTCGCGCTGATCGGCGAGCTCGAGGGGATGGACCGCGGCCGGTACGCCGGGCCGGTCGGCTGGTTCGACCGCTCCGGGGACGGGGAGTTCGGGATCGCGCTGCGGTGCGCGCACGTCGACCCGGCCGGATCCGCGCTGCGCGCCTATGCCGGCTGCGGCATCGTCGCCGGGTCTGAGCCGGCGGCCGAGGTCGCGGAGTCCACCGCCAAGCTCATCCCGATCCGGCACGCGCTCGGCGGCTGACCGGGCCGGTCACGGACCGGACCGGTCCAGGTCCGGTTCGAGGAAGATGTACCGGGCCGACGGCACCGCCGCGCGGACGGCGACCTCGGCGTTGTCGATGTCCGCGGCGATGTCCGCGGCCGTGTCGACGTGCGCGACCGCGATCTTCGCCGCCACCAGCAGTTCGTCGGGCCCGACGTGCAAGGTGCGCAGGTGGATCACGCGGGCCACGCCGGCCGAGGACTCCAGCGCCGCCCGGATCGCGGCGGCCTCCTCCGGCAGCGCGCTCTCCCCCACGAGCATGTCGGTCATCTCGACGGACAAGAACATCGCGATGAGCACCAGCAGCGATCCGACGGCCACGGCGCCGACGGCGTCCCACCGCCCGTTCCCGGTGGCGACCGCCATGCTGACGCCGAACAGGGCGAACAGCAGGCCGACCAGCGCGCCGGCGTCCTCCAGCAAGATGACCGGCAGTTCGGGTTGACGGGAGTCGCGGACGAACCGGATCAGCGACCGCGACCCGCGCGATCGGTTCGCCTGGACGAGCGCGGTGCGAAAGGACAGGCTCTCCAGGACGATCGCGAACACCAGGACGACGACGGCGATCCACCAGTCCGACAGTGGCTCCGGGTGCTGCCACTTGTGCCACCCCTCGTACAGCGAGAACAGCCCGCCGACGAGGAACAGCACGATCGCGACGATGAACCCGTACACGTACCGTCGGCGCCCGTAGCCGAAGTTGTGGTCCGCGTCGGCCGCGCGCTGGGATCGCTTGTTGCCCACCAGCAGCAGCACCTGGTTGCCGGAGTCCGCGACGGAGTGGATCGCCTCCGACAGCATCGATGTCGATCCGGTGAACGCGAACGCGACGAACTTCGCCACCGCGATCCCGGCGTTCGCGAGCAGCGCCGCGACCACCGCCCGGAGTCCGCCCTCAGTACTCATCCGCGCCCGCCTCCTCCTGCCGTCGGGTCGACTGGACGACGGCGACCAGCCCGTCGGCCTGGACCCAGATGTCCGGTTCGGTCGCGGAGGCGACCGCCGCGGTGCCGCGGCGCAGCGTCACCTCGCCGACCTCGGACTCGACCCGTGCCTCGCCGTCGATCAACAGGACGATCCGGTACGCCCCCTGGGGCAGTCG
>CAYMNG010000148.1:0-4897 GCA_964391765.1 uncultured Bifidobacteriaceae bacterium | reverse complement strand
CCGGCGGTCAACCAGGTTCCCACCGGGAGCGGGAACGGTCCCGACCGGCGGTCCACCACGGCGGTGGACTGTCCGCACAGCGTCGCCGAACCGGCCTGCACGCGTACCCAGATCGGCCCGTCGTGATCGCGGCCGGGGCCGATCATCTCGCCGGGCGGGACCATCGAACCGGCCAGATGGACCGGCAGCAGGCGCGGTGGCCAGGCCCCGCCCGCCGCCGCCTCGCCCAGTCGAACGGCCCAGCGTGCGAGCCCGTCGGCGAGGCGCGGATCGACGGGGCTGGCGTCGTCGGTCGGTAGTCGGAGTGCTCGAACCGTCGTGCCGGGCAGGCCCGTGACGAGCAGTTCGAGATCGGCGGCGACCGCGAAGCCGGCCAGGGCCTCGCCGGCCGGGACGCTCGCCAGCGGGATCCGGCGGCCGTCGGGCGTGACGGCGAAGGCCAGCACCGTGCCGTCGACGACCTCGACGACGTCGCCGCTCGTCGGTCGCAGCGTGTCGACGGCGGTGAGCGGGACGACGTTGCCCGTGTCGGTCATGCCGACGACACCAGGGCCGCGTACGGCCCGGACCGGGCCATCAGGTCCTCGTGTGTCCCGCGTTCGACGACGGTGCCGTCGTGGAGCACCACGATCTGGTCGCTGTCGCGGATCGTCGACAGGCGGTGGGCGATGACGAGCACGCTGATTCCCCGACGTCGGATCGCCACGTCGATCGCCTGCTCGGTCAGTGGGTCCAGCGCGCTGGTGGCCTCGTCCAGCACCAGCACCGCCGGATTGCGCGCCAGCGCGCGCGCGATCTCCAGGCGTTGGCGCTGACCACCGGACAGGTCGACCCCGCCCTCGGCCACGGTCGCGTCCAGTCCGCCCGGTCGGGACTCGACGAGGTCGGCGAGTTGGGCGTCCTGGAGGGCCGCGAGGACGTCGCGCTCGGGGACCGAGGGATCCCACAAGGTGACGTTGTCCCGGATCGATCCGGCGAAGACGACCACATCCTGGTCGACGAGGGCCACGCGGTCGGTGAGCACCTGCCGCGCGTGCGCGGCGCGTGGTCGGCCATCGATCAGGACGTCGCCGGCCCACGGCTCGTACAGCCCGGTCACCAGTCTCGACACCGTCGACTTGCCGCAGCCGCTGGGACCGACGAGCGCGATCCGCCGCCCCGGCGCGATGTGCAGGTCCAGGTCGCGGATCGTGGGTTCGGCGCCGGGGGTGTAGCCGAAGGTCACCGCGCGAAGGTCGAGGTCACCGGCCAGTGTCGGCGGCGCGTCGGGCGGTGGTGCCCGGACGACCTCGGGGTCCTCCGGGGTCGCGAGCACGTCGTCGACCTGGTCGAGCGTGGGACCCAGGGTCTGCGCCTGATCGAACGCCGCGACGACCTGGGCGAGCGGGCCGACGGCGACGGCGGCCAGGGCGAGGACGGCGAGGAACGCGCCGGGCGTCAGCGCGCCGACGGCGATGCGCCACGCTGCCGTGCCCGCGATGAGGATCGTGCCCAGCGAGGTGACCAGGCCGGCGACGACGCTGATGCCGAGCGTGCGGACCCCGATCCGCTGGGACGCGTCCAGCAGGCGGTTCTCCGCGGCCAGTCCGCGCGCGATGACCCCGTCCTCGGTCCCGGAGGCCTTGATCGCCTCGATCTGGCCCAGGGACGAGGACATGATCGCGCCGACCTCGACCGATTCGCGCACCACTCGCGACGCCACGTCGCGCGACCGGCGGATCGCGTACCGCATCGTGATCGCGATGACGACGGTGACGGCCACCGCGACGCCGCCGGCGGCGACGTCGACCGCGAGCAGCACCGCGCACGCGACGGCCGCGGTCAGCAGGCCCGTCGATGCCGTGACGGCGAGCGCGGACACCGAGTGGCTGAGTTGGTCGGCGAGCACCGCACGCTGCGCGAGGGCGCTGGCCCCGCGTTGGGCGTGATAGGCGGCGGGCAGGCGCAGGAGCCGATACGTCATCTGCGCGCCGAGCCGGACCGAAATCTTCCCGGTGAGCCGAACCGCCGTTGATCCCTGGAGCCAGAGCAGGAGCGACTGCAACACGGCCGCGACCGTCAGGCCGACCAGTGCCGCGGACGAAGCGATGCCTGCCGCACCGGCCAACCCGTTGCCGTACCGCTGGACGACCGACGGCACGATCAGCGTCGGCACGACGAGCAGCAGCGCGATCGCGGCCGCGAAGATCACGAGCGGGCCGATCGTCCCGGCGGCCGCGGCAAGCCGGCGTACCAGCGGCGGTCGTCGTCCGACCGCGCGGAAGTCCGGCCCCGGCGTCGCCTCGATGACGACTCCGGTGAACGACCGGTCGAACTCGTCGTCGTCGCACTGGCGTGGGCCCATCGCCGGGTCGTTGAGGTACCAGCCGCCCGGGAACCACCCCTCGACGACGAGGAAGTGCGCGAAGCGCCAGTGCGCGATCAGGGGGAACCCCAGGTCGGCCAACTGCGCCGGTTCCCGCTTGAACGCCCGCGTCTGCAGACCGTACTGGCGCGCGGCGCGCACGACGTTGCCGGCCGTCGCCCCGTCGCGGGACACCCCGCACGCGATGCGCACCTGTTCGAGGGGTTGGTGGTTCCCGTGGTAGGCGAGGACCATCGCCAGGCTGGCGGCGCCGCATTCGGTCGCCTCCATCTGCAGGACGGTGGGCACAGGTCGGCGGAACCGGCGACGAGCCCCCGTCATCGGCCGACCAGCCGGCTCAGGACGGTTCCGGCGGACACGACGATCGCGATGTCGCCGGTGGTGCCCGGTTCCCTCGCGGCGTCCCGACGCACGGTGACGACGGCATAGTCGCCGGCGGGCAGGGTCGCGCCGATGCGTGCACCGGCGTCGTACGCGTTGAGCGGTGGGCTGATCGCTTCCACCGCACCGACTCTCATCCCATCGGCGACGGCCTCCTGGCCGGGGGTGATCGTCGTCGTCGCGGCCGCCGGGACGACGACGAGCGCGGACTCGGCCGAGCCCCGCGGTAGCAGGGTCACCAGTGTGGTGCCCGACGGGGCGATCGCCCCGGGTTGCGCGAAGACCTGCCACACGCGGCCGGAGATCGGGGAGGTCACGGCCGAGTCCGGCCCATCGGCGTGGGCGAGCGTCGCGATCGGTTCTCCGGCAAGGACATCATCGCCCGGCCGTACGCCGACGTCGGCGATCGTGCCGGCCTGCAGCGACGCGACCGGCAGCAGGCCGGGCGCTGCGACCGTCAGCGCCGGGCCGGTGATCGTCGTCGCGCTCGGGGTCACGGCCGCCCACAGGAGGAATCCGACGACGACGCAGGCGGCGCCGACGAGGAGGAGCCAGTTGCGCCGGGGGACGAGCGGTAGCTGGTTGTCGATCTCCGCGGCGACGTCGATCTGGGCGAGGGCCTGCGCGCGGAAGATCCGGGACGACGCGGGGGTCGGTTCGTCGACGACCTTGTCCAAGATCGCGTCGAGGATGCTCTCCGAACGGGTCGGGTCGGGGTTGCGTTCGACCATGACGCCCGATCCTAGGCCGGTTCGGCGATCGTCATCGGGCACCGGATGTCGCGGCCGCGTCGCGAATCGCCGGCCGACGGGCGTCGGGCCCGGAATCGCACTACGGTGCCGAGGACGGGTCGGCCGAGGGAGTGGGGGTTGTGATGGCGGTTCGTTCACGGGCTGAGGTCGAGGAGTTGTTGGCGCGGCGCATCTCTGCGGATCCGGGGTTCCGGGGACGGTTGTTGGCCGATCCGCGTGCGGTGCTCGGTGAGGTGCTGGGGATCACGGTCCCGGAGATCGTCACGGTGACGATCCACGCCGAGTCGTTGACCGACGTGCACCTGACGATCCCGGCCGACGTCGACCAGTTGAGCGAGACGGATCTGGAACTGGCCGCCGGAGGTGGGATCAACTGGGGTGAGCCCGGGGCGTATTCAGGCCCCATGGGCAACGTGACCCGTTGCGCGGGCGAGCCCTGCAGGTGAGCCGCGGCGTATTCGGGTCCCATGGGCGACGACCCGCGCCGCGTCGACTGATCCGCACTCCGGAGGGAGAGTCGTGATGGTGGTCCGATCTCGCGCCGCGGTCGAGGAGGTCCTCGCCCGGCGCATCAGCGAGGATCCGGGGTTCCGGGCGCGTTTACTGGCCGATCCGCGGGCGGTGCTCGGTGAGGTGCTGGGGATCACGGTCCCGGAGATCGTGTCGGTGACGATCCACGCCGAGTCGTTGACCGATGTGCACCTGACGATCCCGGCGGACGTCGACCAGTTGAGCGAGGCGGACCTGGAGCTGGCCGCCGGCGGGGGATCGTGGTTGGACCCGGAGAGTCGGGTTCCATCGCGTGGCTACTAGCCCGGCCGGCGGTATGACCTGGGGGAATTAACGCGGGCACGATGCCCCTGTCCCTTCGGCGTGATCGTCGCTATGGTGCTCGAGGCGAAGCGGTCGAGGTTGCTGGGGGTTGTGATGGCGGTTCGCACGCGGGCGGAGGTCGAGGAGATCCTGGCCCGGCGCATCGCGGAGGATCGCGGGTTCCGGGCGCGGTTGTTGGCCGATCCGCGGGCGGTGCTCGGTGCGGTGCTGGGGATCACGGTCCCGGAGATCGTCACCGTGACGATCCACACCGAGTCGTTGACCGATGTGCACCTGACGATCCCGGCGGACGTCGACCAGTTGAGCGAGGCGGACTTGGAGTTGGCTGCCGGCGGGCTCGACTGGGGTGACTCCACGTTCTCCGGCCGCAACCCGAAATGCGTGGGCTGACCCGGACGAGGGAGTGGGGTTGTGATGGCGGTTCGTTCTCAGGCGGAGGTCGAGGAGATCCTGGCCCGGCACATCGCGGACGATCCGGGGTTCCGGGACCGGTTGCTGGCCGACCCGCGCGCGGTGCTCGGTGAGGTGCTGGGGATCACGGTCCCGGAGATCGTCACGGTGACGA
>CAYMNG010000147.1:0-5146 GCA_964391765.1 uncultured Bifidobacteriaceae bacterium | reverse complement strand
TGTACGAGCACAGCGTCTTCGTGCAGGGCGTCATCTGGGGGATCGACTCCTTCGACCAGTGGGGCGTCGAACTCGGCAAGCACGTCGCCATGGACATCCTCGCCGACCTGGTGGACGGGTCGGACTCCGATTTCGACCCGGCGACCGTCGCGTCGATCGCGCGCTATCGCGTGCTGCGCCGGGCGTCGGGCTGATCGCCGACGGGCCGGACCCTCAGGCCGGCGATCGGTCCGGCCGCGGACCGGGCACACCGCGCGTGCGCAGCGCCGGCGGGACGAACAGCACGGCCACCCAGACGAGCGTCGCGCCGAGCACGTGGATCATGACGAGCAGCTCGGGCAGGCCGGCGAAGTACTGCGCGTAGCCGAGCAGTCCCTGGCCGGCGGCGATCAGGAGGAGCAGCCACGTCCGGAAGACCGCCCGGCGAGGGGCCCGGACCACGGCGAGGGCGACGAGCAGGCCGACCAGCAGGCCGACGAACAGCAGCACGACGTCGGCGTGCAACCAGGCGACCGTCCGCGGATCGAACGGGTACCGGTGCTCGGCGGACGCGTCGCCGGAGTGCGGTCCGCTGCCGGTGACGACGACGCCGAGCAGGACGAGCAGCGCGCTGACGGCGACCAGCGCCCAGGCGAGGATCCCCACCGGCCGGGGCACCAGCCGGTGTACGGGTCGATCGCCGGGGTCGCCGGCGCGGACCACGAGCGCGACCGTGCCGGCCACGATCGCCATCGAGGCGACGAAGTGCGCCGACACCGAGTACGGGCTCAGGCCGGTCAGCACGGTGACCCCGCCGATCACCGCCTGCGCGGCGGTGGCGGCGAGCGGGACGAACGCCAGCACCGTCAGCGCCGGCCGCGCGGGCAGATCGGCGCGTCGGCGCCGGCGTGCGTCCCACAGCGCGGCGGCGATCGCGGCGAGGGCGAGGAGGACCAGGACGAAGGTGAGCGTCCGGTTGCCGAACTCGATGAACTTGTGCCAGCCCTGCTCCTGTCGGGTCGTGGGGACGTACGAGCCCTCGACGCACTGCGGCCAGGTGGGGCAGCCGAGGCCGGATCCGGTCAGGCGCACGACCGCGCCGGTGACGATGATCGCGGTCTGTCCGACGAGGTTGGCGACGTAGACCGCGCGGACGCCTCGCGGCGCGGCACCCCGCGCGACGGCGCCGGCGGCGGCTTCGTCGACCGGATCGACCAGGCTCACCACGACCGCCACCCTAGACGGCGGTGCGGGCCGATGCCGCGTCGGCCGGTGTCGCGCGGTGGCGGCCGCTCAGGACCACCGGAAGGTCCGGCCGGCGAGGAGCGCGCCGACGACCGCCCAGCCGAGCAGGACGAGCACGGACCCGATCCCCGGCGGGGCGCCGGTCACGAGCGCGGCGCGCAGGGCCTCGGCCAGCGCGCCCGACGGCAGCACCGACGTGACGGCGGCGACGGGGCCGGGCAGCGCGGCGGCGGGGACGACGACGCCACCGAACAGCACGAGCACCAGGAACAGGCCGTTGGCGACGGCGAGCACGGCCTCGGCCCGCAGGAGGCCGGCCAGGGCCATCCCCCAGGCGGCGAAGCAGGCCAGGCCGAGCACGATCACCGGCAGCGCCCACGCTGCCCCCGGGGCCGGCCGCCACCCCACGGCGACGGCGACCAGCACGACGGCGATCGACGCGATGCCGGTGACGGCGCAGGTCGCCAGCAGTTTGCCGCCGAGCAACTCGATCCGGCGCAGCGGAGTCGTCCCCAGGAAGCGCAGGGCGCCGGACCGACGCTCGAACGCCGTCGCGATCGCCAGGGAGGTGAACCCGGACGAGATGATCGTCACGGCCAGCACGGTGGCCAATGCCGCGGCGACCGGGTCGGCGGTGGAGTCCGCGGCGGGAACCAGGTCGGTCCACACGAGGGCGAGCAGGAGGCCGATGGGGATGACGAGGGTCAGCAGGACCTGTTCGCCGTTGCGCAGCAGCAGGCGCGTCTCCCATCGGGCCTGCCGCGCGATCCGGGTCGCCGCCCCCGGCGCCGACGCCCGCGCCGACGGCGGCGACGGCGCCCTCACAGGTCACCCACCAGATCGATCACGACGTCCTCCAACGTGCGGCGGCCGACCGCCAGATCGCTCGTGCGCACGCCGTTCTGCGCGCACCAGGCGGCCACGACGGACAGGACCATGGGGTTCGCCGCACCGCTGACGCGGAACCGACCCGGGGCCTCCTCGGCCACCGTGGCCCCCGGCGGCAGGGCGGCGCGCAGGTCGACGAGGTCGGCGTGCATGGGCCCGCGGAACGCGACCGACTCCTCGTCGCCGACGAGATCGGGAACCGAGCCGGCCCGCAGCGCGCGACCGCGGGCGACGACGACGACGCGGTCGGCCAGCCGCTCGACGTCGTCCATCAGGTGGGTCGTCAGGACGACCGTCAGGCCGTCGGCGACGCGCGCTCGGATCAGCTCGTGGAACTCCCGTCGCGCCACGGCGTCGAGCCCGGCCGTGGGCTCGTCGAGGAACGCCAGCGACGGGCGCCCGACCAGCGCGGCGGCGCAGGCGATCCGCCGCTGCTCGCCGCCGGACATCCGCCGGATCGTCGTTCGCGTGGCCGGATCGATCCCCAGCGCGGACAGCAGGTCGGCCGGGTCGTCGGCCGAGGGGTACAGCGCGGCCACGTGCCGGACGAGCTCCAGCGGTCGGGCGGTCGGGTACAGGCCGCCGTCCTGCAACATGACGCCGACCCGATCGCGGACCTGCGCCGGCGGCTCGACGTCGTCGGTCACGCGATGACCGAGGACGTCGATGCGCCCCGCGTGGAAGCGCCGCAGGCCGACACAGGCCTCGACGGTCGAGGTCTTCCCGGCGCCGTTGGGTCCGACGAGCGCGGTGACCGCACCCACCGGAGCGCGGAACGACAGTCCGTCGACCGCGACCTTGGCCCCGTACCGGATACCGAGATCCGCGACGTCGAGGGCGGCCGGCGCCGAAGTCATGCGCCTGAGCCTAGGCGGCGGCACCGCCGCTGCGGTGCCCCGGTGTCGACCCGGCTCGCGATTTACGCAACAATGTCGTTGTGAAAATCGCCAGCGATGCCGCGGAGCGGGTCGCGCGCGGCCTGCTGGAGGCCGGACCGTCGACGGCGGCGGAGTTGGCGACCGCGTTGGGCATGACCGCGGCGGGCGTCCGTCGACACCTGACGGCGCTCGTGACCGACGGCCTGGTCGTCGCGCACGACCGGGCGCCCTACGGCCCGACCCCCAAGCGCGGCCGCGGTCGGCCGGGCTCGGTCTTCGCCCTGACGGACGCGGGCCGGGCGGCGTGCGACCAGGCCTACGACGATCTCGCGCTGTCGGCGCTGCGCTTCATCGCGGACACCTTCGGACCGGCCGCGGTCGAGGAGTTCGCCACCGACCGGGCGCGACGCCTGGCGCCGACGGTCGCCTCCGCGGCCGGGCCGGTGACCCCCGAGGACCTCGCGATCGCGCTGAGCCGTGCGGGTTACGCCGCCGAGGTCGAGCCGCTGGGCGACGTCGCCGTCCAGTTGTGCCAGCACCACTGCCCGGTCGTCGACGCCGCCCGCGAGTTCCCCGTCCTGTGCGAGGCCGAGACCGTCGAGCTCGGCCGGGCCCTGGGCCGACACGTGACCCGGCTGGCCACGCTCGCGCACGGCGACGAGGTGTGCACCGCGATCCTCGCGCCGGTCGACCTGCCCGTGGACCGAGCCTCGTCGGACTCCCGGCCACTGTCCGCCACCACACAACGGAAGGTCAGCGCATGACCGTCACGCCGCAGCATCCGGCACTGGACGACATCGGCCGGTACGAGTACGGCTGGCACGACGCCGACTCCGCGGGGGCGACCGCCCGCCGCGGGCTCAACGAGGACGTCGTCCGCGACATCTCGGCGAAGAAGGACGAGCCCGCGTGGATGCTCGAACGCCGGTTGAAGGGCCTACGGCTGTTCGAGCGCAAGCCGATGCCGGCCTGGGGCGCGGACCTGTCCGGCATCGACTTCGACACGATCAAGTACTTCGTCCGGTCGACCGAGCGGCAGGCCCAGTCCTGGGAGGACCTGCCCGAGGACATCAAGAACA
Source organism: uncultured Bifidobacteriaceae bacterium (assembly GCA_964391765.1). Taxonomy (GTDB): domain Bacteria; phylum Actinomycetota; class Actinomycetes; order S36-B12; family S36-B12; genus UBA10649. The sequence continues at coordinate 1,077 of CAYMNG010000147.1, read as the reverse complement.
CCTACGACCGGCTCGGCATCCCCGAGGCGGAGAAGCAGCGGTTGGTCGCCGGCGTCGCGGCCCAGTACGAATGCCTGCGCGGGGACATGCGCGTGTGGACGGCCGACCGCGGCCAGGTGCCGATCAAGGAGATCGAGGCCGGCGACCGGGTCTTCGCCCTCGACGAGGGCGTCGGCCGTTTCGTCGTCGCCCCGGTGCGGGCCGTCGCGCAGACCGGCGTGCGGCAGACCTACCGCGTGCGGGTGGGAACACGGGAGATCATCGCGACCGACAACCACCCCTTCCTCGTCCGCGGCGACGGTCCCGACGCGGCGCGGTGGCGCACTCTCGGCGCGTTGCGCGCCGGCGACCTCGTCGCCGTCCCCGGCGCGCTGCCGCCGACCGGTTCGGTCCTGCGGTGGCACGACGGTGGCGGGGACGGACCCGCGCAGTCGTCGGCCGACCTCGCCTGGCTGCTGGGGGTCCTGGTCGGCGCGGGTTCGGTGACGGTGGATCACGGGCGGACGGCCGTGGCGATCGACCTCGACATCGCCGCCGCGCGCGCGGACGTCGTGCGGATCGTGCGCGAGCAGTTCGCCGCCGCGACGGTGGTCGCCGACCCGCGGCGGATCCTGCTCACCGACGAGGGACTGGTGGGCTGGTTGGTCGATCACGGCGTCGTCGGCTCGGGCACCCGGACCCGGTGCCCGGAGTGGATCCACCGCCTGCCGGTCGACCAGCGGCGGGCGTTCGGCGCCGCGGTCGCGACGGTCCGTCGAGACGACGGGTCGGTCGACGGCCTGCGCAGCGACCTGGTCGAGGACCTCGCCTCGCTGTCCTGGGCGCTGGACCTGGCGGAGGGCGACGAGCACGTCCGCTACCTCCCGGTCGTCTCGATCGACCCGGCGGACGTCGCGCCGGTGTACGACATCGAGGTCGACGGCCCGCACAACTTCGTCGCCGAGGGGATCGTCGTCCACAACAGCGAGGTCGTGTACCACAAGATCCGCGAGGACCTCGAGGAGCAGGGGGTCGTGTTCTTGGACACCGACACCGGCCTGCGCGAGCACGAGGACGTCTTCCGCGAGTACTTCGGCT
>CAYMNG010000146.1:0-5241 GCA_964391765.1 uncultured Bifidobacteriaceae bacterium | reverse complement strand
CGATCGACCAGCCGGTGCTCGAGGAGGTGCTGCGCAGCCGAAAGGTCGCACCCCTGCTCGGCGCTCGGATCGACGCCTCGACCGTGCTCGTCCACCCGAGCGAGCGCGGCCACCTCAAGCAGGCGCTGGTCAAGCTCGGCTGGCCCGCCGAGGACGTCGCCGGCTACGTCGACGGCGAGCGGCACGCGATCGCCCTGGCGGCCGAGGACTGGCAGCCGCGGCCGTACCAGGTCGAGGCCGCCGAGGGGTTCTGGCACGGCGGCTCCGGCGTCGTCGTCCTGCCCTGCGGGTCGGGCAAGACCATCGTCGGCGCGCTGGCGATGTCGATGGCGCAGGCGACCACCCTGATCCTGGTCACCAACACGGTCGCCGCGCGGCAGTGGCGCGACGAGCTGCTGCGGCGCACGTCGCTCACGGCGGACGAGATCGGCGAGTACTCCGGTGCCCGCAAGGAGATCCGCCCGGTCACCATCGCGACGTACCAGGTCATGACAACCAAGCGCAAGGGCGTCTACCCGCACCTGGAGGTGTTCGACTCCCGCGACTGGGGCCTGATCGTCTACGACGAGGTGCACCTGCTGCCCGCGCCGATCTTCCGGTTCACCGCCGACATCCAGTCCCGCCGCCGGCTGGGCCTGACGGCCACGTTGGTCCGCGAGGACGGCCGCGAGTCCGACGTGTTCTCCCTCATCGGCCCCAAGCGGTACGACGCGCCGTGGAAGGACATCGAGGCGCAGGGATACATCGCGCCGGCCGAGTGCGTCGAGATCCGGATCACGCTGCCGGACGCCGACCGCATGGCCTACGCGATGGCCGAACCGGAGGACCGGTACCGGCTGGCCGCCTGCGCCCCGGAGAAGCTCCGGCTGGCCGAGGGCCTGGTCGCGCGCCATCTGGACGACCGCGTGCTGGTGATCGGCCAGTACCTGGACCAACTCGCCGAGCTGGGCGAACACCTCGGCGCACCCGTCGTCACCGGGGCGACCACCGTCCGCGAGCGCGAGCGGCTGTTCGAGTCCTTCCGTACCGGGCAGACGCGGGTCCTCGTGGTCAGCAAGGTCGCGAACTTCTCGATCGACCTGCCCGAGGCCGGGGTGGCGATCCAGGTGAGCGGGACGTTCGGCTCGCGGCAGGAGGAGGCCCAACGCCTGGGCCGCATCCTGCGACCGAAGGCCGACGGCCGGGCGGCGCACTTCTACTCGCTGGTGACCCGCGACACCGTCGACGCCGACTTCGCCCAGCACCGCCAGCGTTTCCTCGCCGAGCAGGGCTACGCGTACCACATCCTCGACGCGACGGACGTCGCCTGACCGAAGGGGTGCGATGGACACCGACCCGTTGACGCTGTTCGCCCCGGGGACCCGCGTCATCGACGGCGAGCTCGTCATCGGCGGGGCCCGCGCGAAGGACCTCGCGGCCGAGTTCGGCACACCGGTGCTCGTCGTCGACGAGGGCGCCCTGCGCGCGCGCGTCCGCGCGTACCGCGACGGGCTGTCCGCGCGCTGGCCGAACTCCCGGGTCTACTACGCCTCCAAGTCGTTCCCGCTCACCGCGGTCTACCGGGTCATGGCGCAGGAGGGGGTCGGGGTCGACGTCGCCGGTGGCGGCGAGATCGCGATGGCGCTGGCCGCCGGGGTCCCCGGTGGTGACCTCCTCCTGCACGGCAACGCGAAGACGTCGGCCGAGATCGCGATGGCGCTGGCCGCCGGCGTCGGCCTGGTCGTCGTCGACAACGACGACGACATCGACCGGCTCGAGGCGCTGGCGACCGCGCCGGTGGACGTCCTCGTCCGGGTCCGCCCCGGCGTCGACGCCGCGACCCACGCGGCGATGGCCACCGCGACGCAGTCGTCCAAGTTCGGCCTCGCCCTGCCCGAGGCCCGGCGCGCGATCACGCGCATCGAACGGTCCCCCCGGCTGCGGATGCGCGGCCTGCACGTGCACGTGGGGTCGCAGATCCTCGCGCCCGAGCCGTTCGCCCAGGCCGCCGCCGCCCTCGGCGCCCTGGGCGACTTCGAGGTGTACGACCTCGGCGGCGGGCTCGGCGAGCGGTACACCTATACCGATCCGTGCCTGACCCTCGACGACTACCTCGACACCCTCGTCGGCGCCGCCCGGGCGGCCCTGCCCGCGCACGCGCGGATCCTCCTGGAGCCCGGCCGGTCCGTGGTCGCCCGGGCGGGGTGCACGCTGTACGAGGTCGTGTCGGTGAAGCGGTCGAGCGCACCCGGGGCGCCGACGTTCGTCGCGGTCGACGGCGGGATGGCCGACAACCTCGAGGTCTCCTTGTACGGCCAGCGGTTCGAGGCCGTCGTCGCGGACGCCGTCGGCGGGGGCGAGCCGGTGCACCTCGTCGGTCGGCACTGCGAGTCCGGCGACACGCTCAGCGTCGACGTGCTCCTGCGCGACGCGCGCGTGGGCGCGATCGTCGCGGTCCCGGTCACCGGCGCGTACTGCTACACGATGTCGAACAACTACAACGGGGCGCTGCGGCCGCCGGTCGTGTTCGTCCACGACGGGCGGGCCCGCGCCGTGATCCGCCGGGAGACCTACGCGGACCTGCTCCGCCGGGACATCGACCCGATCGACGCCCCGGCGGGCCCATCGGGCGGGTGACGATTCGGCAACGATTCGGGCGTACGCCCGCACGGCCGGGGAAGGCCCGCCCGCGGGTCGTACGATCCGGTGAACCAGCCCCACCGGGGGAGAACTCGACCCGGGCGCGTCCGCGCCCCCTTGGAGAAGCGATGCTCAAGCGCCGGACGTTCGCGTCCTTGGCCGCGCTGACCGCGACGGCCGCCCTCCTGGCTGCGTGCAGCAGCTCGTCCACGCCCACCGAGACCAGTTCCGCCGCGACGTCGGCACCGGCGTCCGCGGCCGCCTCGGCCGCCCCCTCGGCCGCCCCGTCGGCCGCCCCGTCCGGGGAGTCGACCGCGGCCGCCGGCACGGACGCCGCGGCCATGCTGCCGCAGCGGTACAAGGACGCCGGCGTCGTCAACGTCGCCAGCGACATCCCCTATCCGCCAATGGAGATCGTCAACGACGACGGCAGCATCTCCGGCCTGGACTACGACCTGTCGCAGGCCCTCGGCGAGATCCTCGGGGTCAAGTTCTCGTTCAACAAGCAGGCGTGGGACTCGATCATCCCGTCGCTGCAGTCCGGCAAGCACGACATCATCATGTCCGGGATGAACGACACCGCCGAGCGGGAGAAGACCCTCGACTTCGTCAACTACTTCGACGGCGGCTTCGCCCTCATGGTGAAGAAGGGGAACCCCGAGGGGATCACCGACCTGGCCTCCCTGTGCGGCAAGACCGTCGCCGAGGAGACCGCGGTCGCGCAGATCGACCTCATCAAGGCCGCGTCCGCGAAGTGCCCGGACGGCCAGGAGATCACCATCATGCAGTTGCCGACCGACGTCGACGCGCAGAACGCCGTGCGCGCCGGCAAGGCCTCCGCCGACCTGCTCGACGCCGCGGTCGCGGCGTACTCGGCGCAGACCGCCGGCGGCGGCGAGTACTTCGAGGTCATCACCGACCCGTCCGCCCCGCAGGGCGTCGAGCCGGTCTTCACCGGCATCGGCATCCTGAAGAAGGACAACGACCTGGCGCTGGCGATCCAGGCAGCACTGCAGACGCTCATCGACAACGGCACCTACCAGCAGATCCTGGACAAGTACGACCTGAGTGCGTACGCGGTGCCGTCTGCGGAGATGAACCGCGCCGGCTCCTGACACCGCGTAGGCTCCGGGCAATCAGCGGGTCGAGGGGAGGATCGCCGTGACGTCGTCGGCGGCAAGGTCGGTTTCCACGCCGACCGAGCGGTCGGCCGACGACGTCGTGGCGATCCCCCTTCGACACCCGGGCCGGTGGATCTCGGCGGCGCTGATCCTCCTGGTCCTCGGACTGTTCCTCCGCTCGATGTGGACGAACGAGAACGTCGACCACCCGACGATCGCGGAGTTCGTGTTCGACCCGCGAATCCTCAAGGGCGTCGTCATCACGATCGTCATGACGGCCCTGTCGATGGTCGTCGGGTCGATCCTCGCGGTGGCCCTCGCCGTGATGCGGATGTCGACGAACCCGGTGCTGCGGGCCGTCGCCTTCGGCTACGTGTGGTTCTTCCGGGGCACGCCACTGCTGGTGCAGATCATCTTCTGGGGGTACCTGGGCCTGTTGTACCAGCAGATCCAGCTCGGCGTCCCGCTGACGGACATCACGTTCTTCTCCGCCAACACCAACGACCTGATCCCGGCGTTCGTCGGCGGACTGCTCGCGCTGAGCCTGAACGAGGGGGCGTACGCCGCGGAGATCGTCCGCGCCGGCCTGCTGTCGATCGACCAGGGCCAGCGCGAGGCGGCGTACTCGTTGGGGATGGGCCCGGGTTACACGATGCGCCGGATCGTCCTGCCGCAGGCGATGAAGGTCATCATCCCGCCGATGGGCAACGAGACGATCTCGATGCTGAAGAACACCTCGCTGCTCATGGTGATCGCCGTGGCCGAGTTGTACACCGCCGCGTCGCAGATCTCCTCGCAGAACCTGCGCCAGGTCGAACTGCTCGTCGTCGCGTGCATCTGGTACCTGGTGATGACCACGGCCCTGTCGATCCCGCAGTACTACCTCGAGCGGCGGTTCGGCCGGGGTACCGCGCGCGAGTTGCCGCCCACTCCGCTGCAGCAGTTCCGCGGGTGGATCGCCACCCTCCAGGGCCGGGCCGCGAACCGACGCATCGCCCGCGAGGCGGCCGGGGGTGCGCAGTGAGTCGGCGCACCCCGGACCCGGCGCCCACCGCGCCCGCGTACGTCGTCGAGGCGCGCAGCGTCCGTAAGTGGTTCGGCGCCAACGAGGTCCTCAAGTCGATCACGTTGTCGGTGTCCAAGGGCGAGGTGCTGTGCCTGCTGGGCCCGTCCGGGTCGGGCAAGACCACCTTCCTGCGCTGCATCAACCACCTGGAGTCGATCGACGGCGGTCGGATCCTCGTCAACGGCGAGTTGATGGGGTACCGCGAGCGCGGGTCGAAGGTGTACGAGCTCAAGCCGCGCGACATCGCCGTGCAGCGCCAGCGGATCGGCATGGTGTTCCAGCGGTTCAACCTGTTCCCGCACATGACGGCGCTGGAGAACATCACCGAGGCACCGATCGGCGTCGCCGGCAAGGCGAAGCCGGCCGCCCGTGAGCGGGCGATGCAACTGCTCGACCGTGTCGGCCTGGCCGACAAGGCCGGCCAGTACCCGGCCC
>CAYMNG010000145.1:0-5313 GCA_964391765.1 uncultured Bifidobacteriaceae bacterium | reverse complement strand
GCGATCTTCGACACGGCCGTCGCCTCGCTGCGGGCCGGTGGGAGCGCGCGCCTGAGCGGTGAGCAGGCCTTCACGCTGCACGACACCTACGGCTTCCCGATCGACCTGACGCTGGAGTTGGCGGCCGACCACGGGCTCGCGGTCGACGAGGACGGCTTCCGGCGGCTGATGCAGCAGCAGCGCGAGCGCGCCAAGGCCGATGCCCGGGCCCGCAAGGCCGGGGTCACCGCGACGACGGCGTACCGCGACATCCTGCACAGCGGCGGGTCGACGACCTTCCTGGGATACACCGACGTCACGGCCCAGGCCCGGGTCGTCGGCCTGGTCGCCGACGGCGTGCCGGTGCCGGTGGTGCGGGTCGGCGACCAGGTCGAGGTCATCCTCGACCGCACGCCGTTCTACGCCGAGGGCGGCGGCCAGCTCGGCGACCACGGTCAGATCACGACGGCCGCGGGAACGGTCGTCGCCGTCTACGACGTCCAGGCCCCGGTGCCCGGGCTCGTCGTCCATCGCGGCGAGGTCATGGCGGGCGAGCTCGTCGACGGCGACGACGTCCTCGCGCACGTGGATGTCCTGCGGCGCAAGGCGATCTCCCGCGCCCATACCGCGACCCACATGATCCACCGGGCGTTCCGCGAGCGACTGGGGGAGACCGCCACGCAGATGGGCTCGGAGAACGCCCCGGGCCGCCTGCGGTTCGACTTCCCGAACCCGACGGCGGTGCCGGCCGCCGTCCTGGCCGAGGTCGAGGAACGGGTCAACGAGGTGCTCGTCGAGGACCTCGAGGTCACCGCCGAGGAGATGTCGCAGGAGCAGGCCCGCGCCGCCGGCGCGATGGCCCTGTTCGGGGAGAAGTACGGCGACCGGGTGCGGGTCGTGTCCGTCGGTGACTGGGCCCGGGAACTGTGCGGGGGAACCCACACCGAGCGGTCGGGTCAGCTGGGCGTGGTGACGTTCTTGTCCGAGGGTTCCGTGGGTGCCGGCGTCCGCCGGGTCGAGGCGCTCGTCGGCACCGACGCCTACCGGTTCCTGGCGCGCGAGCACGTCCTCGTGTCTCGGCTGTCGGAGGTGCTCAAGTCGCCGGCGGACCAACTCGTCGAGCGGGTCGAGCGGACCGTCTCGGCCCTCAAGGACGCCGAGCGCGACCTGGCGAAGGTCCGCTCGGCGCAGCTGACCGCGAGCGTCGAGGGCCGCCTGACAGAGGGCAAGGACATCGGCCCGGTCCGGTTGTGGGAGTACGAGGCACCGGAGGGCACGACCGCGGACGAACTGCGGACGATCCTGGCGAAGGCGCGCGAGCGGGTCCGGGCGCAGATGCCCGTCGTCGCGGTCGGTGCCGCCGTCGCCGACGGCAAGGTCGCGGTGATCGTCGCGGCCAGCCCGCCGGCGATCGCGCTCGGCGTCCCGGCGAACGACCTGCTCAAGGCCGGCCTCCCGGCGATCGGCGGCCGCGGTGGCGGCAAGCCCGACGTCGCGCAGGGGGGCGGATCCGACCCGTCCGGGGTGGCGGCGATGTTCGCGGCGATCGAGGCGCTCGTGCGCGAGCGGGTGGGGCAGTAGCCCGGTGCCGTCCGGGGTTCGACTGGCCTGCGACGTCGGCGCGGTGCGCATCGGCGTGGCCCGCTGCGACCCGATGGGCATCCTCGCCGTGCCGCTGCCGGCGATCGCGGCCGGGGATCGCGACGTCGACGAGGTGCTCGCCGTGATCGCGGAGTGGGCGCCCACGGTCGTCTACGTCGGGCTGCCGCTGCGCCTGGCCGGGGACGAGGGCCCGGCCGCGGTGTCCGCCCGCGCGTGGGCACACCGCCTGGCGGAACGCACGGCGGTCCCCGTCCGTCTGATCGACGAACGGCTGTCGACCGTCCAGGCGCAGCGTGCGCTGCACGACGCCGGTCGCACGACGAGGTCCTCGCGGTCGGTGATCGACAGTGCGTCCGCCGTCGCGGTCCTGCAGTCCGTGCTCGAGGGCGCGGCCCGTGCCGGCGGCGACGTCGGGGAGCCGGTCCCCGGCGGCGCGCAGACGAAGGGAAGGCGCTCGTGAGCCAGCTCGACCCGTTCTTGACCGCGGGTCCGCTACCACCCTCGCGGCACCGGCGCACGTGGGGTCGGCGGATCGCCGCGGTCCTGAGCATCGCGATCGCGGCCGCGATGATCGTCACGTCGATCGTCCTGCTGCGCGGGTCGGACGACGCGACGGACTTCGCCGGGGCCGGCAGTGGCGAGGTGACCGTCGTCGTGGGCCGGGGCGACACGCTGACGCGGATCGGCGCCCGCCTGCAGGAGGCCGGTGTCATCGCGTCCGGGGAGTCGTTCGTCAACGCCGCGGCGGTCGACGATCGGGCGGCGACGATCGGCCCGGGTCGGTACACGCTGCGCAAGCGGATGAGCGCGATCGCGGCCCTGGAGTTGATGCTCGACCCGGTCTCGCGGGCGGACAGCCGGCTGGTCCTGCCCGAGGGCCTGCGGCTGGAGCAGACCGTCGCGACGGCCGCGGATGCGACGAACCTGCCGAAGAGCGACTTCCAGAAGGTCCTGCAGGATCCCGCGCAACTGGGCCTGCCGGACTGGGCGAAGGACCGGCCGGAGGGCTTCATGTTCCCGGCGAGCTACGACCTCACCGGCGACGAGACCGCGCGGACGGTGCTTCGCCGGCTGGTCAAGCGGTTCAACCAGGCGGCCGCGGACACGCAGATCGAACAGCGGGCCGGCCGGGTGAAACTGTCACCGTACGAGGTGCTGATCGTCGCGTCGTTGCTCCAGGCCGAGGTCGCGCCCCAGGACTTCCGGAAGGCCGCCCGGGTCATCTACAACCGCCTGGCCGCGGACATGCCGCTGCAGTTGGACTCCACGGTGTCGTACGCGCTGGGCACGACGAGCATCCAGTTGACGGCGGACGAGCTGAAGACGTCCTCGCCGTACAACACCTACCTGCGCCGCGGCCTGCCGCCCCGGCCGATCAACTCCCCGGGTGAGGCGGCGATCGAGGCGGCGTTGGCCCCGGCGAAGGGCAAGTGGCTGTACTTCGTCAGCGTCGACCCGAAGACCCACGAGACGAAGTTCGCCACGACGTACGCGCGGTTCCTGGAACTCAAGCGCGAGTTCCAGGCGAACATGGGCACGTCGGCCGGTCCGTCGGCCAGTGCGTCGGCCTCCCCGTGACCGTCGGCGCCGTGGACCAGCACCGCCGGGCGGCGGTCATCGGTTCGCCGATCGCGCACTCCTTGTCCCCGACGCTGCACCGTGCGGCGTACCGGGCCCTGGGCCTGGACTGGACGTACGACGCGATCGAGGTCACCGCGGACGCGCTGGCGGCCTTCGTCGCCGGCCGCGACGACACCTGGGTCGGCCTGTCGTTGACGATGCCGCTGAAGGAGGCCGTGCTGCCCCTGCTCGCGAGCGTGGACCCGCTGGCCCGGCGGCTGCGCAGCGTGAACACGATGCTGCGGCGGCCCGACGGCGGTTGGGACGGCACCAACACCGACGTCGACGGCGTCGAGCGGGCGCTGCGGGCGGCCGGCGCGACCGTGCTCGGCACCAGTGCGACCGGGCCGACGGCCAGCGCGACCGTGCTCGGCGCCGGCGCGACCGCCCGCAGTGCGATCGCGGCCCTGGCCCGACTGGGGTGCACCGACGTCGTGGTCTGCGCCCGGCGGCCGGCGGCGGCCGCCGAGGTCGCCGCGCTCGCCGCGGACCTGGGCATCGGCCGGACGGCGTACCGCGACCTCGACGTCGACCGGGCGCTCCTCGACGTCGACGTCGTCGTCAGCACGCTGCCCGGTGCCGCGGGGGCGCCATGGGCGGCCGCCGCCGCGGACAGCGCCGGGCGGGTCCTTCTGGACGCCGCGTACCACCCGTGGCCCACGCCGCTCGTGTCGGCCTGGCCGACGAACCAGATCGCCAGCGGGCGCGACATGCTGCTGTGGCAGGCGGTTCGCCAGGTCGAACTGATGACCGGTCGCACCGCCCCCGTGGAGGCGATGTCGCTCGCGCTCGAGGCGGCCTGACCCGGCCGGCGCCCCCGGCACGGCGGGCCGACGCCGCCCTGGGAGGATGGCCGGCATGGTGCGCTGGCTGACGGCAGGGGAGTCGCACGGGCCGGCCCTCGTGGCGATCGTCGAGGGACTGCCGGCCGGCATCGACGTGACGACGGCCGACCTCGAGCACGATCTCGCCCGCCGCCGGCTGGGTGCCGGGCGCGGCGCACGGATGAAGTTCGAGAAGGACGCCGTCCGATTCGTGGGCGGGGTCCGGCACGGCCGGACACTGGGTGGACCGATCGCGATCGAGATCGAGAACACCGAGTGGCCGAAGTGGCGCACGGTCATGGCGACCGATCCGGTCGACGCGGACGACCTCGCCGAGCAGGCGCGCAACGCGCCGCTCACCCGGCCCCGGCCCGGACACGCCGACCTCGTCGGGATGCAGAAGTACGGCTTCGCCGACGCGCGACCGGTCCTGGAGCGGGCGAGTGCGCGCGAGACCGCGGCCCGCGTCGCGCTCGGCGCCGTCGCGCGAGCGTTCTGCCGGCAGGTGGCCGGGGTCGAGGTCCTCAGTCACGTCGTGCGCATCGGCACGGCCGCGGTCCCGCTCGGCTCGGCAGTGCCCCGGCCCGGTGACGAGGCGACGGTCGACGCCAGTGCCGTCCGCTGCCTCGATCCGGCGACCGAGGTGGCGATGGGCGCGCAGATCTCCGCCGCGCACCGCGACGGGGACACCCTCGGCGGAGTCGTCGAGGTCCTCGCCTGGGGCCTGCCCCCGGGCCTGGGGTCGCACGTGCACTGGGACCGGCGCCTGGACGCCCGGTTGGCCGGCGCCCTGATGGGCATCCAGGCGATCAAGGGGGTCGAGGTCGGCGACGGGTTCGACCTCGCGGCGACCCGTGGGTCCCTCGCGCAGGACGAGATCGTCGCGGTCGACGGTGCCCTCCACCGCACGTCGACCCGCTCGGGCGGGACGGAGGGCGGGATGTCCACCGGCGAGGCGCTCCGGGTCCGGGCGGCGATGAAGCCGATCTCGACGATCCCGCGCGCGCTGCGGACGGTCGACGTCGCCACCGGCGAGGCGGCGGCCGCGATCAACCAGCGGTCCGACGTGTGCGCGGTCCCGGCCGCGGGCGTCGTCGCCGAGGCGATGGTCGTGCTCGTACTCGCGGACGCGCTGGTCGAGAAGTTCGGCGGGGACTCGGTCGCCGAGGCTCGGCGCAACGTCGCGGGCTACCTCGACAACCTGGCGTTCCGGTGACGGAGGCGAACCCGGCCGACCCGGCGCCGATCGCGCCGTGGCCGGTCGTCATCGTCGGCTCGCCGGGGGCGG
>CAYMNG010000144.1:2851-5390 GCA_964391765.1 uncultured Bifidobacteriaceae bacterium | reverse complement strand
GACGGCGGTGATCCGCGTGCTGCTGACGACCGTGACCTTGCGTGCGGGGTGACCACCGATCGCCACGGCCGCCCCCTTCGCGAACCCGGTGCCGACGATCGTCACCTTCGTGCCGCCGGCCGCGGCCCCCTGCTGCGGGCGGATCGCCATGACCACCCGCGGCACGGCGTTCACATAGGTGAACGCGTCCTCGGCGACGTAGGTGTCGATCCCGGGGATCGTCACGTTCACGCTGACCGGGCCACCGTCCCCGATGGGGGTGATGACGCGCAGCGTCGTCTCGTTGAGCACCTCGACGTCGGACGCGGCGCGGCCACCGAAGGCCACCTTCGTCCCCGGGGTGAAGCCCGTGCCGTGCACGATCACGGCCTCGCCGCCGCTCTTGGACCCGCGCGGTGGGTTGATCGCGCTGACCCGTCGGACGGCCGGCTCGACGTAGACGAACACGTTGTCCAACGTGGCCGGCGGTCCGGTCGGGTTCGTCACGGTGACGTCGACCGGGTAGCGGCTGCGACTGGCCGGGGTCGTCGCCGTGATCGAGGTCGGGCTGACGACCGTCACGTCGGTCGCCGGCGACCCGTCGATCGACACCGTCGCGCCGTCGACGAACCCCGCGCCGGTGATCCGGACCTGGGTCCCGCCGCTGGACAGCCCCGAGTTCGGCTCGATCGCGGTCAACGCCGGGCCGGGGACGGCGCAGGTGTTCGTGCGCGGGTCGTAGACCTCGCCGGCCCGGCACACCGCGCGCGGGACGCAGGACGCGGTCGTCGGGTCGAACCAGGTCGCGCCGGTGCACACGCCGGGGGTCGGCCCGGTCGTGCGCACCTCGGCGGGCGCCGACAGCGTGGACACGATCATCGCGACCAGGACGGCCGCGCCGCCGACGATCAGCGCGACGACCCCGGCGATCACCAGGTAGCCGACCCAGCCGTTGCCGGCGTCGCCCGGGCGCGGGGTCACCCGGCCGGGCGTCGTCGGTGCGGTCATGGTCGTCTCCGGTCGCGTGGCCGGGTGTGGCCGGGTCGATAGTACGGCCGGCCGGCACGCGAACCCCGCCGACACCGGGCGATAGCGTGGCTACTCGTGACCAGGCGCGGGTGGGGGCTGTTCGTCACCCTCGGCCTGGTGTGGGGGATGCCGTACCTGCTCATCCGGGTCGCGGTCGAGTACGTCGACCCCGGCGCGGTGGTCTTCGTCCGGGTCGCGCTCGCGGCGGCGATCCTCGCGCCGCTGGTGCTGCGGCGCGGCCAGCTGCGCGCGCTGCGCGGGCACCTGCGTTGGGTCGTGGTGTTCGCCCTCGTGGAGATCACGATGGCGTTCTGGGCCCTGAACTGGGCCGAGCAGCGGATCACGAGCTCGCTCGCGGCCGTCCTCATCGCGACCGTCCCCACGGTCGGCGCCCTGCTGGCCCGATGGGCCGGACTGTCCGCGTCCTTGTCCGGCCGGCGCATCGCCGGGTTGGTGGCCGGCTTCGCCGGCGTCGCCACGCTCGTCGGGCTGGACTTCGACGCGAGCAGCATCCTCGCGGTCGCCGCGGTCGGCCTGACCGTCCTGGGCTACGCGATCGGCCCGATCGTCATCGCCAAGTACCTGCGCGACCTGCCGAGCCTGCCGGTGATCTTCGCCGCGCTGGTCATCAACGCGGTGATCTTCGCGCCCGTCGCCTGGGCCCGCTGGCCGAGCCAGCCGATCCCGGCGTCGGCGTGGGCGGCGATGGCCGCACTGGGCATCTTGTGCACCGCGCTGGCCTTCGTGCTCTTCTTCGCCCTCATCCGAGAGGTCGGGGCGCCCCGGGCCCAGGTGATCACCTACGTCAATCCCGCGGTCGCCGTCGCCCTCGGCGTCGTCGTCCTCGCCGAGCCCGTGACCCTCGGCATGATCGTCGGCTTCCCGCTCGTCCTGCTGGGGTCCTACCTGGCCACGCGCGCGGACTGACGCCCGCCCGCCCGCTCTCGACCTTGAGTTTGAACCGGGTCCGAGCGCCCAACACGCGGTGAAATCTCAAGGTCGGCAGGGTGGGTGGGCCTGATGGCCGGTCAGCCCCAGGGCGGCTGGCCGACCGCGACCGGTCGACCGAACAGGTACCCCTGCCCCAGGTCGCAGCCGTAGGACACGAGCAGGTCCCGCTGCGCCTTCGTCTCGACCCCTTCGGCCAGGGCGGTCAGACCCAGTTCGTGGGCGACCGAGATGACCGCGCGGACGACCGCGGTTCGGCGTTCGTCGACGCCCAGCGCGTCGACGAACGACCGGTCGATCTTCACGACGTCCACCGGGAACTGGGTCAGCCAGGTCAGGCTCGAGTAGCCGGTGCCGAAGTCGTCCAGCGCGATGCCGACGCCGAGCGCGCCGATGCCGATCAGGTTGCCGGCGGCGCGGCGATCACCGTCGATCAGCACGGTCTCGGTGATCTCCAGCACCAGCCGTTCGGCCGGCAGGCCGCTTTCATCCAGCACGGTCCTGACCAGCGCGCCATCGAAGCCGCTCCACAACTGGCGCGCGGACACGTTCACCGCCAGTCGCGGCGCGCTGCCGTCCGCCG
>CAYMNG010000144.1:0-2841 GCA_964391765.1 uncultured Bifidobacteriaceae bacterium | reverse complement strand
ACGCCGGCCGCGCTCAGGTTCGTCAACTCGGTGATCGCACGCCCGGAGTCGGTCAGGAGCGCGGTCTCGGTGACCTCGACGGTCACGGCCGACGGGGCCAGGCCCGCGTCGGCGATCGCGCCGAGCAGGAACGTCGACAGGCCGGCCTCACGCAGTTGGCTGGGACTGACGTTGATGCTCACGCCCAGGTCGGGGAACCGCGCGCGCAGGCCGACGAGGTCGCCGAGCGCCTGCCGGGCGACCGCCTTGCCCAGCGGGACGACCAGCCCGCTGGCCTCGGCCTCGTCGATGAACTCCCCGGGCATCCGCAGCGGACCGCCGGCGGTCCGCATGCGGACCAGGGCCTCGGTGCGCACGACCGCCTCGTCGGCCAACCGGACGATCGGCTGGTAGTGCACCGCCAGGCCGTCCTCGTCGATCGCACGGCGCAGGTCGGACTGCACCGCCAGCGCGCGCCGCATGGCGTCCTCGAGGTCGTCGTCGTAGACCTCGATCCGGTTGCGGCCGGAGGCCTTCGCCCGGTACATCGCCAGGTCGGCCCGGCGCAGGACCTCCTCGGCGGTCACGACCGGGTCGACGACGGCCGCCACGCCGATGCTCATCGTCGGGTCGAACCCGTGGCCGTCGTGCTGCCAGGTCATCCGCAGGCGATCCTGCATGCGCATCGCGAACGCGACGGCGTCGGCGGTGTCGGCGAGCCCCTCGGTGATCACGACGAACTCGTCGCCGCCCAGTCGCGCGACGAAGTCGTCGCGGCGCACCGCGGCCCGCAGGCGGTCGGCGACCGCGACGAGCAGCGCGTCACCGGCCCGGTGCCCGAGGCTGTCGTTGATGACCTTGAAGTGGTCCAGATCGCAGAACAGCACCGCGACCATCCCGGCGCGGCGCACGAGCCGCGCCAGCGCCGCGTCGAGCCGCTCGTCCAAGGCGTTGCGGTTGGGCAGGCCGGTCACCGGGTCGCGCAGCGCCTGGTCGGACAACGCCCGTTCGGCGTCCCGCCGTTCGGTGAAGTCCTCGAACTGGACGACCACCTCGGCCCGCACGCCGTCGGCGTCGGGCACCGCCGCCGCGCTCAGCCGCACCCAGCGGACGTCCCCGTTGTGCCGGCGCAACCGCACCTCGCGCGGGCGCGCCTCCTCGACCTCCCCGCGCGCCAGCGGTGCGAGGATCGCATGCACCGTCGCGCGGTCCTCGCCGACGACGCACTCGATGAGATCGCCCGCGCAGGTCGACGACTCCCCCAGCAGCCCGGCCATCGCCGAGTTCGCCGCGGTCACCGTCAACGTCCCCCCGTCGTCGATCGCGACGAGGACGGCCGGGGTCGGTGACAGCTCGAACACCGCGCGCAGGAGGGCGGCCTGCCGCTGCTCGCGCGCCTGCGCGTCGCGGATCGCGGTCACGTCGACGGCGATGCCGCCGACCCCCCACGGCGGTGCCGCGCCGTCGCGCAACGGGAACTTCGTCGTCCGGTACAGCCGGCCCTGCTCGCCGGGGCCGATGCCGACCTCGTCCACCACGATCGGCGCACCGCTGGTGAGGACCTCGTGGTCCTCGCTCACGTGCCGGCCCGCCTCGGGTCGGTCGAACACCTCGTCGTCGGTGAGGTCCAGGACCGAGCGCGGCGCTCGCGCGAACGCCCTGCTCCACGCCGCGTTGACCATCAGGTAGCGGCCCGGACCCTGGACCCCGCTGGCGTACTCCTTGGCGAACACGACGGCCGGCGTGGCGTCGACGACCGCGCCGAGGACCTGGCTGGACTGCCGAGCCTGCCGCAGGAGCCGCACGCGCTCGTCGCGCAGCACGCCGACGAGGAGGACGAGCGCACCGACGACCCCGCCGAAGACGATCACGACCGCGACCGTGTCCCCGCCGACGAGCGTGAGCAGCACGGGATGATCGACCCCCGAGGACAGGCTCGTCGTCAGCACCACCGCGAGGAGCGCGACCTGCCACGAGGCGACGGCGACGCCGAACGCGACGGCGGCGACGATGGCCCCGATCATCGTCACGAACGGCCAGGCGAACACCCCGCGCGAGGACGGGTCGGCCGTCACGAAGACCCAGACCGTCGCCAGCGCCGTGTAGCCCGTGCAGACCACGGTGCCCAGGACGACCCGCGGTCCGGCGTGCGCCGGGCGGTGGACGGAGAACATCGGCGGGGCGAAGCACAAGACGCCGAGCACCGCCACCGCGACCTGCGTGATCGGCCGACCCAGCGGCCCGCCGCCGCCCCCGACCCAGGCCAGGGCGGCCAGCACGACCGCCGCCGCGAGCGCGAGCCCGATGAGCGCGGCGAGGTCAGAGACGCTGCGCAGCCGCCACGCCTGCACCGAACGAAGGACCAGCGTCAACGCGAGGACCTCGAGGGCGAGCGCGATCGCGGCGACGACGTCGAAGCCGGACAGTGGCAGTGCGCCGAGCAGTACGCCGGCGCCGGCGCCGACGGCCAGCCACGGCACGAACCGGCGATCCACGCGCACGCCCAGGCCGACGCCCGTGCCGACCGCGAGTGCGCTGGCCAGGCCTTGGGTCGGCAACGGGCCGGCCGGATGCAGGAACCACGTGCCGGCGGTGGCGACGGCGGTGACGACGGCGATCGCGACGGCCGACTGCGGCCACGGCCACGATCCGGGCAGGGGTCGACGGATGGCGTCGACCACGACGACATCCGACATCGACCTACCCCCAGCCGGCACACCCACCCCGTATGCCCCTGCTGACCCTAGCGGCGACCGGCCGGCCACGTCGCGCATAGCGGAACACCGTTCGCGCCCCACTCCGGTCGCCCGCCTAGATATCCCTGGCTCGTAGCGTGTCAAGCGGCGAGAGCTGCGCGGCTGT
>CAYMNG010000143.1:0-5395 GCA_964391765.1 uncultured Bifidobacteriaceae bacterium | reverse complement strand
CGGACCCGGGGACCGCGCACTCCGGCGCGCCCGAACCGCACCGCGCCGCCGAGGTCGACGACGCGGCCGGATCCGAGGCCGACCGCGAGGCACGCTCCGCTCCTGCGTCGCTGGTCGACACACCCGCGACGCCCGTCATGGTCGCGCTGGACCCTCGGTGGCTGCGACGCAGCCTGCTCGCGCTCGTCGTCGCCCTCCTCGGCCTCCAGGTGATCAACTGGTCGTGGGGGCGGCTGGGCGGCTTCGTGTTCAACCTGCTGCTGGCGTGGCTGGTCGCCATCTCGATCGAGCCGATCGTCGCCTGGCTGGCCGGTCGCGGCGTCCGGCGGGCCGTGGCGACGACCCTCGTCGCGATCGCCAGCCTGGCGATACTCGGCGCGTTCGTCATGCTCCTGGGCGGCGCGTTGGCCGACCAGGTCGCCCAGATGATCGAGGCGCTGCCGCGACTCGTGCTGAACATCGTGTCGTGGGTGAACCAGACGTTCCGCGCGAACATCGATCCGACGAAACTCGCCGACAACCTCAACGTCAGCCCCGACCAGGTGACCGCCTTGGCCGGAAACCTCGCCGGCGGCATCCTCGGGGCGGTCCTGGGGATCGTCGGCGCGGTGTTCGACCTGGTGACGATCATCGTGTTCTCGTTCTACTTCTCGGTGGACTCACCGCGGATCAAGCGGTCCGTGGCCTCCTGGCTTCCGCCGGCCCAACAGGTGATGTTCATCCGCGTCTGGGACATCGCCGTGCACAAGGCCGGCGGGTTCGTGATCTCCAAGGTCGCGCTGGCGACATTGTCGGCGGTGTTCCACTGTGGGTTCTTCTACCTGATCTCCATCCCGTACTGGCTGCCGATGGGCATCTTCGCCGGCGTCGTCAGCCAGTTCATCCCCACGATCGGGACCTACCTCGGCGTAGCGCTCCCGGCCCTGTTCGCAGTGTTCGACAAGCCGATCAACGTGCTGTGGATCATCGTGTTCGCCACGGTCTACCAGCAGATCGAGAACTACGTCTTCACCCCGCGCATCTCGAACAAGACGATGGACATCAACTCCGGCATCGCCCTGGCGTCGGTGTTCGTCGGCGCCGCCCTGTTCGGGCCGATCGGCGCGATCATCGGCATCCCGCTCGCGGCGATCGTGATCGCGGTCCTCGAGGCGTACGGGCAACGGTACGAGATCCACCCGTCGGTCGAACGCAGCGCGACCTGAACGCGGCGCGACCTGAAGGCAGCGCGACCTGCACCGACCGGGGACGTCGTGCACGACACGCCCGATTTGTCCGGGTGTTCGTGCACTACGTCCCAGTTCCTGGGACAAACGGCAGCAGCAGCAGGCGGGGTGGCGGTCAGAAACCGAGGCGGCGCAGTTGCCGGGGGTCCTTCTGCCAGTCCTTGGCGACCTTGACCCGGATGTCCAGGTACACCGGCACGCCGAGCAGCACCTCGATCTGCCGGCGCGCCCGGGTGCCGACCTCGCGCAGCCTGGCGCCACCGGTACCGATGACGATGCGCTTCTGCGACTCGCGCTCGACGAACAGCGACGCACGCACGTCCGTCAGCGGCCGGTCCGCCGGCCGATCGGCGCGCGGCTCGATCTCGTCGACGACGACCGCGATCGAGTGCGGCAGTTCGTCCTGCACGCCGGACAGGGCCGCCTCGCGGATCAGCTCGGCGACGGCGATCTCGTCGGTCTGCGCCTCGTCGTCGCCGTCGGGGAACAGCACCGGACCCTCCGGCAGGTGCGCGATCAGCCGTTCGGCGAGCACCTCCACCTGCGCACCGGTTCGCGCCGACACCGGCACGACCTCCGCCCACGTCAGGCCGATCTCCGCCCCCAGGTCAGCCACCGAAGCCAACCGCCGGGCGAGCAGCCCGCGGTCCACCGCGTCCGTCTTGGTGACCACGGCGACGACCGGCCGATGGCGCAGCCGGGACAGCTCGGTCGCGATGTACCTGTCCCCTGGACCGATCTGCTGGTCGGCCGGCAGGCACAGGCCGACGACGTCGACACTGGACCACGTCTCGCGCACCTGGTCGTTGAGCCGTTCCCCGAGCAGCGTGCGCGGTCGGTGCAGGCCCGGGGTGTCCACGAGCACGAGTTGGCCGTCGGGCCGGTTCACCACTCCCCGCAGGATCCGCCGCGTCGTCTGCGGGCGATCGGACGTGATCGCGACCTTGCGCCCGACGAGGGCGTTGGTCAGCGTCGACTTGCCGGCGTTCGGCCGCCCGACCAGGCAGGCGAATCCGCTGCGGAACCTCACGTCGTCTCCTCACTGCCTCGGCGTACGCCCTCCCCCGGCACGCTCGCGCGACCTGGCTGACGCGGGCGCCCCTGCGCGGCTCCCAGCAACGCTAGGGCACCGAGCATCAGCAGGCAGCCGACCCAACCCACCGCCGTGATGGCCTCCCCCAGCACCACGCTCCCCAGGACCGTCGCGACCGCCGGCTCCAGCAAGGTGAGCGTCGCGATGTGGCCGGGTTGCAGCACGCGCATCCCGATGCCGAACAACACGTACGCGAGCGTCGTGGTGACCAGTCCGAGCCACAGGATCAGGCCGAGGCCGGCGGGACTGGCCCACCAGGCGACGCCGACGACGTACGGCACGAGCAGGACAGCGCCCACACTGAACGCGGCCGCCAGCACGGTCGGGCCGTCGCTGCCCGACCGCGCCAGCCGGACGCCGACGACGGTGTAGACCGCGTACCCGCTGGCCGCGCCGAGCGCGACGAGCATGCCGAGCCCGTCACCGCCGTCGAGCGACCCGGCGACGAGGAGCCCCAGCCCCGTCACGGCCACCGCCGTCGTGCCCGCCCACCGCCATCCCGGTGCGCCCTCCCGCATCGCCCAACCCAGCACGCCGGCCAGGAACGGGGCGCAGCCCAAGGCGATGAGCGCCGCGACCGCGACGCCCGTGCGCACGGTCGCGACGAAGAACAGGGCCTGGTACGCCGCGACCGCGGCCCCCATGGCCCACACGGCCGGCCGGCGCCACAGTGCGACGAGGTCGCCGCCGTGTCCGCGCACGACCGCGACGACGACCAGCCCCGCCGCGCCGACGAGCAGGCGTGCCGACGCGACCGCGGTGCCGGCGGCGTCCGGCACGAGCAGCGCCCGCGCGGTTCCCGTCGTCCCGAACAGCGCGGCCGAGGCGAGGACCGCCAGCGCACCGCCTCTCGGCGTCGTCGCACGGACGGCGGCGGTGCGGACGAGGGCCTCAGTCATCGGCGACGTCGGACGGCGGCTCCGCCCGCTGGACGAGGACGGTCCCGATGCGGTTGCGCCGGCCCGTCCCCTGCTCCGCCGTCAGCCGCCAGCCGCCGATCTCGACCGTGGCGCCGGGGATCGGCACCCGACCCATCCGCTTGCCCAGCAGGCCCGTGACGGTCTCGACCCCCTCGGCGTCGGAGTCGATCTCGACCCCGAGGAGCTCGGCGAGGTCGTCCACGTGCAGTCGACCCAGGACGCGGAACGCGCCGCGGGCCAGTTCGGTCACCTCGGGCACCTCGTTGTCGTACTCGTCGGCGATCTCCCCGACGATCTCCTCCAAGATGTCCTCGATCGTCACCAGGCCGGCCGTGCCGCCGTACTCGTCGACGACGATCGCCAGGTGGACCCGCGCGCTCTGCAGGTCACGGAGCAGTTCGTCGGCGGCCTTGGAGTCCGGCACGAAGTGCGCCGGCCGCATCAGCGAGTCGACCCGCTCGGACTGCTCGGCGTCGTGGTGCTCGAACACCCGGCGCGTGACGTCCTTCAGGTAGACCACGCCGACGATGTCGTCGACGTTCTCGCCCACGACGGGAATGCGGGAGAAGCCCGACCGCAGGCCGAGCGAGAGCGCCTGCCGCAGCGTCGAT
The DNA here is from genome assembly GCA_964391765.1 of uncultured Bifidobacteriaceae bacterium. Taxonomy (GTDB): domain Bacteria; phylum Actinomycetota; class Actinomycetes; order S36-B12; family S36-B12; genus UBA10649. Next base: position 1,545 of record CAYMNG010000143.1, on the reverse strand, counting down.
CCACGCTCGATGACGACCATCTCCGTCCGCGGGACCATCACCTCACGGGCGTACGTGTCGCCGAGTTCCAGCGCCGAGTGGATCATCTGGCGCTCGTCGTCCTCGATGACGTCGTCGGCCTCGGCCAGGTCGACGAGCTCACGCAGTTCCGCCTGCGTGGCGAACGGCCCCTCGCGGTAGCCCCGACCCGGGGTGAGGGCGTTGCCGATCGTGATGAGCAGCGCCGTCACCGGCCCGAGGACCACCGCCAGCACGCGCGCCGACCGGGCCGCGGACAGCGCGATCGCCAAGGAGTGCTGCCGACCCAGGGTCCGGCCGGCGACACCGACGACGACGTAGGAGCCGACGACCATCACGAGGACGGCGATCAGCACCCCCCACAGCGCCGAGCCGGCGTCGGCGGTCAGCGGGCTGTCGATGCACAGGTAGCCCACGATCACGGTCGCGGTCGTCAGCGCGACGGTCGAGGTGAACAGCAGGACGTTGACGTACCGCGGCCGGTCCGCGAGGACCGCGAGCAGCCGTTCCGCCTGTCGGCGACCGTTCTTTCGCGCGTGCTCGACCTGCGCGCGACTGACCCGTCCGATCGCGGCCTCGGCCATCGTCAGCAGGCCGGCGACGGCGACCAGGACGACCGCGAGCGCGACGAGCCAGGCCTCAGCCACCACGCACCTGCTGCCAGCCGGCCAGCAGCTCGTCCTGGACGGCGAACATCTCGCCGTACTCCTCGACCGTGGCGTGGTCGTAGCCGACCAGGTGGAGTATGCCGTGCACGACGAGGAACTCCAGGGCCGCCGCCGGCGTGCGCCCGGTCCCCTGGTCCCAGGCGTACTCGGGGCACAGGACGACGTCGCCGAGCACGCCGGGTTCGGGCTCCTCGCCCGGCGCGGCCGGCCGCAACTCGTCCATCGGGAAGGACAGCACGTCGGTGGGGCCGGCCTCCCCCATCCACCGGTCGTTGAGTTCGGCCATCTGCGCGGCGTCGACGCAGGTGATCGCCAACTCGCAGTCCGGGTGCAGGCACATCTGCGCCAGCACGTAGTTCGCGAGGTCGGCGAGTGCCTGGACGTCGCACCCGAGGCCGGACTCGTCGAGGACCTGGACCGTGCTCACGGCCGCTGCTTCGCGTCGTACTTCTCGTAGGCGTCGACGATCCGGCCGACGAGCTTGTGTCGGACGACGTCGTGCGAGGTCAGCCGGCAGAACGCCACGTCGTCGATCCCCTCGAGGATCTGCGAGACGACCCGCAGGCCGCTGGTCGTCCCACCGGGCAGGTCGACCTGGGTGACGTCACCGGTCACGACCATCGTCGAGCCAAAACCCAGTCGGGTCAAGAACATCTTCATCTGCTCGGCCGAGGTGTTCTGCGCCTCGTCGAGGATGATGAAGGAGTCGTTGAGCGTGCGCCCGCGCATGTACGCCAGCGGCGCGATCTCGATCGTGCCACTGGTGATCAGGCGTGGGATGGAGTCCGGATCGATCATGTCGTGCAGCGCGTCGTACAGCGGGCGCAGGTACGGGTCGATCTTCTCCGACAGCGTCCCG
>CAYMNG010000142.1:0-5506 GCA_964391765.1 uncultured Bifidobacteriaceae bacterium | reverse complement strand
CGGTGTCCTTGAACGGGTCGCCGACCGTGTCGCCGATGACGGTCGCGGCGTGCGCCTCGGAGCCCTTCCCGCCGAAGTTGCCGTCCTCGACGAACTTCTTCGCGTTGTCCCACGCCCCGCCGGAGTTCGACAAGAACACGGCCATCAGCACGCCCGTGGCGATCGTGCCGGCGAGGTAGGAGCCCAGCGCGCCGACGCCGAGGCCGAAGCCGACCGCGATCGGCGTCATGACCGCGAGCAGGCCCGGGGTGACCAGTTCGCGCAGCGAGTCGCGGGTGACGATGTCGACGACCTTGCCGTACTCGGGCAACTCGGTGCCGGCCATGATTCCCGGCTTCTCCCGGAACTGGCGACGCACCTCGAAGATGACGGCGCCGGCCGCACGCGACACGGCGTTGATCGCCAGGCCGGAGAACAGGAAGACCACTGCCGCGCCGATGATCAGGCCGACGAGGTTGGCCGGGTTCGCGACGTTGAGGACGCCGGCGTACTGCGCCGCGTCGGACAGGGTCCGCACGATCGTCTCGCCGGGATCGGCCGATGCGGTCGCCGCGACGACCGCGTCCCGGAACGACCCGAACAGCGCCGTCGCGGCGAGTACCGCGGTCGCGATCGCGATGCCCTTGGTGATGGCCTTCGTCGAGTTGCCGACCGCGTCGAGCCGGGTGAGCACCTGGGCGCCCTCGCCGTGCACGTCGCCGGACATCTCCGCGATGCCCTGGGCGTTGTCCGACACCGGGCCGAAGGTGTCCATCGAGACGATGACGCCGACGGTCGTCAGCAGGCCGGTGCCGGCCAGCGCGATCGCGAACAGCGACAGGATGATCGACCCGCCGCCGAGCAGGAACGCGCCGTACACGGCGACGCCGATCAGAAGCGCCGAATACACGGCCGACTCCAGGCCGAGCGAGATGCCGGACAAGATGACGGTCGCCGGGCCGGTCAGCGAGGTCTTGGCGACGTCGTCGACCGGACGCCGGTTGGTCTCGGTGAAGTACGCGGTCAACTGCTGGATGACCGCTGCCAGCAGGATGCCGATGACGACCGCCGCGATGGCGTAGTACCGCGGGTTGAAGGTGTCGACGGCCACGCCCAGGCCCAGATCGCCGATGACCACACCGCTGAAGGCCGCCATCCGATCGGGCAGGAACACGAACGCCGCGACCGCGACGAGCACGGCGGAGATCACCGCGGAGATGAAGAACCCGCGGTTGATCGAGGACATGCCCGAGCGGTCGCCGGGGCGCGGGGAGACCGCGAAGATGCCGATGACCGCCGTGATGACACCGATGGCCGGCACGACCAGCGGCCACACCAGGCCGATCTCGCCGAACGCGACCTTGCCGAGGATCAGGGCGGCGACCAGCGTGACCGCGTACGACTCGAACAGGTCGGCCGCCATGCCGGCGCAGTCGCCGACGTTGTCCCCGACGTTGTCGGCGATCGTCGCCGCGTTGCGTGGGTCGTCCTCGGGGATGCCCTGCTCGACCTTGCCGACGAGGTCGGCACCGACGTCGGCGGCCTTGGTGAAGATGCCGCCGCCGACGCGCATGAACATCGCGAGCAGCGCCGCACCGAAGCCGAAGCCCTCGAGCACCTTCGGTGCATCGCCCTTGTAGACCAGGACGACGAGCGCGGCACCGAACAGGCCCAGCCCGACGGTGAACATCCCGGCGACCCCGCCGGTGCGGAACGCGATCTTCATCGCGGCCTGCTCGCCGGTCGTGTTCGCCGCGGCCGCCACGCGCACGTTGCCGCGCACCGCGAGCCACATGCCCATGTATCCGGTGATCGCCGAGAACACCGCGCCGACGAGGAAGAAGATGCTGCGGCCGACCTTCTCCCCCATGGTGTCCGCCGGCAGCAGGAACAAGACGAAGAACACGATGACCGCGAAGATCGCCAGGGTGCGGAACTGGCGGTTCAGATACGCCGAAGCCCCTTCCTGGACGGCCGCGGCGATCTTGCGCATGCTGTCGGTGCCCTCGTCGGCGGCGAGGACCTGGCGCACCAGGACGCCGGCGACCGCCAGCGCGGCCAGTGCGATGACGGCAACGACGACGACCGTCGTCAGGTTGCTGCCGGTCAGCTCGATCATCAGACTCCTCCGGGTGGTCCGCGCAGGACCGAACCTGGCGGAAGTACGTTGGCGCGCCTACCACGGCCGCAATCGGCCGTACTCTACGCAGGCGCACCCGAAGGACCGACGCGAGGTCGGGTCAGCCGTGCGCGGCCAACGCCTCGGCCAACGACGCGTGCATCGGGATGACGACGTCCAGGCCGGTGATCGCGAAGACCTTGAGGACGCGCGGGGCGGCCGCGACGACGTCCAGGCTGCCGCCACCCTCGCGGACCCGCTTGAGCGTCGTGACCAGCACGCCCAGGCCGGTCGAGTCGATGAACGGCACCCCGGACAGGTCGACGACCACCGCGTCCTGGCGATCGAGCACCACGTCGAGGGCCTCTTGGAGTCGCGGCGCGGCGTGGATGTCCAGCTCGCCGACCACGGTGACGATCGACCTGTCGTCCTGCGTCGCCGAGGTGACCGTGAAGTCCATCGACGTACCTTGGCACAGGTCCACTCGCCCGGTCACGCCGTCGGCCGGCCCGCTCGGGCGTTCATCACCAGCATCGGCGCCTGGCCGTCGAGGCTCGCGAGCAGCGCGGCGACCGCGCCCGGGGCCGGCACGCGCACCTCCACGACGACGTCGGCGCCGTCGACACGGCAGGACCCCAGCGCGACCGCGTTCGCCTGCGCGACCATCCGCGCCTGCTCGCACGGGTCGGTCAGCGCCTGCGCGCCGGCGAGCGCGGCGAGGTCGGCGACGGTCGCCAACCGCTGCCGGGCGACCACGATCGCGCCGACGCCGATCCCGACCGACGCGACCAGGACGAGGACCGCGGTCAGGGCGATCGACCACACGACCGCGGCGCCCCGGTCCGGCCTCATGCCGGTTCCCGGGGCATGGCGACCTCCTGATGCACGGTCACCGAGATCGCGGTCAGGACGGGCGCGGTCACCTCCTGATCGGCTGTCACGCGGACGACGTCCGAACCGCTCACGCCGATCCGCGCCGCCGGCGCGCGGCCCCGGACGGCGTCGATCGCCGTCGCGGCGTCCACGCCGCGGGCGACGTCCCGGGCGACCTGGCGCGCCGCGTCGCCCAGGGTGAGGGCGGTGATCCCGAGCGACACCACCCACGCCAGGAGCACCGCGACGGCGACGAGCGCCGGGATCGCGATCGCGGCCTCGGCGACCACCATTCCGGCTTCGGCCGGTGGTGGGGCGGCTCGCCGCCCCACCACCGCGCTGCCGGAAGATCGCTCAGCCACCGAAGAAGTGCGACAGGGCCGACCCGATCACCTTCAGCAGCAGGCCGCGAACCTCGTCACTGGCCAGCAACTTGATGAGCACGCCGCCCAGGCCCGCGGCGGCGATCGTCCCGACCGCGTACTCGGCGGTCGTCATTCCGTCGTCCGCCCGCCGCATGCGCGCCAGGGCTGCCTTCGTCTTCGTCATGGTTCCCCCGTTTCGTGATGCTGCCTTCGCAGCCCGACCGACCATCGGCCGCAGCGGCTCGTCGCCGCCGCCGCGAACGCTGCCGCGGATCGGCTCGCGTGCACACCCGCGCAGGCCGCACTGTGGACCGCTGACCGACCTGCGGGTCCGGCTGTGGACCGACCGGCGGCGCCGCCGGCAGGCACGGGTCACCCGAGCAGTCCGGTCGCCAGCGACACGACGACCGGGACGACACCGACCACGATGAAGGCCGGCAGGAAGCAGGCCCCCAGGGGCGCGACCGCCCGGACCCCCGCGGCGCGGGCCGCCGCCGCCACGCGCCGCTGGCGGTCACCACGCATGTCCTCCGCGACCTGCGCGAGCAGGCCGGACAGCGGTGCACCGGATCGGACCGAGCGCGCCAGCGCCGCGCCGATCGGCCGCAGGGCGGGCTGGTCGGCGAGGTCGCGCCAGGCCTGCGCCGGGTCGGCGCCGAGGGCGAGCGCGGCGAGCACCGGTCGGACGACGTCGGCGACGGGTGCGCCGAGGGCGCCACAGCCGGCGGTCAGGGCGGACTCCAACGTCGCGCCGGAGGCCAGCGTCGTCGCCAGCAGGTCCGCGAGCTGGGGCGCCTGCCGTTCGAGGTTCTCGCGCGCACGGCGACCGGCTCGCGACTCCAGTCGCCGCGTCAGCCGCGGCACGCCGACCACGACGGCGATCGCCGCAACGGCACCCCACAGCCCGCCGACGACGACGACGGCGGCAACGGCGGCACAGGCCGTGGCGATCGGCGCGAGCCGACCGCCGTCGGCCCGTGCCCGAGCGGTTCCCGTTCGCCCGCCCGCCGCCCGACCGGCGACGACACGCTTCAGCCGAGCCTCCGGCGGTTGGCCCCGGACCAGCCAGGCGGCCACGGCCGCGAGTGCGACCGCCAGCGCGATCACAGCATTCGCTCCACCGCCGCACCGATCCGGCCGGTCCACCACGCGCCCGCGAGCGTCAGCCCGGCGCCGACGACCAGGCAGACCCGACCCGGGGTCGACCCCAGCAACCAGCCCACCGGATCGGCGCCGAGGAGCACGCCGAAGCCGACCCCGATCACCGGTAGCGCGCTGAGCAGGCGAGCCGTCGCGCGAGGCGCGGCCAACTGCGCCTCCAGCTCACCGCGCACCTCCTCGGCCCGCCGCGCCGTCCGGGCCAGTCGCTCCACCGACGCCGCCAGCCCCGACCCGGTCTGCGCCGCGACCTGCCAGCACGCCGCGAGTTCGACCAGGACCGGCCGCTGCGCGGCGTCGACGCGCAGCCCCTGCGCCACGTCGGCCTGCATCCGCTGCGCGGCCAGCGCCGACGGCCAGGTCGGTGGCGAGCCGGCGGCCCGCTCGAGCGCGACCGCCGGCGGCTGACCGGCACCGAGTTCAGCGGCCAGCGCACCCAGTGACTCGATCGTCGCGAGCCGCGCCCGCGCGCGGCGCCGGCGCGATGCGGGCCCGAAGCCGATCCGACCGCCGATCCCCACGACGGCCGCGGCCACGGTCGCGGTCAGCCGCGGTGGCGCCGCCGATCCGGTCACGGCCCGGATCCGGGCCTCGGTGGCGGTCGGGACGACCAGGGTCACGGCGATCGCGGACGCCGCCATCGCGCAAAGGACCGCGACGGCGGTCATCGCCGGTCCAGGAGGTGCCGCAGCCGTGCCTCGCCGACGTCGGGCACGAGCCGATCGTCGCGCCACGTCAGCGCCGGGATCGCGCGCACCAGACCGGCCCCGTCCCGCTCGAGGACGTGCAGGCCGGCCACGTGCCGGATGCCTGCGGTCCGGCCCAGGTGCAGGACGACGTCGACGGCGGCGCCGACCAGCGCGTGCACCGCGACGCGGTCCAGCCCGGCAGCGATCCCCAGCGCCTCCAACCGGGCGGGCACGTCGACCGCGGAGTTCGCGTGGATCGTCCCCAGCCCGCCCTCGTGCCCGGTGTTCAACGCGGCGAGCAGGTCGACCACCTCGGCGCCGCG
>CAYMNG010000141.1:0-5660 GCA_964391765.1 uncultured Bifidobacteriaceae bacterium | reverse complement strand
GACCTTCGCCCGGTCAGGCGTGATCGTGACCTGGTCCAGCGCCAGGTCGAAGCCGCGCTCCTGGCCGGCGATCAACGCGGGGAAGGAGACCTCCTCGACCTTGACGGCGTCCAGGCCGGCGAGGTACGCGATGTTCGCGGCGATGCAGTACTCGAAGCCGCTGTCGATCGTGTCCGGCGTGTTGCCGTTCCACCAGCCGGGGGCCGGGAGGTTCGTCTTCACCGTCAGGACGCCGGGGTTGACCGTCTCGGCCAGCGGGATGGACCCCTTCGTGCCGGTCACCGCGCACTTGCCGAACATGACCGGCTCAGCGCTGGCCGGTGCGCTCGCCGACGCACTCGCGGCCGCCGGTGAACTCGCCGGTGCGCTCGCCGCGGCACTGGCGGAACTTGCGCCGCCCGTGGGAGTCGTCGATGTCTGTGCGGAGGAGCAGGCCACGGTTACGAGGCCGACAACGGCGAGCATCCCGATCGCCACCTTGCTGTGTCGCACGTGATCACCTTTCGTCGGTTGGTTCCGTCGGTTGGTTCCGCCGGTTGGTGTGGTGTTCGCGGTCCGTCGATGATCGGACGACCCAGTCAAGGCCAGGTCGTCCGCGGGTGTCACCGGCGCACGTCCACAAACGACCGCCGGGAGTCGATGTGTCGGTGGCACAACCAGGCCCCCTGTCGCTGCTGGTTCGGGGCTACGAGAGGTTCCGGTGCGCGCCGGCCGCCATGCGTACCGGCACCAGTTCACGCATGTCGACCTCGATGAGGACGGGCCCGGGCGCAGCGACGGAGTCGGCGAAGGCCGCGTCGAACTGCGCGGCCGTCGTGACCCGATGCGCCCGAACGCCCATTGACTCCGCCAGGGCGACGAAGTCGGGGGTGAGCAGGTCGACGTCGTGCCGCGCCCCGGGGAACGTCGCGGACTGGATGTCGCGCAGGATCCCGTAGCCGTGATCGTTGAACACGCAGACCGTCAGCGGGAGTTCGTACTGCGCCAACGTCGCCAGCTCGGGGATCGTGAGCATGATCCCGCCGTCGCCGTGGATGACGACGCCACGCTCGCCGGTCGCGGCGACGGCGCCGAGGGCCAGGGGGAGGCCGGGGCCGATCGCCGCAGCGCCGGGGTGGATCGAGGTGCGCGGCTCACGGATGGCCAGCAGGTTGTCGGCCCAGTAGTACGCGGCCGTCGTCGCGTCGCGGACGACGGCGCCGGCGTCGGGCAGGTGACGGCGGATGCTGTCCATGATCGCGCGGTAGTCCGGTCCGATGAGGTCACGCGCACCGGCGACGACCACGTCGCGCGCGGCGCCGGCCCGGTCGGCCCACTCCGCGGGGGCCTGGAAGCCGTCCAGGAGCGCGTCGAGGCGTCGGACGGTGTCGGCGACGTCGGCGTAGATGGCGACCTTGGGCGGGTAGGTGCGCGCGACGACCGCGGCTTCGGTGTCGACGTGGATCAGGTCCTGCGGAAGCCGAAGGCTCCAGAAGTCGGTGTCGTACATCTGGAATCGGCTGCCGAGGGCGAGCAGCACGTCCGCGCCCTCGACGATCTCGCGCAGGTCGCCGAAGGCCGCGAGCGAGCCCAGGCACAGGGCCTCCTCCTCCGCAAGCACGCCGCGGCCCTGGATCGTCGTCACGACGGGGATGCGGTGGGTCCGGGCGAACCGCGCGACGTCGGCGCTGGCCCCCGACCCGACGACGCCGCCGCCGGACCAGATCACCGGGCGGTGGGCCGACCGGAGCAGGTCCGCGGCCTGCTCGACGCGGTCGTCCGGCGCGGTCGCCGTCACGGCGGCGCGCGGCTCGGGGTTGGGCGCGTCGCACGGGGCGAACTGCAGGTCGATGGGGATCTCGACGGCGACCGGTCCGCGGGCGGACGTCAGCGCGAGCGTGCCGGCGTCGAGCACCGCGGCCCCGAGGTCGACGACCCGTCGCGGCGACCAGGTGTCCTTCGTGACGGTCCGCAGCATCGCCTGCTGGCTCTCGGCCTCGTGCAGGTACCCGCGGCCCTGCCCCAGGAACCGCGCCTCCACCTGTCCGGTGAGCATGAGCACCGGCGATCCGGAGAACTTCGCCTCGAGCAGCGCGCCGACGGCGTTGGCGGCCCCGGGCCCGGTCGAGGTGATCGCGACGCCGAGCCGACCGCTGCGGCGGGCGTAGCCGTCGGCCGCGTGCACCGCGCCCTGCTCGTGCCGGGTGTTGACGACGCGGATCGTGGTGCGGCGGCGGATCGCGTCGAGCAGGGGCAGGTTGTGGACGCTGGCGATCGCGAATACGTCCTCGACCCCCAGGGTGGTCAGTGCCGCGACGACGGCGTCGGCGCCGCTGCCCGTTCGTTCGCTCATGACTGGATCGCCTTCAGCTGGGTGAACTCGTGGACTCCGTGGATGCCGAGCTCGCGGCCGTACCCGGACTGGCGGCAGCCGCCGAAGGGGGCCAACTCGTTGAACACCGCGCCGTTCGTGTCGACGCTGCCGACCTCGATCCGGCGGGCGACGGCGTCCGCACGGCCGGCGGACCACACGGTCGCGTAGAGCCCGTACGGGGTCGCGTTGGCGATCCGGACGGCGTCGTCCTCGTCCTCGAAGCCGAGCACCGTGAGGACGGGTCCGAAGATATCCTCCTGCGAGACCGTGGCGTGTGGATCGGTCGCCAGCACCGCCATCGGGCGGACGAAGAACCCGTTCGCCGGCAGTGGGTCGGGGTGCTCCCACAGCACCTCGGCGGCTTCGATGCGTGCGCGTTCCTGGTAGTCGTGGACCCGCTGGCGTTGGCTCTCGTTCGACAGCGGGCCGACGTCGGTCGCGGGGTCGTGCGCCGAGCCGACCCGGTACGCGCCCATGTGCTCGGCGACCAGCGCGGCCGCGTCGGCGAGCATCGTCCGCGGGACCAGCAGCCGGGACAGCGACGTGCACGTCTGGCCGGTGTTGAGCATGATGGTGGCGACGGTGCTCTCGACGGCCGCGGACAGGTCGCCGTCGGGCAGGACGACGGCGGCGGACTTGCCGCCCAGTTCCAAGGACAGTCGCTTGAGCGAACCGCTGGCCAGCGACGCGACCCGTCGACCGGCCCGCGTCGACCCGGTCAGGGAGACCATCGCGACCGCGGGATGCCGGGCCAGGTGCTCGCCCACGGTCGGCCCCGTGCCGAGGACGAGGTTGATCGCCCCCGCGGGCAGGCCCGCGGCCTCGGCCGCCTGCGCGAGGACCAACGCGTCCAGCGGGGTGATCTCGCTGGGCTTGAGGACGACCGGGCAGCCGGCCGCGATCGCCCCGCCGACCTTCGCGGTCGTCTGCAGGAGCGGGTAGTTCCACGGGGTGATCGCCGCCACGACGCCGACCGGTTCGCGGACGATCGTCGACGGCCCGAGCGTCTCCTCGAACCGGGCCGCGGACAGGACCTCGGCGTACGTCCGGAACGTCTCGATCGCCGGGTCGACCTGGAGGGAGCGGCAGTGCTTGACCGGTGCGCCCATCTCCGCGGTGATCCGCGCCGCCAGGTCCTCGGCCCGGCGATCGAGCGTGTCGGCCAGGGCGATCAGCATCGCGGCCCGCTCGGCCGGACTCGTGCTCCGCAGCGTCGGGAGCGCGGCCGTGGCGGCCGCGACGGCCGCGTCGGCGTCGGCCAGGCTGCATTCGCGCACGGCGGCGATGCACTCCTCCGTGCTCGGGTCGATCACCGCCGTGACCTGGTCGCCGTGCGTGTCGACCCAGCGACCGCCGACGAACGTCGTGCTGAAGTGCTCCATGGCTCCTCGAGGATCGTGCCGGGTCGGTGGTCCGCTGGCGCGGTCACGCTAGCCAGCCGGTGGCGGTTGCCTCAACGTGACGGGCAACCAAAACCGGTCTGCCGCGTTCGTGCCCGGCCAACAGGTCGACGGGGGTCGGGGCTCCCGGTAGTATCGAACATATGTTCCATAACCCGGTCGTGCCGTGGCGCGAGGTGGAACGCCGGCTGACCTGGGGCGCCGGTGCGCCGGCGTCGGCACCGCGCCCGGTGGCGGCCGAGCACGGCCGGCGCGGCCCGGAGCGCCGCCGGTCCGGGCCGGCACCCGGGCCGGTGCCCGATGACGATGTCCGGCCGTGGGTCGAGTTGCACTGCCATTCGGCGTACAGCTTCCTCGACGGGGCCAGCGGACCCGACGAGCTGGTCGCCGAGGCGATCGCGCTCGGGGTCGAGGCGCTCGCCGTCACCGACCACGACGGCCTGTACGGCGCGGCCCGGTTGGCCCAGGCCGTGGACTGGGCGCGCGGGCAGGGGGCGAGGATCGCCACGGTGTTCGGCGCCGAACTGAGCCTGGGGCTCACGCAGCGACAGGGCGGGGTGTGCGATCCGGCCGGCGAGCACCTGCTCGTCCTGGCCCGCGACGAGGAGGGCTACCGCCGGCTGGCCGCCGCGATCAGCACTGCCGGGTTGCGGGGGCGCAAGGGGGCACCGGCCTACGAGCGCGCCGACCTCGCCCTGGCGGCCGGCGGGCACTGGGCGGTCCTGACCGGCTGCCGGAAGGGGGCCGTACCCGCGGCCCTGGCGGCCGGCGGTGTCGACGCGGCCGAGGCGGCGCTGCGCGACCTCGTCGAGGAGTTCGGTCCGGAGCACGTCTACGTCGAACTGGTCGATCACGACCAGCCCGGGGACGACGACCGCAACGACGCGCTGTTCGCCCTCGCCGGCCGGGTCGACGTCGCCGTCGTGGCGACGAACAACGTGCACTACGCCCGGCCGCAGGACGCGCCGCTGGCGTCGGTGCTGGCCGCGGTGCGGGCCCGACGCAGCCTGGACGACCTGGCCGGGTGGTTGCCGGCGGCCGGCACCGCGCACCTGCGCTCGGGGGCGGAGATGGCGACCCGGCTCAGCCGGTACCCGGGGGTGTACGAGGCAACCGTCGACCTGGGCCGAAGGTGCGCGTTCGACCTACGCCTGCTCGCGCCCGGCCTGCCGCCCCGGACCTTGGGCGAGGGGCACACCGACGCCAGTTGGCTGCGGCACGAGGTGACCCGCGGCGCGGCCGAGCGGTACGGCCCGGACTACGACGCCGGTCGGGTCGAGCCGTTGCGCGCCAAGGCGTTGGCGCAGATCGAGCACGAACTCGGCGTGATCGAGCGGCTGGGGTTCCCCGGCTACTTCCTCATCGTCCACGAGATCATGCGGTTCTGCCGGGCGGAGGGCATCCTCGCCCAGGGCCGCGGGTCGGCGGCGAACTCCGCGGTCTGCTACGCCCTGGGCATCACCGCGGTCGACCCGGTCGCGCACGGCCTGCTGTTCGAGCGGTTCTTGTCCGACGCCCGGACCGGTCCGCCGGACATCGACGTCGACATCGCCAACAACCGGCGCGAGGAGGTCATCCAGCACGTCTACGCCCGGTACGGCCGCGAGCGCGCCGCGATGGTGGCCAACGTCAACACCTACCGGCCGCGCGGGGCGATCCGCGACGCGGCCCGGGCCCTGGGCTACAGCCCCGGTCAGGCCGACGCGTGGGCCAAGCAGACCGGACGGCACGTCGACCCGCACCCGGGCGGACGTGGCGCCGCACCCGACGCGGTACCCGGCGAGGCCGCCTGGCCCGAGCCGCTCGCCGACGTCGTCGACCGCATGCTGCGCCTGCCCCGGCACCTGTCGATCCATTCCGGGGGGATGGTGCTCACCGATCGACCGGTCGGTGCGGTGTGTCCGGTC
>CAYMNG010000140.1:0-5670 GCA_964391765.1 uncultured Bifidobacteriaceae bacterium | reverse complement strand
CGCCATCGCACCTCCTCGACGCGGGGATTTCCCCACAGTGTACTGAGTGGGGGAATTCCCACAGCAGGAGATGTGGGGAATTTCCCGCGAGCAGGTCAGCCGGAGTGGGGGTGGTAGCCGGCGGTGGCGGAGCGGAGGGAGACCTCGGTGAGCTCCATGGCCGGGTGGTCGACGAGGAAGCCGACCAGGTCGGCGACGGCAGCCGGTTGGAGGAGCGCCTCGGGGCGATAGTCGGCAGCTTGCGCCGCGTAGATCGCGGCCTGCATGTCGGTGGCCTTGAGGTTGTAGCCGATGTGGCTGTATACGTACTTGTGGTCGTAGCCCCGCGGCAGGTCACCGAGTTGCCAGTCGAACCGCTTCAGGCAGGTGTTGTCGTGGCCGGTCTCGCAGTAGCAGTCCCGGCCCCAGTCACGGAACGACTCGACCTGCTTCTTGACCAGCGGCGACTTGACGAACACCGCCCCGCCCTCGCCGGTCGTGATGTGGTGTGCCGGGTAGAAGCTCGCGGTCGCGGTGTCGCCGAAGCTCCCGGTGCGCTTGCCGTCGTACGTCGATCCGAGCGCGTCGCAGGAGTCCTCGACCAGCCACAGCCCGTGCTCCTTGCACAGGTCCGTGACGACACCGAGGTCGAACGGGTTGCCCAGCGTGTGGGCCATCATGATGGCGCGGGTGCGTGGTCCGATCGCCTCGCGCAGCCGATCGGGGATCGCGTCGTACGTCCCGAGCTCGACGTCGACCATGACCGGCTTGAGCCGGTTCTGGATGATCGGGTTGATCGTCGTCGGGAAGCCCATCGCGACGGTGAGTACCTCGTCGCCCTCCTTCAGCGCCCGCTTGTGCAACTTCGGGCTGGTCAACGCACTGAGCGCGACGAGGTTCGCGCTCGACCCGCTGTTGACGAAGACGCTGCTGCGGGTCCCGACGTACCGGGCCAGGGCACGTTGGAACTTCTCGGTGAACCGGCCCGAGGTCAGCCAGCCGTCGAGGCTCGCGTCGACGAGCGCGGCGATGTCCGCACCGTCGAGCACCTTGCCGGACACCGGCACCGGGCTCGCGCCGGGGACGAACTCGCCGGGCGCCAACGACGCCGTGGCGAAGGCTCGGACGTCGCGCAGGATCGATTCACGGCTGGTCACAGGACCGCACTTCCCTCTCGTGGCCGACCCCCGAATCTACCGGACGCGGCCGAGGACACGGAACGCGACGGACCGGCCCGCGGTGTACTCGATCCTCTGGCGGGTAGGACACACCGCGCTAGGGGAGCAGTCCCGGGCGCAGGACGTGCACGGTGGCCAGGGTCAGGTGCGGGTGGTACCCGGTGGTCGTGAAGCCGCGGATCGAGGCGATGTTCGACGCCTGCGCCGCGGTGTAGGCCATCGTCGCGCCGTCGGCGTGGGCCAGATCGGTGATCGCGCGGAACATCGCGCGGTACCAGCCACGACCGCGGGCCGCCGGCATCATCCCGCCCAGCAGCACCTCGAGGTCCGAACCCCACTGCTGGACCATGAACATCCCGACGACCCCGACGCCGTCGACGTCGGCGAGGTACACCCGCCGCCCGGGATGCACCAAGGTCGCTCGGGCCCACTCCCGGTACGCCGCGACGATGTCTACCGACCGGGTCAGCGGGTTGACCTGGTAGTGATTGGGGTGTCCGGGGAAGACCTCCCCGATCACCGCGTCGAGTTCGACGGCGTCGGACTCGTCGAGCCGGCGGATCGCCACCGGCGCGTGGTCCTGCGTGGCCGGGCTGCGGGTGAAGTACATCAGCGGGTCCGACGTGATCGTCGGGCGACCGGACATGCGCAGCTGCTCGGTGAGATCCAGGAGTTGCATCGGGTAGCGCAGCAGCACCAGATCGCAGTCGCCGTCGTCGAGGACCGCCGCGAGATCGAGTCGGCCGGCGTCCGCCCCCAGGCCGACGTCGAGGCGGCCGACGTCGATCCCGAACGTGCGCGACTCCACCGTCGACGCCTCGACCCGCGGCTGCGCGGGCGAGTTCGGGCCGTAGGACTGGTAGACCACGATCACGCTCCCGACTCGCCCGCGGCCAGGTCGCCGGTGGATCCGTCCGTGTCCTCGGCGATCACGTACGTCGGCTTGCTCATAATGCGAAAGTGCATGCGGGCCAAGTACTCCCCCATGATCCCCAAGGTGAACAGCTGGACCCCGGAGAAGATCGCGATGGTGGACGCCAGGAACGGGAACCCCGGCACGGACTGGCCGGTGAGCAGCGGTCGGCCCACGACCCAGGCGAGCACGACCACCCCGAAGGCGGCCGTGACCAGCCCGGTGACGCTCGCGATCTGCAGCGGCACCGCCGAGTAGCCGGTCGTCGTGTCGAGGGTGAAGCGGACGAGTCTGCCGAACGTGTAGTTGGACCGGCCCGTCTCGCGCGGCGCGTGCCGGACGGTCACGGAGCCGAATCGCGTCGTGCCCCACGACAGCAGGGCGTCGAGGGCGACGTTCGTACCGAGCTGGCCGTCGAACGCGTCGCGAAGGCGCGTGCGGAACGCGCGGAAGCTGGTCACGTCGGGAGCCGACGCCATCCCCAGGACGCTGCGCATCGCCTGTCGGCTCATCCGTCCGGCCAACCGCCGCCACAGCGCCTGCTCGGGCTGGTCGGGGACGCCGTAGACGACGTCGAGGTCGCCCTCGCCGAGCCGGGCGAGCAGCCGCGGGATCTCCGCGGGCGGGTTCTGCAGGTCGTCGTCGATCGTGACGGTCGTGCCGAAGCGGGCCGCCCGCAACCCCGCGACGAGGGCGTTGTGCTGGCCGAAGTTCCGACTCAACCGCAGCGCTCGCACCCGTGGGTGCTCCCGCGCCAGCCGGGCGACCGTCGGCCAGGTCGCACCGCCACTGCCGTCGTCGACGAGGACGATCTCCCACGACGGGACGTCCGCCAGCGCTACGGCGACCCCCTCGACGAGCGGCGCCAGGGTCGCGTCGCTGCGGTACACGGGGACGACGACGCTCACGCCCTCGGGGATCGGCCTAGGCATCCGGACCCCGCTCCGCCGCCCAGGCCTCGATCGTGTCGACGACGGAATCGATCTCGGTGTCGGTGATCGTCCCGTACAGCGGCAGCCGGAGCAGGCGCGCGGACACGTCGACGGTCACCGGGCAGGCGTCGACGTGCGGCGCGCTCGCCCGTCGGCCTTCGGCCGAGTCGGCGAGCGGCTGGTAGTGCGACACCGCGAGGACGTCGCGACCGCGGCAGAAGGCCAGCAGGTCGTCCCGCTCGTCGGCGGACGACGCGAGCAGGTGGAACAGGTGCGCCGGATGGTCGGCGTGCGGCAGCCGCCGACCCAGGACGAATCCCCGCGCGTCGGCGAAGGCCGCCAGCCGGTCGGCGTAGGCCTCCCACGCGGCGTGGCGCCGGCGTTGCGTCCGTGGCCAGTCCGCCAGCCCGGCGGCGAGCACGGCTGCGAGCACGTCCGGCAGCAGGAAGCTCGATCCCGGCGAGACCCAGGTGTACTTGTCGACCTGGCCGCGGAAGAAGCGCGACCGATCGGTTCCCTTCTCCCGCAACTGCTCGATCGCATCGATCCGGTCGGGTTTGTTGACGACGAGCGCACCGCCCTCGCCGCACGACAGGTTCTTGGTCTCGTGGAAGGACAGTGCCGCGAACGTCCCGAACGACCCGTACGGGCGCCCGTCGTACGAACCGCCGAGCGCATGCGCGGCGTCCTCGACCAGGGTCAGCCCGTTGTCGGCGCACAGCCGCACGAGGTCCGTCATCGGTCCCGACTGCCCGCCGTAGTGCACGGCGATGACGGCCCGCGTCCGGTCGGTGAGCCGTTCGGCGGCTTCGGGGGCACCCATGCTCAACGTCACCGGGTCGACGTCGGCGAACCGCACGGTCGCACCGGTGCGCTGGACCGCCGTCGCGGTCGAGGTGAACGTGAACGACGGGACGATCACCTCGTCACCGGGCCCGAGGCCCAGGGCCATGCAGGCCAACTCGAGTGCTGCGGTGCCCGACGGGGTCAAAAAGACCCGCCCGCCGCCGACGAGGGGGGCGATCCCCTCGGCGACCTGCCGACTCCACGGGCCGTCGCCGGAGTGGTGCAGCGACGCCAGCGCCGCCGAGACGTTGGCCACCGCGGACCGCCCGGAATACGGTCGGTTGAACGGGATCGGGGGCACGCCCCATGCTATCGACGGCTGCCATCGACGGCATGGCCGACGCGACCGCAGCGCTGGTCGTCATGCCGATCGGGGGGCCCCGGGAAGAGCACCCGGGACCCCCGATTCGCATGGCGGTGGCGGTGGGATTCGAACCCACGGTGAGGTTGCCCCCACACACGCTTTCGAGGCGTGCTCCTTTGGCCGCTCGGACACGCCACCGCCGAGAAGGGTACAGGCCAGCGTGCGCGCGTGCGCTTCAGCCTCGGGCGTACGACGCGACCCGGAACGCCGGCGCGAGCACGACGACGACGAGCACGATCGGCACCAGGGCCGCGAAGGCCCAGCGCAGCGAACTGAAGTCCGCGACCACGCCGATCAGCGGTGCGCCGACGACGAATCCGACGTAGTTGAACACGTTCACCCGGGCGATCGCGACGCCGCTGCCGGTGGCGTCGTGCTGCGCGGCAGCGGTGAAGGCCAGCGGGATGATCGGCGCGGCGCCCAGGCCCAGCAAGCCGAATGCCGCGAGCGCCCAGCCCTGGCCGGGGGCCAGCGCGATCAACGCCGCGGCGAGCGCCGCGACCGATCCGCCCAGTCGCACGATGAGCACCGGACCACGGGCCATCACCCCGCGATCGACGAACGTCCGAGCGACGAGGGTCATCAACGCGTAGCACGCGTAGGCCAGCGCGGCGACGGACTCGCTGGAGGACAGCGCCTTCGTCAGGTAGACCGCGCTCCAGTTCGACGCCGCGGAGTCCGCGACGTAGACACACGTCAGGGCGACGCCGATCACGATGATCGGTCGCCACGGCACCCGTGGTCGGGCCGAGGTGGGATCCGGTTGCGACGCCGACGCACTCCCGCGCCCGCGCATGAGGAACGGCCCGGCGACAAGGTGCATCGGGACGAGCACGATCGCCAGCAGTCCGAAGAACGCGGCGAGCGACATCGTCGTGCCGGCCGCGATCGCGGCCAGTCCGGCACCGACGATCCCGGCCAGGCTGAACACCGCGAAGAACGACGCCATGATGCTGCGCCGGTACGTCGACTCCACGACCGCCGCGTGCGCGGTCATCGCCGCGTCCACGCACCCCAGCGCGAGGCCGACGAACACCAGCGTCGCGACGAGCATCGGCATCGAGTCGCTCAGCCCGACGGTGACGAGCGCGACGGGGGTCAGCGGTCCGACGACCCGCAAGGTCGCCGCGGCGCCCCAGCGGGCGATCGCCGATCCGGTCACCACGCTGCCGACGCCGGCGACGATCGGGACGAGGCCGAGCAGGATCGCCAGCGAGCCCTCGTCGAGGCCGAACCGGTCCTGGATCGTCGGGATGCGCGTGACCAGCGCGGCGAAGCACACGCCCTGGCTGACGTAGGGAACTGCACCGGCGCGACGTGCGCGACGGCCCGGCTCCACGAACGCGACTATCGCACCATCGGCCCCGCGCGCGCCGGGGAATCGCGCCATCTGCCGGCGGTGAGCGGAGGATAGGGGATTCGAACCCCTGAGGGATTGCTCCCAACACGCTTTCCAAG
>CAYMNG010000139.1:0-5673 GCA_964391765.1 uncultured Bifidobacteriaceae bacterium | reverse complement strand
CGGCAGCCAGCACCCAGGTGGAGCGCACCGCGACCGCCGGCGACACCGAGACGGTGAGCAGTCCGGTCAGCAGCAGCGACTGCCGGGGCAGCGATCCGCGCCAGTGGCGGGAACCGAAGAACAGGCCACCGAGGAGCGACCCGAACGCCCACAGGCCCAGGATGATCCCGGACGCGTCGGCGTTGCCGGCGATCTGCGCGAACGCGACCGCGGCGACCTCGTAGGTGCCGAACACCCCGCCGATTCCGACGGTCGCCGCGACGACGATGAACAGCGACGGGTACCCGAGCACACCACGTTCGTGGTCGTGCCGCGCGACCGACGGGGCCGGTGCGGTCGCCCGCTGTGCGGCGAGGGCGTAGCCGCCGAGGAGGACCAGCGCCGCGGCGACGATCAGCGGCGCCGGCAACCCGACGCGGAAGGCCAGGACCGACGTCAGGAGCGGGCCGACCGTGAACACGGCCTCGTCGATGATGCTCTCCACCGCGAACGCCGAGCGCAGGGTCGCGGTGTCCGGGACGAGCGCCGCCCAGCGGGCGCGCACCATCGATCCGACCGCCGGCTGCGTCGCGCCGCCCAGGGCGGCCGCGACGAAGGCGACGGCGGTCGGCGCGCCGGACGTGATGGCCAGGACCAGGGCGAGGATGAACGCCGCGTTCGCGGTGCACAGCGACGCGAGGACCCGGCCTTGGCCGCGGCGGTCGGCGAGGCGGCTGGTCAGCGGCGAACACGACGCGACCGCGATCTGGTACGTCGCGGACAGTGCCCCGGCCAGCGCGTACGAGCCGGTCTGGTTGCTGACGAACAGGATGATGCCCAAGGTCTCGATCGAGTTCGGCAGGCGAGCGACCATCCCCGCGACGGAGAAGCGAAGCGCGCCCGGGAGCGCGAGGGTCGCCCGATAGCCGCTGAGCACCCGATGACCGTAGTCGGCGTCAGTCCAGTCGCCGCAGCCCGGCACGGTATTGGCGGGCCCGGGCGACGTAGCCGTCGGCGGAGGCGCTGAACGCGCCCGCGGCCACGGCGTCGGGGGTGATCGTCGCCGGCAGGCCCAGCGCCCGGGCGAACGCCGGGACGACCTTGTCGTTGCCCACCAGCGCACCGGCCCCGACGAGCGCGTTCGGTCCGACCTGCGCGCGATGCAGGACGATCGACCCCGAGCCGACGAGGCAGTCGTCGTGGATCGTGCACCCCTCCAGGTGGGCGTTGTGGCCCACGACGCACCGGTCCCCGATCACGGTGGGCAACGTCGCGGTGCAGTGCACGACCGTGCCGTCCTGGACGGACGTGCGCGCGCCGACGACGATTCCGGCGCCGTCCCCGCGAAGGACCGCGGTCGGCCAGACGCTGGACTCCGGGCCGATGCGCACGTCGCCGATGAGGACCGCGTCGGGATGGACGAACGCGGTCGGGTCGATGTCGGGCACGAGGTCGCCGAGGGCGTAGCAGGGCATGGCTGCCTTCCGGGGTCCGGTGGGTCGTCGGGTCGTCAGGTCGTCGCGGGTCGTGATCGCCGGTCGTGGCCAACCCTGCCACGCGGCGCGCGCGGGCATGGGGCACAATCGGCGCCCGCGGAATGTTGACGAAGCCCGACGTGTTCGGGTCGGTGCGGGTGAGTGGGCCCGTACATGGACGAAGGGGCGGATGCGCGACATGGCCACCGACTACGACGCACCTCGCAAGACCGACGAGGAGCTCGCAGAGGACAGCCTCGAGGAGCTGAAGGCACGCCGGGCGGACAAGGCCTCGTCCGCGGTCGACGTCGACGAGGCCGAACTGGCCGAGACGCTGGAGCTTCCCGGCGCGGACCTGTCCGACGAGAGCCTGACCGTGCGCGTCCTCCCGCGGCAGTCCGACGAGTTCACCTGCGTGTCGTGCTTCCTGGTGCATCACCGCAGTCAGCTCGATCACGAGGGCAAGAACGGGCCGATCTGCACCGAGTGCGCCTGACCGGCGGCGCCGGACGAGTGCGCTATCGCGGCTTGGCGCCGATGTGGGTGATCGCGCGGTAGGCGACCACCTCGGCGACCGCGGCGGCCGAACTGATCAACGCGGTCCAGGCGATCGCCCGCCACAGCGGCATCCGCGGATCCCGCGGCAGGGGTGCCGGTAGTCCCGTCGTGCGCTGGTACGCGCTGGTGACGATCTTGCGCACGACCAGCGTCACCGCCACGGCGGCCACGGGCGCGATCAGGTGCATGACGGGGTTGACGTCGACGTCGACCGCGGCGGCCGCGTCACCGTGTGCGTCGACTGCGGTTTCGGCTTCCATGGATCCTCCGGTCGGTCGGTTGGTCGGGCGGTCGGTCGGTTGCCGGTCAGCGCGCAATCGTCGCAGTCACCGCGGCGGTGACCTGGTCGGGGTGGCGCGAACTGACGAGCCAGGCCGGATGCGGGTCCAGCGGATCGGCGATCGTCACCAGGACGCCGTCGCGGCAGGTCCACGGTCGCAACGCCGTGAAGGTGCGGGCGTCGGCGCCGGGACCGCGGAGCGCGGCGATCCGCCGGGCGTCGACGGCCTCGATCGCGCCGACCGCGGCCGGCGGCAGCAGCGCGCGCCCCACCCGCAGGCCGTCGGCGCTGACCTCGACCCGCGGTGCGCTGACGGCGACGGCAGCGAGGACCACCGTCGCCGCGAGCGCGCCGACGACCCAGCCCACCGCGGCGCCCAACGCGAAGCCGTAGGCGACCGCGAGCATCGCCGGCAGGAGCAGTGCCAGCAGCCAGGCCCACCACCGGGGCCACAGCCGCTCGCGGTACGTGACGTCGGCTCGCACGCGCACAGCCTGGCACGTCGGTAGAGTCCAGCGGTGCGCGAACCCGAGGTGGACGTCGAGTCGGTCGCCGAACCTGCGGTCGCCGCGCTGCCGGCGCGGTCGCCGCTGGCCCCGGCTCCCGGCGAGCCCGTGCCGTCCCACTACCGCTGGTGCGTCGCCTGCGGCGAGGGACACCCGACCGGCCTGCACGTCGAGGTGACGGCCGGGGACGGTCTGACGGTCACCGGCCGGTTCACCGTCACCGAGCACCACCAGGGCGCGCCCGGCCTCGCGCACGGGGGGATCATCGCCACGGCGGTCGACGAGATCGTCGGTTCGCTGAACTGGCTGCTCGACGGGCCCGCGGTGACCGGGCGGCTCGAAGTGGACTACCGGCGCCCGGTCCCCATCCATCGCGTGCTGCACGTCGAGGCACGGGTGGACGCCGTCCGCGGCCGCCGGGTCCTGACCAGCGCCGTGGGCCGGCTGGACGGGGCCGACGGGCCGGTGGCCGTGACGGCGAACGCGGTGCTGGTCCGCGTTCCCCTGCAGCACTTCGCCGACCACGGCGACCCGGCCGCCATCCAGCGGGCGATCGACGACCGCGCCGCCGGCGGGCCCTCGTGGCGGCCGGCGGGGGAGGAGCACCACGTGGAGTTCAACCCGTGACCGACGTGCTGATCCGGCGCTTGGATCTGCAGTTGCCGCTGCCGGCCTACGAGCACCCCGGGGACGCGGGGCTGGACCTGCGCAGCCGGGTCGATCTCGTCCTCGGCCCGGGGGAGCGGGCACTGGTTCCGACGGGCATCGCGATCGCGCTGCCGGACGGGTTCGTCGCGCTGGTGTGCCCCCGCAGCGGGCTGGCCGTCCGGCACGGGATCGGCGTCGTCAACGGTCCGGGCATCGTCGACGCCGGCTACCGCGGCGAGATCTGCGTCGCCCTGGTCAACCACGACCGAACGGCCGCGTTCTCGATCTCGCGCGGCGATCGCATCGCCCAACTGGTCGTGCAGGAGGTCGCCCGGGCCCGGCTGCACGAGGTCGGCGAACTGCCCGGCTCGCATCGCGGTGCCGGGGGATTCGGCTCCACCGGCGGCACGACCCTCACCTGAGCGGCCGTCGGGCCCGGCGGGCCGGTACGGTAACGAATCGGTAACCGCGGTGGTCCCCCCACGCGATCTCGAAGGACGGACATGGACGAACGCGCCGAAGGCCCCTGGGACCTGTCGCAGGTCGACTTCGGCGACGGTGTCGACCGGTTGGACCTCGGCGGACTGCTGGTCGCTCCCGCAGACGGCATCGAGGTCCAGGTGCAGGTGGACGAGAGCAGTGGGCAGATCGCCCAGCTGACGTTCACGCGCGCGGACGCCGCGGTGCAGGTGCAGCCGTACGCCGCCCCGCGCAGCGGCGGTCTGTGGGACGACGTCCGGGCCCAGATCCGGTCGTCGATCAACTCCGCCGGCGGCCTGGTCGAGGACGGCGACGGCCCGTTCGGTGCCGAACTGCGGGCGCAGGTCGCCAGCGGCGACGGGTCCGGCCCGCTGCAGCCGGCGCGGTTCACCGGCGTCGAGGGGCCGCGCTGGTTCCTGCGCGCGGTCTTCTTGGGGTCAGCGGCCCGGCCCGGTCCCGGGGCCCAGGCGCTGGAGGAGTTCGTCCGGTCGCTGGTCGTCGTCCGCGGCGGCGAGGCGATGCCGGTGGGCGCGCCGATCGTCCTTCGCCTGCCCGTCGACGCCGAGCAGCAGTCGGCCGAGCCGGCCCTGCCGTCCCCGTTCGAACGCGGTCCGGAGATCACGGAGATCCGCTGAGCCGGCGGCGCGGACGGGTCGACCGCGGGCTACCGTGGAGCCATGGCGACGACGAAGCAGGGCGGGCGCGGCTTCATGAGCCGCTTCCTGCGCTCGCAGGCCCAGGTCGAGGCCGACGAACTGCAGCAGGAGGTCGCTGACGACCAGGCCGCGGGGCTGCGGTCCATCCGGATGTGCACGCCCGGGCAGCGGGTCACGGTGCGGGGGATGGTCCGCTCGGTCACCGTTCGCCCACAGGGCAGCGTCCCGGCCCTCGAGGTCGACCTGTACGACGGCTCGGGCTCGGTCACGGTCGTGTGGTTGGGCCGCCGGCGCATCCCGGGGATCGACGCCGGGCGCAGCATGGTCGTGCACGGCCGGCTGACGTGCAACACCGAGCACCCGACGATCTACAACCCGCGGTACGACCTCAAGCCGACCGTCGAATGAGCGACGCCGACGACGCGACCGCGGAGGCCGAGGCCGAGGATGCGGACGCCGCCGCGGGGGCCGACGACGCGACCGCGGGGGCCGAGGCCGATCCGGTCGCCGGACCGGAGATCCGGGCCGAGGTACTGCTCCTCGAACGCGCGGTCGGCGGCTGGCGTGGGGTGATCGACTCCGGTGCGCCGACCGCGGTCTTCGTCGTGGCGTACGTCCTCACCGGCGCCCGGCTGAGCCCGGCCCTGGTGGCCGCGCTGATCGCCGGCGCGTTGATCGCGGGCTGGCGCCTGGTCCGGCGCGAGCCGCTCGGCCAGGTCGCGGCCGGGTTCGTCGGGTTGGCGATCTCGGCCTGGTTCGCCGCGCGCACCGACAACGCCTCGAACGTGTACCTGCCCGGGATGTTGACGAACCTCGCGTACGGGTCGGCCTTCTTGGTGTCCATCCTCGTGCGCTGGCCGCTGCTGGGCGTCGCGATGGGCCTCCTGACGGGGGAGGGGACGTCGTGGCGACGCGACCGCGCGCTGCGGCGCGCCTACGCGGCGGCGTCGTGGATCTGGGTCGGGGTGTTCTTCGGTCGCCTGGTGGTGCAGACCCCGATGTACCTCGCCGGGTGGGTCGAGGTGCAGGGGATCGTCAAGATCGTCATGGGCTACCCGTTGTTCCTCGCCGCGGCGTACTTCACCTACCGG
>CAYMNG010000138.1:0-5853 GCA_964391765.1 uncultured Bifidobacteriaceae bacterium | reverse complement strand
TCCGTGCACGAACCTCAGACGCGCGACACTTTCCCAATCGACAGCCCCGACCCCAGTCATCTGGGTGGGTCTCCAGCGACCGGGAGGGGAGGAAACCCGCGTAGGTCCGGGGCTCAAGTCCCCGAGGCGGCGCCAGTGAGAGAGCGTTTGATACCAATGACTTTTGCCCGTATCAGAACTCCGATTCCCTGTCCGCTGTTGACCTGATTTCGGGGCTGCTTCCGCTTCCGCTTGCACTTGCGGCCCAGTGCTGACCTCGCCGGCGCTGCCCTCCGGTCGTCCCTTCACCTGCCCACCCGGACGGGGCCCGGACGCTGTTCCGGTTCACCCTGCACTCCCTGCGCGCCCGGTACGCCACGACCGCGATCAACCGGTGGGGCTACGCCGAGGAGGGCCTGCTCCAGCAGGGATCCTGGCCCGACCCCAGACCGTCCGCCGCTTCTACGCCGGCATCACCGACGACACCATCGATCGGGCCCTGCACGCCCACGGCGGGGACGCCGATGCGTAGGACGCGTGCGCACGCCGCCACGAGCGCGGGTCGCGCCCGCGGCGGTCGTTTGGAAGAAACGTCAGGTGGCTCGACAGGCCGCGACGCTGGCCCTTCTCCGACACCGACACCGACAACAGGTGGGCGGCCTTCGAGATCACACTCAGCCCCCGCAACGTCGATGCGACCGCCGCCGCACTCCTACGCTTCGCGACCAACGTCGACACGGACAGACACCACGAGCCCGCAGCCCTCGGCGTCATCACCAGTACCGGATCCGGCGGGCACCAGCCCGACGGCGTGCACGTCATCCCGTGCACTCGGACCCTGATCCTGGAGACGACAAGGCGACCACGCCCGGCATCACCACCGAACTCCGCTTCGCCGCTGGCCGCAGGATCAGCCGTGGTCCGTCGGCGCACCGCGGTGCGGGTGAACGCCACAGGCTCCTGCCTTCGCGATCTGGATCGCGAGGCTCGTGGCGACCGCGTCGACGTCCTCCCCATCGTGCTCGGCCAGGAGCGCGATGGCGAGTTCGGAGAGCAGGCAGAACGCGACGGCCCGCTCGGCATCGTCGGCGAAGTCGGCGAGGACCGCCTCCGCGGCGTCCTTGTCCCCGCGCGAGCGGGCCGCGACGAACGCGGCGGCCCGCTGGACGGGTTCGACGAGCGCCGGGGTGAGGCTCATCCGGCGCGGGCCGCGGACAGGCGCCCGGCGACGTCCTCCCAGTTGACCAGGTCCCACAGCCGGGCGACGTAGTCAGGGCGGACGTTCTTGTACTGCAAGTAGTACGCGTGCTCCCACGCGTCGAACACCAGCAGCGGGGTGGCCCCGATGCCGACGTTGCCGTGATGGTCGTAGACCTGCGTGACGATCAGCCGCTCGCCGAGCGGCTCCCAGGCCAGGACGCCCCAGCCGGAGCCCTGGACCGACTGGGTGGCGGTCGTCAACTGCGCCCTGAACGCGTCGAAGGAACCGAAGTCGCGCTCCACCAGGTCACCCAGGTCGCCGGTCGGCGCGTCGCCGCCGTCCGGTGAGAGGTTGGTCCAGAAGATCGTGTGCAGGACGTGACCGGACAGGTTGAACGCGAGCGTCTTCTCCAGCCCGACCAGACCGCCGAGACTGCCGGCGGCGCGCGCCTCGGCGAGCTGTTCCAGCGTGTCGTTGGCGCCCTTCACGTACGCCGCGTGGTGCTTGTCGTGGTGCAGTTCGACGATCTGCCCGCTCATCGCCGGCTCGAGCGCGCCGAAGTCGTAGGCCAGGTCCGGGAGCGTGTACATGCGCAAACCTCTCGCTATTGCGAACTCTTTGCGATAAGGCTAGCGCACGGCCCGCGGCGAGGTACCCGACCGGCTCCGGATCGGGTCGGCGGATCCCCGGCACCGGACCGGTCGCCGACCGCGACGCGCCCGCGGTCGCGGTAGGTTGCCGACGTGCTCCGCCGCGTTCGTGCCACGCGCTACGTCACCCCGTTTCGCGAGGGCGGATCCCTGCCGGCACTGATGGAGGCGGACGACCTGGGCTCCTACGTCGTGAAGTTCCGTGGCGCCGGACAGGGGCCGAAGGCACTGGTCGCAGAGGTGATCAGCGCGGGCATCGCACGCATCCTCGGCCTGCCCGTGCCCGAACTCGCCCTCGTCGAGATCGACGCGGCACTGGCCCCCGGCGAGCCGGACGAGGAGGTGCAGGACCTCCTGCGCTCCAGCGTCGGGGTCAACCTCGGCGTCGACTACCTGCCGCGCGCGTTGGACTTCGACCCCGACGCGTTCGCCGTCGATGCGCAGTTCGCCGGCCGCGTGCTGTGGTTCGACGCCCTCGTCGACAACCGCGACCGGACCCGGCGCAACCCGAACATGCTGCAGTGGCACGGCCCGTGGCTGATCGACCACGGTGCGACGTTGACGTTCCACCACCGCTGGGCGACGGCCACGACCGCCGACTCACGCGAGTACGACACCCGTGGGCACGTCCTGCTCGGCTCGCGTCCGGATGTCACGTCGGCCGACGACGCGTTCGCCGGCCTGCTCGACCGCGACACGCTGGCCGCGATCGTCGACGAGGTGCCGGCCCCGTGGTTCGACGACGGGACGCCGGCCGCCTACGTCGACCGGCTGACCGCACGACTGCAGGCCCGACCGACCTGGCTGCCCGCGCTCGTCGCGGCGGCAGGGGAGCGCGAATGACCGCCGACCGTGTCCCGTTCGAATACGCCGTGCTGCGCGCGGTCCCCCGCGTGGACCGCGGCGAGGCCATCAACGTCGGCGTCCTGCTGTACTGCCGCGCCCGGGACTACCTCGGCGGACGGTCCCACGTCGACGCCGCTCGACTCGCCGCCGTGGATCCGGTCATCGACGCCGGTGACGTCGACCGGGCCGCCCAGGCCGCGACCGACTGTCGACCCGACACCGACGAGGACATCGGACGTCGGTTCCGCTGGCTCACCGCGCCGCGCAGCACCGTCGTCCAGCCCGGGCCGGTACACACCGGCCTGACGGTCGATCCCGCCGCGGACCTGGACCGGCTGTTCGCCGCGCTCGTGCTGCCACCGGCCTGAGCGCCCCGTCCGGCCGCTGACGGAGGACTACAACCACTTGCCGTACAGCAGGTCCTCCGGCTGCGCGATCCGCGGCTCGACCGGGACGCCATGGAAGTGCGCCGTGATCGCCCTCGCCCACGCCGCGGCCTTCGGGATGAGTTCGCGGTCGGCGGTCTGCATCCGGTCGCGGACGAGCAGGACGCCCATGTCCGCGCCCGGGTAGCGGTACTCGTTCACGCCGTACACGCGCAGGTAGAACGCCTCGTCGCTGCCGGTCACGTTGTGCCAGTCGGTCTCCATCCGCACGAACCGGGCCGAGCCGTCCTCGTCCATCCGCCACAGACCGCTGGCCGGCGCCTCGGTGATGACCTCGACCTCGTCCGTCGTCTGCTTGATGACCAACTGGCTCCACCGGTCGAAGTCACGCCACCGTCGCTGGATGGCGGCGATGTCGCACTCCCAGTCGACGTCCATGAACTCCAGCAGGTGGAACAAGAACAGCGGGACCCCGCCGTAGCGCGACGTGATCAGGTTGGTCAGCGGCGAGGCCCCGGAGATCCGCGGGTTGATCTCGCCCAGGTACACGGTGTCGTCGTCGAGGTCGATGAGATAGTCCATGCAGAACACCCCGCGGTACCCCTCCTGGTACAGCCGGTCGCCCAGGCGCCGGGCCATCCCCCGGATCCGCGCCTGGTTCTGCAGGCCGAAGGAGACCGGCGCGCAATCGTTCCCGCACCAGCCACCCTTGTACGGCGTGAGGTCCTCGAAACCGGTCAGGTCGACCTGGACCGGCCCGACCAGGGTGCCGTGCCGGGTCGCGACCGCCTCGACCGTGCCCGGCAGGTGCCGGATGTTCCGCATGACCTTGAGGTCCTCGCCGACCAGGTGCTCGGCGTGCTCGTCCCGCTCGGCCTCGTTCTCGATGAAGAACGTCGTGCGGCCGGAGTCTCCGTACGGCAGTTGCACGACCAGGCGTGGCCCGAGGCCGTGCTTGCGGGCGACCTCGGTCAGTTCGCCGTACGACGAGCAGCGGGTGAGGACGTTCGGCGCGCTCGGCACACCCGCCTCGTTGCCCAGCCGGGTCGTCTCGATCTTCGAGTCGATCCGCTCGCGCAACTCCCGCGGCGGCAGGGCGATCGTCAGGCCGAGTTCGCCGGCCAGCCGTTCGGTGTCCTCGTCGAACATGACGAACAGCGCATACCCGGGGCCGCGCGCGTTGATGTGGTCGATGACGTCCTTGTGGCCCAACAGGTAGGTGTTGACCGATTCGAAGGTCTCGAACTCCCGGGGCCCCGCGTGCGCCGGCACGAACACGTGGTCGTGCGCGCCGTCGAACGAGTCGAAGTAGGACACGTAGCGCAGGGCACTGACCCAGTCGTCCAGGCCGAGCAGGTTGTAGGCCGTGGGGGAGATGAAGTAGATCGGCGTCGGGTTCTCGCGGAAGAACCGGTAGATCTCGGACAGGCCGCGCAGGCGCGGTCGGCTGCCTGCGGCCGCACCGGACGAGGTCGCCGAGATCGCCGCCCCCGACCCCGCACCCCGGGCGGTGGCGGCCCGGCGGCCCAGCCAGCGCCACGCGTCGTCCAGTCCGCGACGAACCTCATCGATGACGGCCACGGCCGAACTGTAGAACGGCGGCGGTCCCGATGGGACGCACTCCGGCGGACCGGCCGCCCGTCCTGACCCGGTCAGGCGAGGAAGTCGGTGTGGGTCGGCGGACGGACCTCGAGGACGTGCGCGGACAGGTCGGGGACGAGGGCCGCGACGGTCCGCGGCCGCTGACCCACGTACGTCCCGGCGACCGGAACCGGCCAGGAGTCGTCGGGCCATCGCAGTGTCATGACGCCGGTCGCCGGCTCGTACGCGGTCGTGTAGACCGTCCCCCACGTGCTCTCGTGCAACGGCCGATACAGCGGCGGACGCAAGAACGCCTGCTGCACGGTCTCGCCGTCGGAGTGCGGGAACGCGACGAGCGCGGCGAGGTACTCCTCACGTTCGACGGAGTTGCTGTACTCCGCGTGCCGCGGCCAATCGGTCGTCCCCTGCCGATTCGCGGCGAACCCGTCGTCGGCCACCCGCGCCGGCCGGTCCGGGGCGAGCATCACGACCCGCGAGTCGCCGCGGGCGTCGACGACGACGACGTTGTACGACATCCGCACGGGCAGCCGTTCGAGCAGCGCGCACGCCTGCGCGGTGGTCGTCGCCACCTGCAGGACGTAGCGCACGATCAGGCCGATGCCGAACCCCGGGCCGACCTCGCGGCGACCCCCGAACGAGATCGCGACGGCGAGGCCGGCGTCGTTCATGCCGTCCATGAGCCCCCAGCCGCAGTCGGCCATGCCGAGGACGGTCCGCCCCGACCAGTGCGTGCGCAGCGCCAACGCGTCGCACAGCAGCGGCGGGTAGTCGTAGTTGCGCACGAGCAGCGGTGCCGGGGCCGACACCGCCGCGATCGAGCAGGCCGTGACCAGCGGCGGCGGGCACCAGTGGCTGAGGAACCGGGCCTCGAGATCCCCGCCGCCGACCGCGGCGACGAGGCGGTCGTAGTCGTCGAGCAGTTCGGGCAGGTGCGTTCGCAGCGCGTCGCGGCACTCGGCGTACGAGGCCAGCCGCTCCTCGCCCAGGTGCAGGAACCACCGCCGGTAGGACGGCCAGGCCAGCGCGAACTGCGCCGCGGCCTGCTCCCCGGGCGTGGGGCCCGCGTCGACGCAGCGGAACGGCAGCGTCACGTCGGCGACCACGACGGGGTACGGCTCGGGGACCACCGGGCAAGCCTAGATATCCCTGGCTCGTAGCGTGTCAAGCGGCGAGAGCTGCGCGGCTGTGC
>CAYMNG010000137.1:0-5892 GCA_964391765.1 uncultured Bifidobacteriaceae bacterium | reverse complement strand
CCCGGTACGCGGTCGCCAGGAACTCCCGGTCGCCGACACCGCGTACCTGGCGGTCGAGTTGGTAGACCTGCCACGCGGCCCAGGCCTGCAAGGGCGGGTTCGTGTCGCCGAACTCCCACTCGTACGCCGGGACCTGGCCGTGCGGATGCTGCGTCGTCGCCGTCAGCAGCATGAGCACCTGCGACTTGGCGAACTCCGGATCGATCAGCGCGAGGGTGACGCAGTGGAACGCCAGGTCCCACGCGGCGAACCACGGGTACTCCCAGGCGTCCGGCATCGACACGACGTCGCCGAGCGCGAAGTGCTGCCAGTCGCTGTTGCGACCCTGCCAGCGCTGCGCCGGCGGCGCCGGTTCGCCCGGATCACCAGACAGCCACCGACGTACCGCGTAGTGGTAATACTGCTTGCACCACAGCAGGCCCGCGAAGGCCTGCCGCTGCACGAGTCTCTCGTCGTCGGTCAGGCCGGGCGCGGCGACGTCGGCATAGAAGGCGTCCGCCTCGGCCCGGCGACGTTCGACGACGTCGGCGGCGTCGTCGAACGGCCGCGCGAGCGGCGCGGGGCTCAAGCGCACGGTGACCGTCATCGACTCCCCGCCGGCCAACGTCGCCGAGACCAGCGCGGCGACCTTCGAACCGGATCGCGGATCGATCGCGTCCGCGCGTCCGCGGACGACGAAGTCGCCGATGCCGGCCTTCGTCGTCGCCGACGCGTTCGCCGACCCGAACAGGGTCTGGTTGTCGGTCTCGTTCTCGCAGAACAGCAGCCGCGGCGCGGGGTCGACGCTGGCGGTCACGTAGAGCCACCGTTGCCCCAGCAACGGGTGCGTCGTGGCCGCCGCCGACGCGGCGGGGTGCTCGACGACGCCCAGCCGCGGGACCGGTTGCGCACCGTCGGCCCAGGACCAGGTGTTGCGGTACCAGGCCTGCGGCAGCACCGTCAGCGGCGCCGGGTCGGGCCCGCGGTTGGTGGCCGTGATCTGGCACACGACGTCCTCCGGCGTCGCCTTGGCGTACTCGACGACCACGTCGAAGTAGCGGCCGGCCCGCCAGTCGGCCGCGAGGGCGTCGAACAGCTCGTACTCCCCAACGTCCTGACCGCGTGCGGCGTTGCCCGCGCGCAGGTCCGCGTACGGGAACGCCGCGTGCGGATACTTGTAGACCATCGACGCGTACGCGTGCGTGGGCAGGTTGTCGGTGTAGAACCAGTAGTCCTTGACGTCCTCGCCGTGGTTGCCCTCGGCGTTCGACAGCCCGAACGGGCGCTCCTTGACGATCGCGTCCGCGCCGTTCCACAGCGCGACGCCCAGGCACAGCGTCTGCCGGTCGTCGCACCACCCGGCCAGGCCGTCCTCGTTCCACCGGTAGGCACGGCTGCGCGCGTGGTCGAACGGGAAGTACGCCCAGGCGTCCCCGTCGGCGCTGTAGTCCTCGCGGACGGTGCCCCAGGCGCGCTCACTGAGGTAGGTGCCCCAGCGGCGCCAGTCGGCGGCGCCCGTGCGCGTCTCCTCGAGCCGCTCGTGCTCGGCGGTCGACACCGGCGGGCCGCGTCCCCGCGATCGCGGGGACTAGGCCGGCGGTGCGGTCGGCGGGGTCACCGCGACGTCGGCGTAGTAGCCGGCGCGCGGGACGGTCAGCACCGACAGGTCGACCGGGCCGGCCTTCTCGAAGGTCAGCGTCACCGGGACGTAGGTCGACACGGGGACGTCGAGGCCGTACGCGTTGATCCACGCCTCGGACTGGTAACCGAAGGAGACGGCCGAACCGGCCGGGATCTCGCCGGCGTTCGGGGTGATGTAGGCCGGCGCGCCGTTCACGGTCGCCGCGATCAAGGTGTCCGGCTCGACCCCGGTGTTCGCGATGCGCGTGGTCAGCGTCGCGTTCGGGGCGTCGTCGGCCCGGACGAGCACTGCGCCGTCGATGCGCAGCGGCCCGGCCTCTGCGGTCACCCCGTCGCCGGAGTTCATCGTCGCCTGCATGTTCGTCGTCGCCTCCTTGCCGCTGAAACAGCCGGTGAGGGCCGGCACGGCGAGGACGACCAGGGCCGCGACGGCGGCGACGTGGGAGCGCTTCACGGGGCACACAGTAGCGAAAGGGGCCGTCCACCGGCCGTGCTAGCCTTGAGGGCCGACGAAAGGGGCCTGCGATCCATGACGTTCAACGTCGGAGACACGGTGGTCTACCCGCACCACGGGGCAGCGGTCATCGAAGCGGTCGAGATCAGGACCATCAAGGGGCAGGATCGGGAGTACCTCGTCCTCCGGGTCGCCCAGGGTGATCTGACGGTGCGCGTTCCCGCGGACAACATCGACCTGGTCGGCGTGCGGGACGTCGTCAACGCCGAGGGCCTGGACCGGGTCTTCAACGTCCTGCGTCAGCCGTACACCGAGGAGCCGACGAACTGGTCGCGGCGGTACAAGGCCAATCTGGAGAAGCTCGCGTCCGGCGACGTCATCAAGGTCGCCGAGGTCGTGCGGGACCTGTGGCGTCGCGAGCGCGAACGCGGGCTGTCCGCCGGTGAGAAGCGCATGCTCGCGAAGGCCCGGCAGATCCTCGTCAGCGAACTGGCCCTGGCCGAGAAGACCAACGAGGACAAGGCCGAAGCCATCCTCGACGAAGTCCTCGCCTCGTAGGCACCTGCGTGCCACGTACGGCGGCGCTCATCCCGGCAGCCGGTCGCGGTGAGCGCCTGGGGCCGGGAACGCCCAAGGCCCTGCGCCCGCTCGGCGGGACGCCCATGCTCGTGCACGCGGTGCGCGCCGTCGCCGCCAGCCGACAGGTCGACCTCGTCGTCGTCGCGGCCCCGCCCGACGCCGTCGAGTTCGTCACCTCGACGCTGACCGAGCACTCCTTCGCCGCCGACGTCGTCGTCGTCCCCGGCGGCGACACCCGCCTGGACTCCGTCGCGCGCGCACTGATCACGCTGCCCGAGGACGTCGACGTCGTCCTCGTGCACGACGCGGCCCGACCACTGGTCCCGGCCGAGGTCGTCTCCGCCGTCGTCGCCGCGGTCCGGGCCGGCCACGACGCCGTCGTTCCGGGCCTGCCGGTCGTCGACACGATCAAGCGCGTCGACGCCGACGACGCGGTCGTGCGAACGGTCGACCGGTCGTCGCTGCGCGCGATCCAGACCCCGCAGGGGTTCTCGCGCGCGATCCTGCAGCGTGCGCATGCCGGCGTCGACCCCGACGACCAGGCCACCGACGACGCCGGACTGGTCGAGCGACTCGGGCTCGCGGTCCAGGTCGTCCCCGGGCACGCGGAGGCCTTCAAGGTGACTAGACCGTTCGATCTCCTCGTGGCCGAGGCGGTCCTGGCACGTCGGCGGGCCAGCGGTGTCCTGTGACCCGTTCGTCGGCATCGGCACCGACGTCCACGCGTTCGACCCGGCGCGCCCCCTGTGGCTGGCCGGCCTGCACTGGCCCGGTGAGCCCGGGCTCGCCGGGCACTCCGACGCCGACGTCGCCGCGCACGCGGCGTGCGATGCGCTGCTCTCGGCCGCCGGACTCGGCGACCTCGGGGCCGTCTTCGGCACCGACGACCCGCGTTGGCGCGACGCCGCCGGCGCGGCCCTGCTCGGCCACGCCGCCGACCGGGTCACCGCGGCCGGGTTCGCGATCGTCAACGTCAGCGTCCAGGTCGTCGGCAACCGGCCACGGATCGGGGATCGTCGCGCGCAGGCCCAGGAGGTGCTCGGGGCCGCCGTGGGCGCGCCGGTCCGGGTCTCGGGCACGACCACGGACGGGCTCGGGCTCACCGGCCGCGGCGAGGGGATCGCGGCGATCGCGGTAGCCTCGATCGTCGCCCGGACCGGAGATCGGCTCCGATGACGACGTCTCGAAGGAGGCCGACGTGACCGCGATCCCGGACCTGGCGCGGGAGTGGATCGACGCGCACGAGTTCGCGACCATCGCGACGATCGAGCCGGACGGGCGACCGCAGGTCTCCGTCGTCTGGGTCGCCCACGACGGCGACGACCTGATCGTCTCGACCGTCGAGGGCCGTCGCAAGCAGCGCAACCTCGCGCGCGACCCCCGGGTGACGGTTCTGATCAGCCCCCGGGACCAGCCCTACACCTACGTCGAGATCCGGGGCACGGCGACGATGACCCGCGAGGGCGGGCGGGCGCTGATCGACCGCCTCAACGACGCCTACAACGGGACCGGCCGGTACACCGGCGACGACGGGACCGACGCCGTGCGCGTGGTCGTGCGGATCAGGCCCGACAAGGTCGTCGTCCGCGCCTGACGCCGGGATCGCGCGGACGACTCCGAGCCGGCCCGCGCACCCTGGGTACTGTTCGCCTGTGGCACTGCGCTTCTACGACACCGCGACCCGGTCGGTGCGCGACTTCGTCCCGCTCCGGCCCGGACACGTCGGGATCTACCTGTGTGGTGCCACCGTCCAGGCCCCCCCGCACGTGGGCCACATCCGCAGTGGTGTCGCCTTCGACGTCGTGCGCCGGTGGCTGGTCGCGCGCGGGTTCGACGTGACGTTCGTCCGCAACGTGACCGATATCGACGACAAGATCATCGCCCGCGGCGCCGAGGAGGGTGTCCCGTACTGGGTCGTGGCGATGCGGAACGAACGTGCCTTCACCCGCGCGTACGACGTGCTCGGCTGCCTGCCGCCGACCTACGAGCCGCGGGCGACCGGCCATGTCCCGGAGATGGTCGCGCTGATGCAGCGGATCATCGACTCCGGTCACGGATACGCGGCCGACGGCGACGTGTACTTCGACGTGCGCGCGTTCCCGCAGTACGGCGCGCTGAGCGGTCAACGCGTCGACGAGATGCTCGCGGCGACCGACTCGGCGTCCGCCGGCAAGCGCGACGTCCGCGACTTCGCGATGTGGAAGGCGGCCAAACCCGGTGAGCCGCAGTGGTCGACGCCCTGGGGATCGGGTCGGCCCGGCTGGCACGTGGAGTGCTCGGCGATGGCCGAGCGGTACCTGGGGTCGGCGTTCGACATCCACGGCGGCGGCCTGGACCTCATCTTCCCCCACCACGAGAACGAGATCGCCCAGTCGAAGGCGGCCGGCGGCGACTTCGCGTCGTACTGGCTGCACAACGCCTGGGTCACCACGGCCGGGGAGAAGATGAGCAAGTCCCTGGGCAACTCGCTGCTGGTCGACGAGGTCGTGCGCCGCATGCGGCCGATCGATCTGCGCTACTAACTCGTCAGCGCGCACTACCGCTCGATGATCGAGTACTCCGACGACGCCGCCGCCGAGGCGGGGCAGGGGTTCCGCCGGATCGAGGGCTTCCTCGACCGGGCGCGTAACGCGCTGGGCGACGTCGGGGCGGTCCGGCCCGACGCGCGGCCCGCGGCGTTCGACGACGCGATGGACGACGACATCGGCGTCCCGCAGGCACTGGCCGTCCTGCACGAGCACGTCCGTGCGGGCAACGCCGCCCTCGCCGCCGCCGACCTCGCCGCGGCGCGCGAGGCGCTCGACGCCGTCCGGGCGATGCTGGACGTGCTCGGACTGGACCCGCAGGCCGAGCCGTGGGCGTCGTCCGGTCGGTCGTCCCACGTGGACGTCGTCGACGCGCTCGTCCAGGTCGCGCTCGACCAACGGCAGCAGGCCCGGGCGCGCAAGGACTTCGCCGCGGCCGATGCGATCCGCGACCGGCTCGCGGCTGCCGGCGTGCGCATCGAGGACACCGCGTCCGGCGCCCGCTGGTCGTTCGACGACTGATCGCCCGACGACTGATCCGCCGACGAGACGAGGCCGACATGGCAGGCAATTCCCAGCGACGCGGCGCGATGCGCAAGCCCGGCACGAAGAAGGGTGCCACCGTCGGATCCGGGGGACAGCGGAAGGCGGGCCTGGCAGGCAAGGGCCCGACACCGAAAGCCGCTGACCGGCAACACCATCCGGCCGCACGTC
>CAYMNG010000136.1:0-5993 GCA_964391765.1 uncultured Bifidobacteriaceae bacterium | reverse complement strand
CTTCACCGACCGGCAGGCGCGCCAGGCGAACTCCAGGTCCGCCCGCGTGTCGTCGTCGACCGGATCGCCGCTGACCAGTTCCCAGGTCGACGGATCGTCGCCCGCGGCGTCGATCGCGTCCGCGGACTGCACGAGCAGGCCGCCGGAGATCGACCGCGACTCCACGTGCAGTCCCGGGTGGGGACCGGCGACCCGAAGGACCCGCAGGTTCGCCTTCGCCGCGAGGATCGACAGCGCCGCGGGCTCGTAGTCCGGGGCGACGACGACCTCGGTGAAGACCTCCGCCATCGCCGTGGCCAGCTCCGCGGTCACGACCCGGTTCGCCGCGACGACGCCGCCGAAGGCCGAGACCGGGTCAGTCGCGAACGCCTTGCGGTAGGCGTCCGCGACGTCCGTCCCGACCGCGATCCCGCACGGGTTCGCGTGCTTGATGATCGCCACGGCCGGCCCGAGGTGGTCGTAGGCCGCCCGCCGCGCGGCATCGGCGTCGACGTAGTTGTTGTAGGACATCGCCTTTCCCTGCACCTGCTCGGCGCCGGCGAGCGCCGGCTCGTGGTGCGCGGAGAGGTACACCGCGGCGTCCTGGTGCGGGTTCTCGCCGTAGCGCAGGACCTCGCCCCGTCGCCACGCCGCGCCGCGCCAGTGCGCGAACCCGTCGGCGGGCGGAGCGACGACGGCGCCGAGCCACGACGCGACGGCGATGTCGTACGTCGCGGTGTGCGCGAACGCCTCGGTGGCCAGGGCCGCCCGCTGCTCGTGGGTGAACCCGCCCGCGCCCACGGCGTCGAGCACGTCGCCGTAGGCCGTCGGCGACGTGACGATCGCGACGTTGGCGTAGTTCTTCGCCGAGGCGCGGACCATCGCGGGGCCGCCGAGGTCGATCTGCGCCACGCAGTCCTCGACACCGGCCCCGGGCGCGACCGACTGCCCGAACGGGTACAGGTTCACCACGACGAGCTCGAACGCGAGGATGCCGAGGTCGGCCAACTGCTCTCGGTGGGCCTGCTTGCGCAGGTCGGCGAGCAGGCCGCCGTGGATGTGCGGGTGCAGCGTCTTGACCCGACCGTCGAGGGTCTCCGGGAAGCCGGTGACGTCCCCGACCGCCGTGACCGCGATGCCGGCGTCGGCGATGGTCTTCGCGGTCGATCCGGTGGACACGATCTCGACGCCGGCGAGGGCCAGGCCGCGGGCCAGGACCACCAGATCGGTCTTGTCGTAGACCGACACCAGGGCACGGCGCACCGGACGCCGGCCGGTCGAGGTCTGCTCGCTCACGGTTCTCCTTCGATCAACGAGGCAAGGGTGCCGACCAGCAGGTCGCGTTCGACGACCTTGATGCGCTCGTGCAGGGTCGCCTCGTCGTCCCCCGGACGCACGTCGACGGCCCGCTGGGCCACGATCGGTCCGGTGTCGACGCCGTGGTCGACCAGGTGCACCGTGCAGCCGGTTACGCGCACGCCGTGGGCGAGCGCGTCGCGGACGGCGTGCGCGCCGGGGAACGCCGGGAGCAGCGCCGGGTGGGCGTTGACGATCCGGCCGGCGAACTCCTCGACGAAGGCCGGCCCGAGGATGCGCATGAACCCGGCGCTGACGACCCAGTCCGGTGCCAGCGTGCGCACCTGCGCGGTCAGGGCCGCGGTCCAGGCCGTCCGGTCGGGGAAGTCCCCCGGTCGCACGACGAACGCCGCGATCCCGGCCGCCCGGGCCCGGTCCAGGGCCGGTGCGTCCGCGACGTCGCTGCCGACGGCGACGATCTGCGCGGGCAGTTCGCCCGCCGCGGTCGCGTCGAGCAGCGCCTGCAGGAGCGTGCCCGATCCGGACGCGAGGACGACCAGTCGGGCGGGCACGGCGAAACCCTATCCGCGGCGACGCACGGGGTCCGGCGGTGTCACCGCGCCGGCTGTGTCAGCTGACCGGCTCGCCGTTGAACTGCCGGTACATGTGCGCGGTGAACAGCGTCGCGAACGGCAGCGTGACCAGCGTCAGGACGCCGAAGAGCATGCCGCCCAGGATCGCGACGAGGGCGTTCACCAGCGTCATCAGCAGGGCCGGGCCGACGTTCTTGGTGACGGCGTCGACGCTGGCCTTGAACGCGTCGATCACGCCGGTGCCGCGGTCGAGGATGTAGTACGGGCCGAGCTGGAACAAGAACAGGACGACCAGTCCCGGCAGGATGCACAGGACCAGTCCGACGACGACCGCGATGGCGTACAGCACCATGAACCCGATGTACTTGCCCAGGTGCTGGCCGGTCAGCATCGCGTCGAAGGTCGGGGTCACGCCGCGGGTGCTGCGGATCGCCGCCCGCTGCACGCCGATCTGGGCGAGGAAGGCGAGGATCCCGAAAACCACCAAGACGCCGATCGCCATGACCGCGTAGACGCCGAACGCGGCCGTGCAGGCGTTCACCTGGCCGGGTGACTGCGGCGAGGAGCAGTCGGTCACGATGTTGAGCAGCGGCCGGGACCCGACCTGCTGGACGAGTTGGATGACGGTCACGACGGCGGCCAGGCCGATGAACGCCGCGGCGTTGGCCTTGAACCGGTCGAAGGCCCACGAGATCGCCGTGCCGATGTCCGCGCCCGGGCGCGGGGTCGGCGGCACTGCCGGGGTGTCGGACATCGCGTTCCTTCCGTCGGGGACCGGCGGCCGCGCCGCGGTCAGGATCCGGCGTCGGCCGGCGACCGGTCGGCGGCGAGAGTATCGGACGGCGGGTCCCCGGCGTCGACCGCCGCGACGCGCAGGCCGGTGCGGCCGACGACGGCGCGCAGCCCCGCCACCGGGATCGCGCCGAGGCCGACGAGGAGCGCGGCGAGCAGGCCCACTGCCCCCGGCGACGGGCCCAGGTGGGCCAGTCGCAGATCGCCCAGGCTCCCGCTCGAGAGCAGCGCCAGCCCCGCGAGTACGGCACCGGCGACCCCGGCCGCGCCGGCGGCCATCGCCACCCGGACGAGCCGGGCCTGGCCCCGCCCGGCGCGGGCGACCAGCACCCCGGCCACGACGCCGGCGAGGACCCCGGCGACGGGCAGTCCCCAGGCCAGCGGGCCGGCAGTCGCCGGCACGGCCGCCAGCAGCGGGAACGGCGGCAACTGCGTCGCGGCGGTCGTGGCGACGAACGGCGAGGCCGTCACGGCCGGGCCGAGCACGACGCCGGACCCCAGGAGGTACGCGGTCGACCACATCGCCAGGGTCGGCGCGTAGCCGATCCCGAGCACGACGAGCACGAGTCCGCCGCCGACGCCGCCGTCAGCCTGCGCGAGCAGGCGCACCGCGTCGTCGAACCGGACCACGAGCACGGCGGCGGCACCGAACGCACCGAGCCCGACGAGGACGGCGGCGGCCGCGAGGCCGGCCCGGACCGCGATGCGGGCGGTGGACGGCACGCGTTCGACGTCGATCCGACCGTCGCGCGCGACGGCCACCGCCACCCCGGCCAGCGCGACGACCAGCGCGTGCGTGACCGCACGGCCGACGGGCACGTCGATACCCGACGGCCCGGCCGCGACCGCGATCCCCGCGGCCCATCCGGCGTACGACACGGCGGTCGCAGCGACGAGTGCGCCCACGCCGGCGCCGGCGGGCAGGCGGCGCATCGCCCATCGCGCTCCCGT
This sequence comes from uncultured Bifidobacteriaceae bacterium, assembly GCA_964391765.1. Classification (GTDB taxonomy): domain Bacteria; phylum Actinomycetota; class Actinomycetes; order S36-B12; family S36-B12; genus UBA10649. The sequence continues at coordinate 2,382 of CAYMNG010000136.1, read as the reverse complement.
CGCGACGAGGGTGACGCCGATCAGGGCCAGGCCCCACGGCAGCAGCGAATAGGTGACCGTGCCGACGACGACGGGTGTCGTGTGTGCGAGCGACCAGATCGTGGCGGCGATCCGCACCGACTGCGCCCAGGTGAGATCGTCGTTCGCCGAGGTCATCCAGACCACGATCATCGGGATCGCGACCAGTGCCAGCCCGATCCCGGCGGCCCAGGTCCCGGCGGCGATCCCGAGCCCGATCGCCGAGGCCGACCCACCACGTGACAGGCGCGGGCGTGGCAGGCGCAGGTGCGGCACGCGCACCGTGCGCGGCAGGCGCACCGCGCGCGGCCGGTCGGCTCGGGACGTCGCGTCGGACGTCGCGTCGGGCGCCGCGCCGGGCGCTGGCGTCGTCGTCGTGGTCACGGGTCCACGATGGCAGTCCGCGACCGGCCCGCAGCGGATCGCCACGCCCGTCGCCGCCGGTCCGCGCTCGGCCGGCCTACCCGTGCACGACCAGCCAGGCCGACGCGACCGCGCTCAGGACCAGGGCGAGGTTGACGAAGAACCGCTCGTTCATGCGGGCGAACGTCGCGTACCCCGACAGCGCGCCGATGACGACGACGGGGACGAACACCACGTCGGCGCGCAGCGTCTGGGCGTTCAAGAAGCCCAGGCCGACGAGGATCGGCACCTTGATCGCGTTGACGATGAAGAAGAACCAGGCGAACGTCCCCATGAACGCGAGCATGGACACCCGCATGTTCAGCAGGTACAGCGTCATCGCCGCCCCACCGGAGTTCGCGGCCATCGTCGTCATCCCGGCGAGCGTGCCGAAGAACCCGATCGCCAGGCGGCGCGGGCCGCTGGACCCGGCCGCCGATCCGGCGGCGTCCGACGGCCGGCGCCGTCGCCACACCTCCAGGCCGACCGAGACGAGGATGAGCACCCCGACGACCCGACCGAGGGTGCGCGTATCGACGAACCGGAACAACACGGCGGTCAGCGCGATACCGACGAGCACGCCGGGGACGAGTCGGCCGATCAGCCGCCAGTCCGCGTGCTGCCGGTAGCGGGCCAGCGCGAACAGGTCGCCGATCAACAGCAGCGGCATGACGAATCCGGAGGCCGTCGTCGCGCCCAGGGTGGCGGCGAGCAACGGGCCGGCGAGCATCCCGACCCCGGGCACCCCGGTCTTGGAGAAGCCGTAGAGGAAGACCGACACGGCCGCCACGGTGACCAGCGCCGGCGTGAGGTCCGCGGGCACGGGACCGGAGCCTATGCTCTGCGGTTCGTGGGCGCGTTCCTGGCACTGCTGTCGAGCGCCTCCTGGGGTGTCGCCGACTTCGTCGGCGGCCTGGCTGCCCGCCGCGCCGGGACGGTCGCGGTCCTGTCGGTGACCTACCCGATCGGCGCGGTCCTCCTGACGTCCATGGCGCTGTTCGTGATCCCGGGGGACCTCACCGTCGACGTCGTGGCGTACGCGGTCGCGGCCGGCGCGCTCGGCGGGACAGCGATGTGGCTGCTGTACTCGGCGCTGACCCGCGGACCGATGGGGGTCATCTCCCCCGTCACCGCGGTCATGTCCGGCGTCGTCCCCGTCGTCGTGGGACTGGCTCGCGGTGAGGCCCTGACCGGATTGGCGGTCGCGGGGATGGCCGGCGCGGCGCTGGCGGTGGTCCTCGTCAGCCGCGAGCGCGGGCACCCGCACGAGCGGACGCCTGTCTCGGCGCTGGTCCTCGCCCTGGCCGCCGGCGCGGCGATCGGCGCGTACCTCGTTGCCCTGGGCCTGTCACCGGCCACCGCCGGCGTGTGGACCGCCACGATCGGCCGCTGGATCACCAGCGTCGCGATGGTCGTCATCGCCGCGGCGGTCGTGCGTCGAGTGCCCGGCCGCGGCTTCCCGTGGGGCCTGGCCGTCGCCGCCGGCGGCCTGGACGCGTTCGCCAACGGAATGTTCCAGCTGGCCAGCCAGCGTGGGCTGCTATCGGTCGTCTCGGTGATCGGCTCGCTGTACCCGGCCGGCACGGTCCTGCTCGCGCGCCTCCTGCTGCACGAGCGCATGAACCGCGTCCAGGTCACCGGCGTCGTGCTCGCGTTCGCCTCGGTCGTCGCGCTGACCCTGTCGTAGCCTCGTCCGGCTGGCTCCGGCTCGCCTCGACCTTGAGGTTCGCGCGTGCCGGCCCGCACGACGACCTCAGGAGAACGTCGACCGGGAGTCCGATCAGGACATGATCTCCCGCATGAGCGCGGCGGTGGCCGACGGAGTCTTGCCGACCGTCACGCCGACGGCCTCGAGCGCCTCCTGCTTCGCCGCGGCCGTACCCGCCGACCCCGACACGATCGCACCGGCGTGGCCCATCGTCTTGCCCTCCGGCGCGGTGAATCCGGCGACGTAGCCGACCA
>CAYMNG010000135.1:0-6010 GCA_964391765.1 uncultured Bifidobacteriaceae bacterium | reverse complement strand
CCGTTCGGGCACGTCGACGTCCAGTTGTACATCGGTCGGTCGCTGGACAACGTGACGCAGGTGGAGTCCTTGGCGGCCTACGGGCCGACCCTGGCCGCTGACTACCCGCGATGGACCGCTGGTACCGCGATGCTGGAGGCGGCCGAGCGGCTGACCGTCGAGGAGCGCGAACCGGCGCTGGCGCAGTTCGCGCTGCTCGTGGCCGGACTGCGCTCGCTCGTCGCCGGCGAGCACGATGCCGGACTGACCTTGGACGCCTACCTGTTGCGGTCCGTCGCGATCGCGGGCTGGTCGCCGTCGTTCGGCGACTGCGCCCGGTGCGGCGAGCCCGGACCGCACCGGGCGGTTTCGCTCGGCAGCGGCGGTGCGGTGTGCTCGGCGTGCCGACCGTCGGGTTCGGCGGTGGCGTCGGCGGCGACCGTCACGCTGCTGGGGGCGTTGCTGTCCGGCGACTGGCAGACCGCCGACGCCAGCGGGGCGAAGGAGCGCCGGGAGGCCAGCGGGCTGGTGGCGGCGTACGTGCACTGGCATCTCGAGCGCACGTTGCGTTCGCTGCCGCTGGTCGACCGGACCGGCGCCTGACCCGATGCCAGGATGACGGCCATGGCCATCAGAGGTTCCCGGCCGGTCGTGAGCCCGCGGCCGCCGACCGCCCATCCGAGCGGGGCACGCCCGCCGACGTTGCCGCGTGAACTGGTTCCGCGGCACGTCGCGATCGTCATGGACGGCAACGGTCGCTGGGCCAAGGACCGCGGGCTGCCCCGGACGGCCGGCCACGAGGCGGGCGAGCGGTCGTTGTTCGACTGCGTCGAAGGCGCCCTCGAGCTGGGGATCTCGTGGCTGTCGGCGTACGCGTTCTCGACCGAGAACTGGAAGCGGTCGCCGGAGGAGGTGCGCTTCTTGATGGGCTTCAACCGCGACGTCATCCGCCGGCGGCGCGACGAGATGAACGATCTCGGCGTCCGGGTCCGGTGGGCCGGCCGCCGACCGCGGCTGTGGCGAAGCGTGATTCGCGAACTGGAGGAGGCCGAGGCGCTGACGCGGGGCAACCGTCGGTTGACGTTGACGATGTGCGTCAACTACGGCGGCCGGGCCGAGATCGCCGATGCGGCGGCGGCGATCGCGCGCGACGCCCGAGCCGGCGTGCTCGATCCGGACCGGATCGACGAGCGCACGGTCCAGCGGTACCTCGACGAGCCGGACATGCCCGACGTCGACCTGTTCGTGCGATCCTCCGGCGAGCAGCGGACGAGCAACTTCCTGCTGTGGCAGTCGGCCTACGCGGAGCTGGTGTTCGTCGACACGTTGTGGCCGGACTTCGACCGCCGGCACCTGTGGCATGCGTGCGAAGTCTACGCCGCGCGCGACCGCCGGTACGGCGGCGCCGTACCGAACCCACCACCCCCGCCGGCAACACCGACAACCGCCGACACGACCTGAACGGTTGGATCAACCCGGACGAATAGGGCGAATCGGGCGTCGAATCAACCGTTCAGGTCGTGTCGGCGGTTGCGGGTTCGGAGCAGCGGGGGCACAGGCCGGTCAGTTCGACCGTGTGGTCGACCCCGGAGAACCCGTGCGCACGCGCCGTGCGGGTCGCCCACGCTTCCACGGCCGAGCCGGAGATCTCCACCGTCGTCCCGCACCGCCGACACACCAGGTGGTGATGATGGGTGGCACTGCACCGGCGGTACGAGGCCTCGCCGTCGGGAGTGACGCGCTGGTCGAGGTCGCCGGACTCGGCCAGTGCCTGCAACGTCCGGTAGACGGTGGTCAGGCCGATCGACTCACCGCTGGCGCGCATCAGGTCGTGCAGCCGCTGTGCCGTGACGAAGTCGTCGACGTCCGCGATCGCCGCCGCCACCGCGGTGCGCTGGCGGGTCCGCCGTGGCGCGTTCATCCGCGCAGCCGGCGGCGTCGGCGGATCGGCAGCGCGAGGACGGCGAGGACGGCGAACGTCGTCAACGCGATGAGGACGATCGTCGGCCCCGGGGGCACCGCGACGTAGAACGAGCCGGTCAGGCCGGCGAGGCTGGCGCCGAGCCCGAGGACGATCGCCAACACCGTGGTGGAGCGGAACGACCGGCTGACCTGCTGCGCCGCCGCGACCGGGACGATCATGATGGCGCTGACGAGCAGCAGGCCGACGACGCGCATGCCGACGACGACGGTCACCGCGGCGAGGATCGCCATGAGCGTGCTGAGCGCACGTACCCGGATCCCCTGCACCGCAGCGAAGTCCGGATCAAGGCTGATCGCGAAGAGCTCGCGTCCGAGGACGGCGACGATCGCGACGACGCCGGCGCAGACGGCGCCGAGGGCCCACAGGTCGGTGTCGGACACCGTCGACAGCGAACCGAACAGGTACGCGTTGAGGGACGATGCCGCGCGACCAGGGGCGAGCGAGGCGAGCAGCACGCCGCCGGCGATCCCGCCGTAGAACAGCAGGGCGAGGGCGACGTCGCCGGCGGTGCGCGAACGGTGCCGGATGAACTCCACGAGGAAGGCGCCGACGACCGCGGCGACCATCGCCGTCGGCACCGGCGCCGTGCCGAGGAGGAAGGCCAGGCCGACGCCGGTCAGTGCGACGTGCCCCATGCCGTCGCCCAGGAGTGCGAGGCGGCGCTGCACCAAGAACACCCCGATCAGCGGCGCGACCAGGCCGACGAGCGCGGCCGCGACCAGCGCCCGCTGCATGAAGTCGAACGCGAGCGGATTCACGGCGACTCCGAGGAGCCCGGCGCCGGCACGAAGGCCTCCGGGCCGTCGACGGGCACGTCGTCGTGGTGGACGTGGTCGTCGAACGTGGCCGGGATCGGCGGCGGGCCGTCGAAGGCGATCGACCCGCGCCGGTGCGCGGACAGGACCACGGCCCGGGTCACGGCCTCGGCGATCCCGGTCAGTTCGTGCGTCACGATCACGGTCGTCACCCCGTCGTCGCGCAGTTCGGTGACCAGTTCTGCGAGTCGGGCGACGTGTTCGGCGTCGACCCCGGCGGTCGGTTCGTCCATCACCAGCAGGCGCGGGCCGACGGCCAGTGCGCGGGCGATGAGGACTCGCCGCTGCTGGCCGCCGGAGAACGCGTCGAGCCGGTCGTGTCGGCGGTCGGCGAGGCCGACGCGGTCGAGCGCTTCGGCGGCGCGGGCACGCTCCGCGCGCGTCCACGGTCGCCAGCGTCGTCGCGGGGTGATCAGCCCGCTGAGCACGGCCTCCCAGGCGGACACCGGGACGGCTGACGCCGCGGGAAGGCGTTGCGGCACAAGTGCAACTGCGGCCCAGTCGCGGAACTGCGCAAGGGGCGTGCCGAACAGCCGGACCTGCCCGTGGCAGGTCGGCTGGAGTCCGAGGATGGCCCGGATCAGCGTGGTCTTGCCGCTGCCGTTGGGGCCGAGGAGGGCGAGGACGGAGCCCGCGTCGATCTCGAGGTCGACGTCCTCCAGGACATGCTCGCCGTCGAACTCCACGCACAGGCGTGACACGGAGACGACCGGGGCCGTGCTCATCGGCAACCCTGTCCGGCGCGCAGCGTCTGGAGGTTGGCGCGCATGATCGTCTCGTAGTCGGCGGTGGCTCCCGGGACGAGCGCCTCGATCGGGTCCAGGACGGCGATGCTCGCACCGGTCTCACCGGCGATCGTCTCGGCCGCCGCGGCCGGCAGCAGCGGTTCGACGTAGATCGTCGTGATCGATCCGGTGCGCACCAGGTCGGCGACCTCGGCCAGGTGGGCCGGGCTCGGCTCGGCCTCGGGGTCCAGCCCCGACAGGCCGATCTGGGACAGGTGGAAGGCGTCGGCGAGGTACCCGAAGGACTCGTGTGCGACGACGAGGTCGCGGTCGCGGCAGTCGGCCAGGCCGGCGGCGTACTGCGATCGCAGGTCGGCCATGCGGGCACCGAACTCCTCGGCCCGGGCCGGGGCCTGGGGGGCACGCGCGCCCAGGCGCTCGGCCAGGCGCTGGCCGAGCGTCGCCATGTTCGCCGGGTCGAGCCAGGCGTGGGGGTCGGTCGCGCCGGCGGTCGTCCGCGCATCGACGGCGGTGAGGATGTCGAATCCGCGATCGGGCGCCTCGAGGGCGATCGCGTCGTCGACGGCGGGCTGCAGCCCGCCGGCGTACAGGACGAGGTCGGCGTCGGCGATCTGGGCGACCTGGGTGGGGGTCAGTTCGAGGTCGTGTGGCTCGACGCCGGCCGAGGCGAGGGTGATCACGTCGACCTCGTCACCGCCGATCTGCTCGGCGAGGTAGGCCAACGGGTAGACGGCGGCGACGACGCGGATCGGTCCGGTGCGGTCGTCGGCGGCCGACGGCACGTTCGAACAGGCGGTGACGGCTGCTGCGGCGAGGGCGATCCCGGCGAGGAGCCGGGCCGCCGAGCGCATGTCCTGACACTAGGTCAGATGAAAATGATTGTCAAAGTCGCGCGGGTCCACGGGCGACGCGCGTCGGCGACCGGTCAGAACCGACCCATCGCCTTGAGGATCGCGATGCCAACCAGCGCAACGACGACCAGCACGCGCAGGGCGCGGGGGGCCGGGCCGATCGCCGGCCAGCTCAGCGCCGTCAGCCAACCGAGGAACGCCGCGACGACGAGGAGCAGGACCGCGCCGATCCAGGCGAACGGACCGGTGAGGACGAGGCCGCCGAACAGCAGCAGTGCCGGTGCGACGACGACGAGCCATCGCGGCAGCGCGTGCAGTCGGCGCAGGAGGGGAAGGCTTCGCCGTTGCAGGGCGCTGGACGCGTTCGCGACGCCGGGGTCCGGTCCCGGCCGGGCAGCCCTCGCCGGCGGCGGTGGAGGCCCACCGGGGCCGCGCACTCCGCGCGGCAGGCGGTCGTCGTTGGACTTGCTGACCATGGCCGGACTCCGGTTTCGCTGCGTGACTACCGTGGCGGGATGACCCAGCCTACGGCGGCCCCCGGCCCCGCGTTCGCGCCGAGCCCGACCCTGCTCGTGATCGTCCGCTTCGACGTCGAGCCGACGGCGCGTGCGGCGTTCGACGCCGCCGCGTCGGCTGCCTTGGCTGTCCTTGCGGCGCAGCCCGGTTGTCGGGCGGCGGCCGTGGGGCAGTCCACCGACGAGCCGGATCGGGTGGTCCTGCGCACCGAGTGGGACACGGTCGGTGCGTATCGACGGGCACTGGGGTCCTACGAGGCGAAGGTCACCGTCGTCCCGTTGCTGTCGCAGGCGTTGGACGAGTCGTCGGCCTACGACTTGACGCTCGTCGCCGGGCCCGACGGTGCGACCTCCTTCCGGTCCGGGCTGGCCGCCGACTTCGGCGACGTCCGGTTGGGCGAGGCGGCGGCGGCGCACGTCGCCGCGGTTGGCGACGGGGCGGATCGGTGAGCGACTTCGCGAACCTCGGCGACGCCGGAGCGCGGCTCGCCGATCCGCTGCGGGTCGCCCTCGCGGACGTCGGCGATCCACTCGTCCTCGCGGTGCAGCCGAACGGCGTCCCGGTCGCGATCGGACTGCGGTCGCGGTGGGCCGTCGAGGTCCGCGGACTGGTGACCGAGCGCAGCGCGGACGGGGTCCTCGTGAGGGCACCGGCGGACCTCGCCGGGCGGGACGTCGTCGTCGTCGACGACGGCGTGGAGACCGGGACGCTCGCCCGCGCGGCGGCCGGCGCGCTGCGCGCGGTGGGCGTCGCGTCGTTGACCCTCGCCGTCCCGGTCTGCCCGCGCGAGATCCAGGTCGACCTCGAACGGCGCTACGACCGGATCGTCGCCGTGGTCCGGCCGATCGCGCGACGCCGGTTGGACTGGCACTACGACGACTTCGACACCATCGACGAACCGGCCGCGCTCGCGCTGCTCGCCACACTGCCCCCCGCACTGCCGGATCGGTCGGCGCCGCCGCTGCCATAGGATCGACGGGCCGTCGGCACCCAGCCGAGCGGCTGCGCGCCAGGCGCGCGGATCTCGGAGGACATCGCAATCGTGGCCGCTGATCGTGTCGACACCGTCGTCAACCTGTGCAAGCGTCGGGGGTTCGTCTTCCCGTCGTCGGAGATCTA
>CAYMNG010000134.1:0-6253 GCA_964391765.1 uncultured Bifidobacteriaceae bacterium | reverse complement strand
GCCTGTGCCAGCACGGTCGCGGTCGTCGTGCCGTCGCCGGCGATGTCGTTGGTCTTGGTGGCGACCTCCTTGGCGAGCTGCGCGCCGAGGTTCTCGTACGGGTCCTCGAGCTCGATCTCGCGGGCGATCGTGACGCCGTCGTTCGTGATCGTCGGCGCACCCCACTTCTTGTCGATGACGACGTTGCGGCCCTTGGGGCCCAGGGTCACCTTGACCGCGTCGGCGAGGGCGTTGACGCCCCGCTCCAGGGCGCGGCGGGCGTCCTCGTCGAATTCCAGGATCTTGGCCATGTCTCGCTCTCTTCGGGGGCTGGTGACGCGCCGGCTGGTGGCAGTACTGCTCGCGCGCTACGACTCACGCGCTACGACTCGCGCGGTACCGCGCACGCGCGGCGGCTCGTGCGGGGCGGACACACCGCGGCCCGCCGCGTGCGCTGGCCGCGCAACACGACGGGCCGCGAGTGCGGACGAACTACTTCTCGACGATCGCGAGCACGTCGCGGGCGGACAGGAGCAGGTACTCCTCGCCGTTGTACTTGACCTCGGTGCCGCCGTACTTGCTGTAGATGACGGTGTCGCCGACCTTGATGTCGAGCGGGATGCGCTTGTCGCCATCCTCGTCGAAGCGGCCGGGGCCGACGGCCAGGACCTTGCCCTCCTGGGGCTTCTCCTTGGCGGTGTCAGGGATCACGAGGCCGGACGCAGTGGTCTGCTCGGCGTCGAGAGTCTGGACCAGAATGCGGTCCTCGAGCGGCTTGATGGAGACCGACACGGTTGCATCCTCCCGGATGTCACTGGGCCGCCCGGACGGCGGCGTTCGACTGGCTGTACGGGCAGTGCGGGGCTGGCCGCACTGGCACTCCCCGGCGGGGACTGCCAGATCCGACAGTACGCACCGGTTAGCACTCCGTCAAGTTGAGTGCCAGCGGCGGTGCCCGGCTACCCGACGCCGATCGGGGTGGCCCAGACGTCGTACCCGTACACCCAGTCGGCGTCCTCGGCCCGATCCTTCAACCAGGCGTTCGCGCGCGAGGCCAACTGGATCCGGCTGGTGCGCTCCTTCCGCGCATCCTCGTAGGCACGCAACGCGGCCGGGACGTCGTCGCCGAGGTCGGTCAGGCACCGGGCCAGCACGATCGCGTCCTCGATCGCCATCCCGGCGCCCTGCGCCATGAAGGGCAGCATCGGATGACAGGCGTCACCAAGCAGCGCGACCCGGCCGCGGCACCAGGTCGGCAGCGGATCGCGCTCGTAGAGCGCGGTCTTCAACACGGTGTCGCACGCGTCGATCAGTGCGCGGGCGTCCTCGTGGTACCCCGCGTAGAGCTCGCGGAACTCGGTCACGTCACCGGGCATCGTCCACGACTCCTGGGTCCAGGAGTCCTGGCCGACGGTCGCGAAGACGAAGACCTCCTCACCGCGGGTGAGCGGGAACGTCACGATCTCACTGTCCGGCGTCGGCCCCCACCACTTGGTGAACGTGCCCAACGCCGGGTGACCGGTGATCCGCTCGGCCGGGAACACCGCGCGGAAGGCGACGACCCCGGTGAAGCGCGGGCTCTCCTCGCCCAGCAGCCACGTACGCACGACGGAGTGGATCCCGTCCGCGGCGATCAGCGCGTCCGCGGCGTGCCGGGTCCCGTCGGACAGGACGAAGGCCGGCCGCTGATCGTCCGTGCCCTCCTGGACCCCGACGACCCGTGCGTCCAGTCGGACGGTCCCCGGCAGCACGGCGTCCTCCAGCGCGCGCAGCAGGTCCGCCCGGTGGATGGTCAACTGGGGCGCACCGAAAGCCCGCTCGGCCTCCTGTGACATCACCAGCGACGACAGCAACTCGCCGGTGTCCCAGGCCCGGCTGTTGCGGTGCGTCGTCCGGGCGGCCGTCGCCTCCAGCACGCCGCGCAGGCCCAGTCCGTCGAGCGCGCGGACCGCGTTGGGCGTCAAGTTGATGTCCGCACCGACCCGGGTGAACTCCGGGGCCTGCTCGAACACCGTGACGGTGTGACCGGCCTGTTGCAGCGCGATCGCGGCGGTCAGTCCACCGATCCCACCACCGGCGATGGCGACGTCCCGCTTCGACATGCGTGCTCCCTTGTCCGAGGTTGACGTGACTCGTCGATCGAGAGTTTGTCGTACATATTGCAGATTTTCAAGAGCGAAGTCGCGGTGCGGCGCCGAGCGCGGACCGCGGTCACCGGCCGGTCGTCGGCGAGTGGCCCACCCCGTCGGGCACGACATACGCTGACCGTCGTGCTGATCGCCACCGACCTCGACGGGACCCTCGTCCCGCGCGGCAGCGGGACGGTCACGGCCAGGACCGCCGCCGCGTTGCGGACCGCGGACCGGGCCGGCATCCCGGTGGTGTTCGTCACCGCCCGGCCACTGCGCTGGATGACCGACATGTGGCGCCACGTCGGCGAACACGGCCTGGCGATCGTGTCGAACGGGGCGATCACCTACGACGTCCACGCCGGCGACGTGCTCACCCTGGACGCGATCGACCCGGCCGACGGGCTGGCCCTGGTCGCGGTGATCGGCGAACGACTGCCGCAGGCGACGTTCGCCATCGAGTGCGTCGACGGACTGCGCCGCGATCCGCGGTACGAGGACCTGATCCCGGCCCCGTCGGGCTCACCGCGCGGCCCGCTCGCCGACGTGTGGGACGCCCCCGCCGCCAAGTTGCTCGTGCGCGACCCCTCCGTCGACGACGACGTGCTCCGGACGACGGTCGCGGCGGCGATCGGCGACGAGGCGGTGGCCACCTGGTCGGTGCCCGGCCTGGTCGAGATCAGCGCCCGCGGGGTGACGAAGGCGACGGCGTTGATGTCCCTGTGCGCGATGCTGGCCGTCGCCGCCCGCGACGTCGTCGCCTTCGGTGACATGCCCAACGACATCCCGATGCTCGCCTGGGCCGGGACGTCGTACGCGATGGCCGGCGCGCACGACAGCGTCCTCGCCGTGGCCGACCACGTCGCCCCGCCCGTCGAGCAGGACGGTGTCGCCCAGGTCCTCACCTCCCTCCTCCACAACCGCCGACACGACCCAGACGGTTACTTGGACGGGCGAAATGCCTGATTTGCCAACCACTGAGGTCGTGTCGGCGGTTGGCGGGGCGCCGCGCGACGCGCGCCGTGACTGACCTCGACACGGCGCGCTGGCTCGCGAGCGGCGACGCCGCGTCCGCGCTGGACCTCGCGCGCAGCGCGGCGGCCGGGCGTGACCCGCTCGCTGCCGCTGCCTGGTTGCGCGCCCGACTGCCCGACCTGGACCCGGCCCGGATCGCCGCGGCGCTCGCGCAGGCCGACCTCGAGGCGCTCGCCCGGCACCGCCACGGCGTCGAGGTTCCGCTGCTGCTGACCCGCGACGGCCTGGAGCAGGCGACGCGCCCGCAGGTCGCGGCACGACGGGCCGCCGCGCTCGCCGCCGCCGGTGCCCGACGGGTCGTCGACCTCACCGCGGGCCTGGGCCTGGACACCCGCGCGTTCCTCGCGGCGGGGCTGGACGTGGTCGCCGTCGAGCGCGACCCGGCGACGGCCGTGTTGCTCGCCGCCAACGCGCCGGGGGCGACGGTCGTCGAGGGCGACGCGTGGGAGATCCTGCCGACCCTGCTGCCGACGCTCGCACCGACCGACGTCGTCTTCGCGGACCCCGCGCGGCGCGACCCGGCTGGACCGCGCGACAACGCGACCGGTCGTGCCCGGCCCGAACGCGACCCGGCACGCTGGTCGCCGCCGTGGCCGAAGATCGCGTCGATCGCGCACCCGCGCGTCGTGGCGAAGGTGGCCCCCGCGTTCGAGCCGCCCGCGGGCTGGCAGGGCCAGTGGACGAGCTGGGACCGCGTTGTCGTCGAAGGCCAGGTGGCCTCGTGGGCGCTCGCGGCGGCCGATCGCCGCGCGGTCGTCTGGTCTCGCGTCGGCGACGCGACCGCCGTCGACGCGACGCCCGCGGATCCGTTGCGGTACCTCGCATCCGACGATGCCCTGCCCCCGGCGCTGTACGAACCGGATCCCGCCGTCATCCGGGCGGGCGCGGTCGGGGCGCTCGCGGTGCAGCACGGCCTGCTCGGGCTGGACCCGGCGAGCTCGTGGCTCGTCGGCCGCGACACCGCACCGAGCCCCGCGATGCGAAGGTACGTACTCATGGCCGAACTGACCGGCCCGACGCGCGATCGGCGGCGACAACTCACCGCGCTCGGCATCGATCGACTGGTGGTCAAGAGCCGCGACGTGCGCACCGACCCGGTCCGGGTGCGGCGCGAACTGGCGGTCGCTGAGGGCGGCGACCACGTCCTCGTCCTGACCCACCGCGCCGGCCGGACCATCCACCTCCTCGCCGCCCCACTCCCCCGCCGGTGTTGAGGTTCGGCCCGGTTCCCGGGCGGCGGACCGGACCCAACCTCAACACCCGCGCAGCGGCGCCCTCACTCGCCGCGTGCCGGCGTTGACAACGCCCCCCCCGTTAGCGTCGCGCCGGATAGGCGACGGGGACGACTGGATCGGGGGCCAGCATGGGACTTCCATCACTCGCAGCTGCGGTTGCGGCAGGCGCGATCTGCCTAGCGGCATTGACCGCGTGCTCGTCCGGCGGCCCGCTGGGCGAAGTCGGGTCCGTCGACGAGTTGCGCGAGGCGTACGTCAACGCCGGCGGCTCGTGCGACGAGTTCGAGGAGGGCCCGATCGGAGTAGGCACGTGCCGCGACGACGGCCCCTGGGTCACCTTCGACGTGTACCCGTCGGTCGAGTCGATGGAGGGGTTGCGCGAATCTTTATCGCGGAAGCCGTGGGAAAACACGAGTTTCCTCCTCGGGAGCAACTGGATGATCTGGGCCAGTTCCAAGGTCGACCTCGAACGCATCGGTGCGACGCTCGGCGGGGACTACCTACGTGGCGCGACACCTGCACCCGAATCGTCGGCTGATCCGGAGGCGACGTCCGAGCCGACGTCGTCGGCTGAATGACCCAGCCGGTCAGTACGTCCGGCCGACCGTCGGCGTGGGGTCGGTACGTCGCACTGCAGCGTTCGGCCGGCGCGAAGCCGGATCGGGCTTTCAACATCTTCTGCGGCAGGTACAAGGCGGCCCGGACGTTCCGCGAGGCCACCTTCGACGCCATGACGCCGCCGACCCAACGCGCCTACAACGCGCTGTTGCGCCTGGGACTGTCGTACGCGGCGCTGGAGTCGTTGTGCTCCGCGCTCGGACGACGCGTGACGCACGAACCCGTGGAGTCAGCGCAGATCGCGGACCGCTTGCGGGACAAGCGGTCTGCCCAACTGGCGGACGTCATGCGGACCGACGTCGACCGACCACTCGCCACCCGCCTGACCCGACTGCTGGACACTCCCGACGCGGACGACGTGATGCCCTCCGCGGCGTTCTTCCGGCACGCGTTCTTCCACGGTGCCTTGACCGCCAGCCGCGCCGGGGCGGCACGGGAGTGGGAGCGGCGCATCGTCGAGGACCTCGCCGCGTCGCTGCTCGCCACCGCGGACGCGCGGTTCACCGAGCACGTCACGGCCCAGGCATAGCCCCGCGGGCCAGGGCGGCGACGGTTCGCGCATCGGTGCCGCAGCAGCCGCCGACGGCCGCCGCGCCGGCCGCCCGCCAGGCGCGCACGACCTCGGCCGGGAACACCCCACCCGGGTCGGCGGTCTCCCCGGTCCACCGCTCCCCCGCCGCGTCCCACACCCCACCGGCGTTCGGGTAGACGACGACCGGCAGGTCCGCGGCAGCACGCATCCGGTCGACGAGTTCCTCGACGAACCGCGGGTCCGTGCAGTTGATCCCCACGGCGACGATCGACGGGATCGACGCCGCGACCGCGGCCGCGTCCTCGATCCGCTGACCGGCGCACGTCCGTTCGCCGTCCGCCGCGGAGAACGACAGCCACACCGGCAGGTCCGAGGTGTCCGCGAGCGCGTCGGCCAGCGCGAGCGCCTCGTCGACGTCCGGAATCGTCTCCACCGCAAGCAGATTCGGCGAAGACTCGACGAGCACCGCCAACCTCTCCCGGTGAAAGGCGGCCAGCGCACTCCGCGACAACCCGTACCGCCCCCGGTACTCCGACCCGTCGTGCAGCGTCGCGCCGTACGGTCCGACGCTCGCCGCGACCAGCGCGCGCGAACCCGGCACGGACGCGACGGCCGCCCGCGCGACCCGGGTGCTCGCCGCCAGCGCCCGGTCGGCGTCGCCGCCCGTCAGCCCCGCCGCCTCGAACCCGCTGCGCGACAACTGGTAGCTCGCCGTGATGACGACG
>CAYMNG010000133.1:0-6339 GCA_964391765.1 uncultured Bifidobacteriaceae bacterium | reverse complement strand
GGCTCGGGCCGCCGAGCTCGAGGCGCTGGCCCAGGCCGACGTCGACGAGCGGTGGCACTTCTACGAGCAGCTCGCCGGGGTCGAGCGCGCGATGCCCACCCCGGCGCCGGAGGAGGGGCCATGACCGAACCGCTGCGCACGCGCTACCTCGGCCTGGACCTGCCCGCACCGCTGGTCGCCTCGCCGTCCCCGGCGACGGGTGCGCTGGACACCTTGCTGCGCCTGGAGGACGCCGGCGTCGGGGCCGTCGTCCTGCCCAGCCTGTTCGAGGAGGAGGTCGAGCACGAGCCGCTGGTGTTGTGGGAACGGATGGAGGCCGGGGCCGGTGTGGTGGCCGAGGCCGCGGAGTACTTCCCCGACGTCGACCTGGACCACCTCGGACTCCAGCGCCACCTCGTCCTCGTCGAGCAGGCGTCCGCGCGGCTGTCCGTCCCGGTGATCGCGAGCCTGAACGGCACCTCGGCCGGCGGGTGGACCCGCTACGCGGCCGAACTGGTCGCGGCCGGCGCGCGTGCGCTGGAACTGAACATGTACGACGTCGCCGCCGATCCGGCGCGTTCGGGCGCCGACGTCGAGGCGGGCTACCTCGACCTCGTCCGAGCGGTCTGCGCGAGTGTCGACGTCCCGGTCGCGGTGAAGCTGTCGCCGTACTTCGCGTCCTTGGCCCACTTCGCGGCGCAGGTCGTCGAGGCGGGTGCGGCCGGACTGGTGCTGTTCAACCGCTTCTACCAGCCCGACCTCGACCTGGTCACGTTGGACGTGACCTCCCGACTGGAACTGTCCCGCGCCGGTGAGGTCCGCCTCCCGTTGCGCTGGATCGCGATCCTGCGGCCGCAGCTGCCGGTCACCTCGCTCGCCCTGACCTCGGGCGTCACGACCGGGGCGGACCTGGCGAAGGCGTTGCTGGCCGGCGCAGACGTCGTGATGAGCACGTCGGAGTTGCTGCGTCGAGGCCCTGACCGGGCCCGCGGGCTGCTCGACGAACTGCTGGCGTGGATGGCCGACGGGGAGTACGACAGCGTCGAGCAACTGCGGGGCAGCGTCGCCGCGCACGCCGCCGCCGACCCGGCGGCCTACGAACGGGCCCAGTACCAGCGCGTCCTGGCGTCGTGGCACGGGTGAGCGACCGCGACCCGAGCCGTTCGGCCGCGCCGGTGCCTGACACACTCCGGACATGACGACCACGTTCGATCCCGACCCGGCCCGCTACGACGGGCGCATGCCGTACCGGCGATGCGGGGCCAGCGGCCTGCACCTGCCGGCCGTGTCGCTGGGCTTCTGGCACAACTTCGGCGACGACAAGCCGATCGACGGCCAGCGCGCGATCATGCGGCGAGCGTTCGACCTGGGGATCACGCACTTCGACCTGGCGAACAACTACGGTCCGCCGTACGGTTCGGCGGAGGCCAACGCCGGGCGGATCCTGCGCGCGGACTTCGCCTCGCTGCGCGACGAACTGGTCATCTCGACGAAGGCCGGTTGGGACATGTGGCCGGGGCCGTACGGGGACCTCGGGTCGCGCAAGTACCTGCTGGCGAGCCTGGACGCGAGCCTGACCCGACTCGGGCTGGAGTACGTCGACATCTTCTACCACCACCGACCCGATCCGGACACCCCGCTGGCGGAGACGATGGGCGCCCTGGCGACCGCCGTGCAGCAGGGGAAGGCGCTGTACGTCGGGGTGTCGTCCTACTCGCCCAGCCGCACGATCGAAGCGGCCCAGATCCTGCGCGACCTCGGTACCCCGATGCTCATCCACCAGCCGTCGTACTCGATGCTCAACCGCTGGATCGAGGACGGCCTGCTCGACACCCTCGCCGACCTGGGCGTCGGCGCGATCGGCTTCAGCCCGTTGGCGCAGGGCATGCTCACCGACCGCTACGTCGACGGCGTGCCGGCCCGGTCGCGGGCGACGGAGGGAAAGTCACTGGACCGGTCGCTGGCCAACGCGGCCAACCTCGATCGCATCCGGGGCCTGGCGGGGATCGCCCGCGAGCGCGGCCAGTCGTTGGCGCAGATGGCCGTCTCCTGGACGCTGCGCGACCCGCGGATGACGTCGACCCTGCTCGGAGCGAGCAGTGCCGAGCAGTTGACGGAGACGGCGGCGGCCGCGACGAACGTGTCGTTCACCGCCGACGAGCTCGCCGCGATCGACCGGTTCGCCGTCGACGGGGACGTGAACCTGTGGGCGGCCCAGAGCGAGATCCGATGACCAGGTCACCGCGGGTCCGGCTGGCCGTCGTCGCGCTCGCCGCGGGCACGGTGCTCGCCGCGGGCACGCTGCTCGCCGGTTGTTCGTCCGCGGAGCCCGCGAGCGGCCCGTCGACGACGTCGGCGAGTCCGAGTCCGAGTCCGACGCCGTCGTCGGTCGTGTGGGCGAACGACGTGTGCGTCGCGCGCGACGGCCTGGGCACCGCCGTGTCGGCGCTGGGTCGCAACCTGTCCTACGACGTGACGTCGAACCGCTCGGCGCTGGAGCAGATCGACCGGCAATTGCGCCTGCAGGTCCTCGCGGTCGGGCACAACGCCGACCTGCTCGCCACGGCACTGAAGGCCGTCCCGGTCGACTTCGTCGCCGCGAACGACCTGGTGACCACTGTCACCCGATCGCGGTCGGACCTGCAGGAGTCCGTCGACGCGGCGACGACGCACCTGGACGCGATGATGGCCTCGGACAACGTCCTGACCGGGGCCGCCGAGGCGGCGCAGGCGCTGGTCGCCGCGCGTGCGGCATTCGCCGCCGGCCAGACGATGGTCGGTGCCATGACCGACGCCGCCAGTGGCACGAACGCCGACCTGCGTGCGGCGTTCGACGCCGCACCGGCGTGCCAGGGGTAGTGCGGCGGTCACCGGTCGCGATCCGGGCGCCGGGCGGACGACCCGTCGCCGACTAGACTGCTGCGGCCATGATCACCGCGACCGACCTCGAGGTTCGTGCCGGTTCGGCCCTGCTGCTCGAGGCGGACGTCCTGCGGGTCGGGCCCGGTGACCGCATCGGGCTCGTGGGCCGCAACGGCGCCGGGAAGACGACGCTGACGCGGATCCTCGCCGGGGAGGCCCAGCCGGCCGCCGGCCAGGTCCGCTCGTCCGGCACGGTCGGCTACCTGCCGCAGGATCCGCGATCGGGCGATCCCGACGAGTTGGCCCGCGACCGGATCCTCGCGGCACGAGGCCTGCACGACGTGGTGCGGCGCATGCACGCGGCGAGCGCCGGGATGGGTACCGACGACGCGGCCGAGCGCGATCGGCTCATCGCCCGCTATGCCCGGGCCGAGGCGGAGTTCGAGGCGTTGGGCGGGTACGCGGTCGAATCGCAGGCCGCCGCGATCGCCGCCAGCGTCGGCCTGCCCGAACGTGTCCTCGCCCAGCGGCTGGGGACGCTGTCCGGTGGCCAGCGCCGTCGCGTCGAACTGGCCCGGATCCTCTTCGGCGGCGCCGACGTCCTACTGCTCGACGAGCCGACGAACCACCTGGACGCGGACTCGATCCGCTGGCTGCGCAAGTTCCTGGCCGGCTACGACGGGGGCTTCGTCGTCATCAGTCACGACACCGACCTCCTCGGCGACACCGTGAACAAGGTGTGGCACCTGGACGCGAACCGCGCGCAGATCGACCAGTATTCGCTCGGCTGGGCGGCCTACCTGACGGCCCGTGAGGCCGACGAGCGCCGGCGCCGTCGCGAGCGACGCAACGCCGAGCAGCAGGCTGAGGCGCTGCGCACGCAGGCCGAACGGATGCGGGCGAAGGC
This sequence comes from uncultured Bifidobacteriaceae bacterium, assembly GCA_964391765.1. Classification (GTDB taxonomy): domain Bacteria; phylum Actinomycetota; class Actinomycetes; order S36-B12; family S36-B12; genus UBA10649. The sequence continues at coordinate 2,591 of CAYMNG010000133.1, read as the reverse complement.
GACGAAGGCCCGCGCCGCGCAGTCGATGCTCAAGCGCGCCGACCGGCTGCTGGCCGGCGGCGACGAGATCCGCCGGGCGGACAAGGTCGCCGCCCTGCGCTTTCCCGAACCCGCGCCCTGCGGCCGCGTGCCGCTCACCGGCACGGGCCTGTCCCGCAGCTACGGGTCGCTGGAGGTCTTCACCGACGTCGACCTGGCGATCGACCGCGGCAGCCGCGTCGTCGTCCTGGGGTTGAACGGCGCGGGCAAGACGACGCTCCTGCGGATCCTCGCCGGGGTGGACGCGCCGGACACCGGCGAGGTCGTCCACGGGCACGGGGCCGTCATCGGCTACTACGCCCAGGAGCACGAGACCCTCGATCCCACCGCGACGGTGCTGGAGACGATGCGGCACGCCGCGCCGCACCTGGACGACTCGCGCAAGCGGACGATCCTGGGCTCCTTCCTGTTCGCCGGCGACGCGGTGAACAAGCCCACCGGCGTCCTGTCCGGCGGCGAGAAGACCCGCCTGGCCCTGGCCTGCCTGGTCGTGTCCGGCGCGAACGTCCTGCTCCTGGACGAGCCGACCAACAACCTCGATCCGGCCAGCCGGGCGGAGATCTTGTCGGCCCTGTCCCGGTACGAGGGCGCGGTCGTCCTGGTCACGCACGATGCCGGGGCGGTCACCGCACTGGCCCCGGACCGCGTGCTGATCCTGCCGGACGGCGACGAGGACCTGTGGAACGACGACTACGCCGAGCTCGTCGAGCTCGCCTGAGGAGGGACCGATGTCCGGTTCGATGGCCGGGACCGACGTCGTCGCGGGCGTCCGCGTCCGGCGCGACGGTCCGCTGCTGCGCGTCACGCTGTGCAGCGCAGCGAACCGCAACGCCCAGACCCCGGGCACCTGGCGTCGGCTCGCGCAGATCCGCGACGACGTGACCGCTGACGTCCGCGCGGTCGTCCTCGACGCCCAGGGCCCCAGCTTCTCGGCCGGCCTGGACCGCCGGATGCTGACCGCCGAGGGGGTGCCGGGGGAGGAGTCGCTGCTCGCCCTCGGCCGGCGCGCCGAGGCCAAGCAGGAGGCCTTCATCGAGCGTGCCCAGGCCGCGTTCACCTGGTGGCGGGAGGTTGCGCCGGTGACGGTGGCGCTGGTGAACGGGCACGCGATCGGGGCCGGGCTGCAACTGGCACTGGCGTGCGACTGGCTGGTCGTGTCCGACGATGCGCTGCTGGCCATGCGCGAGACGTCGTTGGGCCTGGTGCCGGATCTGGGCGGGACCGGTGCGCTCGTCAGCCGGGTCGGGTACCCGCGGGCCCTGGAGATCTGCGCGACCGGTCGCTTCGTGACCGGCGCGGAGGCCGTTCGGATCGGCCTCGCCCTGGAGTGCGTCCCGGTCGCCGACCTGTCGGCGGCCGCCGATCGCCTGCTCGCGCCCGTGCTCGCGGCCCCCGCCGCCGCCGTCGCCGAGCTCAAGGCGCTCCTGCGGCACGCAGCGACCGCCGAGGACCAGCTCGCCCGCGAACGCGCCGCGCAACTGCGGCGACTGGCCGACCTGCGCGCGCTCCTCGGCGGCTGAGGTGGCGATGGCCGGCCCGCCGTGGCACGCCTATCGGTCGATGACCCGCGACCGCTCGGTCACCACGAAGTCCGAAACCCGCGCACTGGTCCGACGGATCCTGGGGTACGCGACGGCGTATCGCGGAACGATCGTGCTGTACCTCGTGTCCCTCGTCCTCGCGTCGCTGGTGACCGTCGCGCAGCCGCTGCTGATCCCGCGGCTGGTCGACGACGGGATCGCCGCCAAGGACGCCCGGGTCGTCACCGGCACGGCCCTGCTCATGGTCGCCCTCGCCCTCGTCGACGCGGGGCTGGGGCTGGTCGGGCGCTGGTTCTCCGCGCGGATCGGCGAGGGACTCATCTTCGACCTGCGCACGCAGGTCTACGACCACGTGCAGCGCCAGTCGATCGCGTTCTTCACCCGGGCCCAGACCGGGGCGCTGACCTCGCGGTTGAACAACGACGTGATCGGCGCCCAGCAGGCGTTCACCTCGACCCTCGGCGGCGTCCTGGGCAACCTCGTGTCCGCCGTCGTCGTCCTGGTGGCGATGATCGCCCTGTCCTGGCAGGTCACCGCGGTCTCGCTGCTCCTGGTCCCGGTGTTCTTGCTGCCGGCCCGATGGATGGGTCGGCGCCTGCAGTCCATGACCCGCGAGCAGATGCGCCTGAACGCCGACCTCAGCTCGCAGATGACCGAGCGGTTCAACGTCGCCGGGGCCCTGCTGGTCAAGCTGTTCGGCCGGCCGGCCGACGAGTCGGAGCTCTTCGCCGGGCGGGCGGGTCGCGTCCGCGACATCGGCGTGCGCATGGCGATGGCGAACCGGTGGTTCTTCACCGGACTCGCACTGGTCGCCTCGGTCGCCACGGCCGTGGTGTACGGCCTGGGCGGCAACCTGGTGATCCAGGGGGTCCTGACGATCGGGACGCTGCTCGCCCTGGTCGGGCTGCTCGCGCAGCTGTACGGCCCGCTCACCGCGCTGTCGAACGTCCGGGTCGACGTGATGACGGCGCTGGTCAGCTTCGAGCGGGTCTTCGAGGTGCTCGACCTCGA
>CAYMNG010000132.1:0-6411 GCA_964391765.1 uncultured Bifidobacteriaceae bacterium | reverse complement strand
CCAGGGCCTGTCCGCGCTCGGCCGGCACTTCATCGCCGGCCAGTTGGCGCACGCCCGCGAACTGACGCTGCTCAACGCGCCCCTGATCAACTCCTACAAGCGGTTCGTCATCGGGTCGTTCGCCCCGACGGCGATCCGGTGGGGGAGGGACAACCGCACGTGCGCGTTCCGCCTCGTCGGGCACGGGCCGTCGCTGCGGCTGGAGAACCGGGTCCCCGGCGGTGACGTGAACCCCTACCTCACGACCGCGGGGATGATCGCGGCGGGCCTGGACGGGATCACCCGCGAGCTGCCGTTGGAGGACCCGTTCGCCGGGAACGCGTATCACTCCGACTCCGCACATGTGCCGACGTCGATGGCGGAGGCGCTCGAGCTGTGGGAGACCTCGGAATGGGTCCGCGAGACCTTCGGTCACGACGTGCAGGAGCATTACGCCAACATGGCGCGCGTCGAACTGGCCGCGTTCAGCCGGGCCGTGACCGACTGGGAGCGCTACCGCGGCTTCGAGCGGCTGTGACGCGACGCCGATCGCACTGACCCGTCCCGACCAGGCAGGGAGCCTTCATGCACGACGTCATCAACCCGGCGACCGAGCAGGTCGTCGCCACCGTGGCGTCGACCGACGCCGACGGCACCGACGCGGCGATCGCCCGCGCCCATGCGGCGCTTCCGGCGTGGCGCGCGGTCGCGCCCGGCGACCGCGCCATGCTCCTGCGCCGGTTCTCCGACGTCGTGCGCGATCACGTCGAGGAGCTCGCGCAGTTGGAGGTCGCGAACTCCGGGCACACGATCGGCAACGCGCGATGGGAGGCGAACAACGTCGCCGACGTGCTGGCGTACTACGCCGGCGCCCCGGAACGGCTGTTCGGCCGGCAGATCCCCGTTGCCGGCGGGGTGGACGTGACCTTCAAGGAGGCGGTCGGCGTCGTCGGGGTCATCGTGCCGTGGAACTTCCCCATGCCGATCGCCGGCTGGGGGTTCGCGCCGGCGCTGGCGGCCGGGTGCACCGTCGTGCTCAAGCCGGCCGAACTCACCCCGCTGACGGCGATCCGCCTCGGTGAGCTCGCGCTGGCGGCCGGGGTCCCCGAGGGCGTCTTCACCGTCGTTCCGGGCCGGGGCGCGGTCGTCGGTCAGCGGTTCGTCGACAACCCCCTGGTGCGCAAGGTCGTCTTCACCGGCAGCACCGCCGTCGGTGAGCGGATCATGGCCGGCGCGGCGCCGCAGATGAAACGGGTCACCCTCGAACTCGGCGGCAAGAGCGCCAACGTCGTGTTCGCGGACGCGGATCTGGAGGGGGCGGCGGCGACGGCCCCCTACGGCGTGTTCGACAACGCCGGGCAGGACTGCTGCGCACGTTCACGAATCCTGGTGCAGCGCAGTGTGTTCGACCGGTTCATGGAGTTGTTCGAGACCGCCGTGGCCGGTGTCGTCGTCGGCGACCCGACCGCCGAGGCCACCGAGATGGGTCCACTGATCTCGCGGGCGCAGCACGAGTCGGTCGCGGCGTTCCTCGACGACTCGGTCCCGGTCGCGTTCCGTGGGACCGCGCCGAGCGGTCCGGGGTACTGGTTCGCCCCGACCGTCGTCGCGCCGATCGAGCCGACGGCACGGATCTTCCAGGAGGAGGTGTTCGGGCCGGTCGTGTCCGTCACGCCGTTCGACACCGAGGCCGACGCCGTCGCCCTGGCCAACGACTCCGCGTACGGGTTGTCCGGGTCGATCTGGACGCGCGACGTGGGTCGGGCGTTCCGGGTCGCGCGCGGGATCGAAGCGGGGAACCTCTCGGTGAACTCGCACTCCTCGGTCCGCTACTGGACCCCGTTCGGCGGGTTCAAGCGGTCCGGGCTGGGTCGCGAACTCGGACCGGACGCCCTGGACGCGTTCACCGAGACGAAGAACGTGTTCATCAGCACCGAGGGCGACAAGGAGTCCGCATGAATGACAGTAGGTGCCACCGGCTGGAGGGGCGGGTCGCCGTCGTGACCGGCGGGGCCAGCGGGATCGGCCTGGCGACGGTTCGCCGGTTCGCCGACGAGGGGGCCCGGGTCGTGATCGGCGACCTCGACCCGACGACCGGCGAGGCGGCCGCGGCGCAGGTGGGCGGACTGTTCGTCCGGACGGACGTCACCGACGCCGGCGACGTCGCGGCGCTGTTCGCCGCCGCCAAGGATGCGTACGGCAGCGTCGACATCGCGTTCAACAACGCGGGGATCTCCCCACCGGACGACGACTCGATCCTGACCACGGGGATCGACGCCTGGCGGCGGGTGCAGGAGGTCAACCTGACGTCGGTGTACCTGTGTTGCAAGGAGGTGCTGCCGATCATGCTGGCCCAGGGGAAGGGCTCGATCGTCAACACCGCCTCGTTCGTCGCGACGATGGCGGCCGCGACGTCGCAGATCTCCTACACGGCCTCGAAGGGCGGCGTGCTCGCGATGACCCGTGAGCTGGGCGTGCAGTTCGCACGGTCCGGTGTGCGGGTCAACGCGCTGTCCCCCGGACCGGTGAACACCCCGCTGCTGGTCGAGTTGTTCGCCAAGGACCCCGAGCGCGCGGCGCGGCGGCTCGTGCACATCCCGATGGGCCGGTTCGGCGACGCCGACGAGATCGCCGCGGCCGTCGCGTTCTTGGCCAGTGACGACTCCTCGTTCATCACGGCGTCGAACTTCCTGGTCGACGGGGGCATCGCCGGGGCGTACGTCACCCCGTTGTAGGCGGTCCGGCGGGATCGGCCCGGCCGGCGGCGTAGCGCCGGACCGCGGCCGCGAACGCCCGAACCAGTGGCAGGTCGGCATCGCGCCGTTCGGGGTGCTCGGGGTGCCACTGGACCCCGACGCAGAAGTCCGCGTCGGGATCGTCGCACGACTCGACGGTGCCGTCGGCCGCGCGGCCGGTCACCCGCAGGGTCCCCGACGACGCGACCGCCTGGTGGTGCGAGGAGTTCACCACGACCGGGCCGGGCCCGTAGACGTCGGCGAGCACGCCGCCGGTGAACGTCGCCGCGTGGTCGGTGAACGTCCCGGGCCGTTCGCGGTGCGCGCTGCCGTAACCGGCTGCGGGGAGGTCCTGGACGAGCGTGCCCCCGTGTTCGACCGCCATCACCTGCAGCCCGCGGCACACGCCGAGCACCGGCATCCCCAGCGCGCGTGCGCGACGGTACGTCGCCGACTCGGACGCGTCGCGCTCGGTCCGCGGCACGTCGGCCGTCGGATCCGGCGCCGCGCCGTAGCGCGCGGCGTCGACGTCGGCGCCGCCGGCGAGGACGAGTCCGTCCAGGCGGGCGATCGCATCCGGGCCGACCCCCGGTGGCAGCAGCACGACGTCGAGGTCGGCCGCGCGCAGCAGGTCCAGGTACCACTTCGGCACCAGCGCCGCCGGCATGTCCCATGCGCCCCAGCGCGCCGGCTCGAGGTACGCGGACAGGCCGATGACGGGCATGTGCGGATTCTGGCAGCCATGCATCGACCCGCGACAGTGCGGTTGAATGGCCCGGTCCCGGGGATGACGACCGATCGGAGTGCCATGCCGACCCTCGAGCGACTCACGCTCGCCGACGTCGAGTTCGAGTTCGAGAAGCGCGAGCTCGACACGGTCCTGGTGTGTTTCCCGGACTCCCATGGCCGGCTCGTCGGCGTGCGGGTACCCGTGGACCTCTTCCTGCGCGAGGTCGCGTCGGCCGGTCTTCGGGTCCCGGCGAACCTCCTGTGCACCGATGCGACCGGGGCACTGGCGACCGGCTACGCGTTGTCGCATCCGGCCGGTGGCCTGCCGGACCTGATCGCGCGCGTCGACCCCGCGGGCCTGTTCCGGGTGCCGTGGCAGCGGGGTACGGCCGGGGCGATCGCGGACGTCGAGTTCGCCGACGGCACAGCGGTGACGATGTCGCCGCGGACGGTGCTGCGCCGGCAGGTCCAGCGCCTGGACGGCGGGTCGATGACGCTGCAGGTCGGCACCGAGGTCCAGTTCACCGTCCTCGCCGACGGCGCCGAGCCCGTGCCGGCGCGCGGCTTCGGCCACCTGGTCGCGCGTTCGGCGACCGTCGAGCCGGTCGTCGGGGCCGCCCGGCGGATGCTCGGCGAGGTGCCGATCCTCGTCGGCGCGACCAGCGGGCTGGTCTCCCCGGGCGGGTTCGAGGTGTCGCTGCGCGCGGTCGACCCGCTACGGGCCGCGGACGAGGTCGCGATCGCCCGGGACTGCATCCGGTCGGCGGGCGACGCGGTCGGCCGCGTGGTGACGTTCATGCCCGCGCTCGACACCGGCCTGGGCACGGGGCTGCACGTGAACGTGTCCGCCCGCGGCTCCCGCGGGTCTTCGCCGCTGGCCGATCGCTACGGCGAGGGCGGACTGTCGGAGGTGGGCAAGTCCTTCGTCGCCGGGATCTTGGCGCACGCGGCGGAGCTGTCGCTGCTGTACGCGCCCACGGTCAACGCGTATCGGCGGTACGGGGCCGACGCGGTGACCCCGCGGCGGCTGGACTGGGGGCCGGACAACCGCACCTGCGCGATCCGGGTCGTCGAACGCGGCGGCTCGCTGCAGGTCGAGAACCGCTTGGCCAGCAGCGACGCCAACCCCTATCTCGCCCTCGCGGCGATGATCGCGTCGGGCATCGACGGGTACACCCGGCAGTTGCGCCTGGCTCCGCTGTCCGCCGGCGTGAGTCAGCAACCCGGTGACATCCCCCGTACGCTCGCGCACGCCGTGGACCTGTGGGCCGATTCGACCTGGGTCCGCGACGCGTTCGGGCGTGAGGTGCAGGAGCACTACACCGTCCTGGGCCGGCTCGAGGCGATGGCGGCGCCGGCGGCTGCGGACGTCTCCTGGGAACGACAGCGGTACCTCGACGCGATGTGACCGACCGTCGGGGACGCGCCGCCCGACGGGCGAGGAGCTACCTGCGGGCCGCGAACACCGCTTGCAGGACGATGCCGGCCGCGACGGACGCGTTGAGGGACTCGACCCCGCCGGCCATCGGGATCTGCACGCGCAGATCGCAGGTCTGGCCCACGAGCCGGGACAGGCCCGCGCCCTCGGCACCGATGACGACGACGAGCGGGCCGGCCAGCGTCTGGGCGTCGAGCTCGCCGAGGGCGGCGTCCGCGTCCGCGGCCAGGCCGACGACGGTGAATCCGGCCTCGGCGAACCGCTGCAGCGCGCGCGTCAGGTTGGGGACCTGGGCGACCGGCAGCCGCGCCAGCGCCCCGGCCGAGGTCTTCCACGCGGCCGCGGTCACCCCGACCGAGCGACGCGTGGGCACGACGATCCCGCCGGCACCGAAGGCGGCCGCCGACCGGACGATCGCGCCGAGATTGTGCGGGTCGGTCACCTGGTCGAGGGCGACGACCAGGTCCGCGGCCTCGAAGTCGGCGACGTCGGCGTAGCGGTACTCCGGCACCGTCAGCACGAGGCCCTGGTGCACTCCGCCGTCGGTCATCCGGTCGAGTTCCGTGCGCGCGACCTCCATCAGCGGGATCGATCGGGCGACCGCCAGGCGCATCGCCTCGCGCCACCGGTCGTCCGCGTCGGCCTTGGCCTGCACGTACAGGGCCGTCGCCGGGATCTGGGCCCGCAACGCCTCCACCACGGGATTGCGGCCCATGAGCAGGCCCGCGGTCGATCGTCGACGGCCACCGCCGGTCGACGATCGCGGACCCGACGTGCGCTTCTGCGCGGCCCGTTGCCGCCGTGCGGCCGGATGGTGGGGGCGGTCCGCGGCCTTGGGCGTCGGACCGCGGCCGGAGAGCCGGGCCTTGCCCTGGCCACCGGACCCGGCCGTCTGGCCCTTCTTCGTCCCCGGCTTGCGCATCGCGCCGCGGCGCTGGGAGTTGCCTGCCATCTGCGGTCCCGTCGTCAGTCGTCGATCGACCAGCGGGCGCCGGCCGGGGTGTCCTCGACGCGGACGCCGATCCGCTCGAGGTCGTCGCGGATCGCGTCGGCGGCCGCGTAGTCCTTGCGCGCGCGCGCCTGCTGTCGCTGGTCGAGGACGACGTGCACCAGCGCGTCGACGACGTCGGTGAGTCGTCCCGATCCGCGCGCCGAGCCGCCGGCCCACGGTTCGGCACTCGGGTTCAGGCCGAGGACGTCGACCATCGCGAGGACGGCGTTCCGTTCGACGGTGGTCGCGGCCGTGTCGCCGGCGGCCAACGCGGTGTTGCCGGCCCGGACGTGCTCGTGCAGCACCGCCAGCGCCTGCGGGACGCCGATGTCGTCGTCCATCGCGTCGTCGAACGCCGCCGGTCGCGCGTGCACCGAATCGGCGGCGGTGTCGACCGGGCCGACCGAGTCGGCGGCTCGGGCGAGGAACGACTCGATCCGCCGGAAGCCCTGCCCGGCCTCGGCGACCGCCTCGTCGGAGTACTCGATCATCGACCGGTAGTGCGCGCTGACCAGGTAGTACCGCAGTTCGACCGGCCG
>CAYMNG010000131.1:5465-6415 GCA_964391765.1 uncultured Bifidobacteriaceae bacterium | reverse complement strand
GATCGACCGGTCGGTGAGGTGTGTCCGGTCGAGTGGGCGACGATGCCCGGGCGCACGGTCCTGCAGTGGGACAAGGACGACTGCGCGTTCGCCGGCCTGGTCAAGTTCGACCTGCTCGGCCTGGGCATGCTGTCCGCGCTGGCCGACGCGTTCGACCTGGTCGCGCAGGCGCACGGGGTGCGCCTGGCCCTGCACGAGATCCCGGCGCAGGACACCGCGACGTACGACATGCTGTGCGCGGCCGACACCGTCGGGGTGTTCCAGGTCGAGTCCCGGGCGCAGATGGCGACCTTGCCACGGCTGTCACCGCGCACGTTCTACGACCTCGTCGTCGAGGTCGCGCTCATCCGCCCCGGTCCGATCCAGGGCGGGTCGGTGCACCCGTACCTGCGCCGGCGCAACGGCCAGGAGCCGGTCACCTACCCGCACGAGCTGATGCGCCCGTCGTTGGCGCGCACGTTGGGCGTGCCGCTGTTCCAGGAGCAGATGATGCAGTTGGCGATGGACTGCGCCGGGTTCTCACCGAAGGACGCCGACGAGTTGCGCCAGGCGATGGGCTCGAAGCGATCCCCGGAGCGGGTGGGCCGACTGCGGACGCGACTGTTCGCCGGGATGGCCGCCCGCGGCATCCCCGAGCCGGTCGCCGAGGACGTCTACGGCAAGTTGCTGGCCTTCGCCAGCTACGGCTTCCCCGAGTCGCACGCCTACTCCTTCGCCTACCTGGTCTATGCCAGTTCCTACCTCAAGCGGCACTACCCGGCGGCGTTCACGGTGGCGTTGTTGAACAACCAGCCGATGGGCTTTTACCACCCGCAGAGCCTGGTGGCCGACGTGCGCCGGCACGGGGTCACCGTCCGCGGTGTCGACATCAACCGCAGTGCGGCGGGGGCGGCCCTGGCGGGCCTCCTCGGCCTGGGCCTCGGCCACGGACTCCGCCCAATCCTCGAAGG
>CAYMNG010000131.1:0-5455 GCA_964391765.1 uncultured Bifidobacteriaceae bacterium | reverse complement strand
GCGGGGGCGGCCCTGGCGGAGCCGGTCCCGGTGACGCTGCGGCATCCGCACGCCCCGCACGACGAGCAGCCGGCGATCCGGCTGGGCCTGGCGTCGGTGCGCGCGCTGGGGGCCGAGGCCGCCGACACCGTCGTCGCCGCGCGCGGCGAGGGGTACGCCGATATCGAGGACCTGGTCCGGCGGACGCGGTTGCGGCTGCCGGCGTTGGAGGCGCTGGCGACCGCCGGGGCGTTCGCGTCGTTCGGGGTGTCCCGGCGCGAGGCGCTGTGGGCGGTCGGCGCGCTCGCGGGCGTGCGCGAGGAGCACCTGCCCGGCACGACCGTCGCCGGGGTGCCGCCGGGGCTGCCGGCGATGACCGCGGTCGAGCAGACGATCGCCGACCTGTGGGCCACCGGGACGTCGCCGACCACGCACCCGATCGAGCACACCCGCGGGTACCTGGACGAGCGGGGGGCGACGCCGACCGGGCGGCTGGGCGGGGTCGACGGCGGCCGGCGGGTCCTCGTCGGCGGCATCGTCACCCATCGGCAGGCGCCGCCCACGGCGGGCGGCGTGGTCTTCATGACGCTGGAGGACGAGACGGGGATGGCCAACGTCATGTGCTCGCCGGCGGTGTGGGATCGCCATCGGCGGGTCGCGGCCTCCTGCTCGGCCCTCCTGGTCGACGCGGTCGTCGAGCGCCAGGACGGGGCCACGAACCTGCGGGCCCTGCGGATCGCGCCGCTGCTCGCCGGCGGCAGCGACCGCGTGCCCAGCCGAAACTTCGGCTGACCCGAAACCCCCTGCCGATCTTGAGGTTTCACCGCGAGATCACCGCGAGATCACCGCGCGGACCCGGTGGAACCTCGAGGTCGGCGGAGTGCGCGATCAGAATCCGGGTTCGAAGTTGTCGAAGGCGCGCACGGCGTGCTCGTTGCCGGTGATGTCGAGGTGCACCGAACGCCGGCCGGACATCCGAAGGAGCAGTTCCAGCGCCGGGCCGGCGAGGGTCACCATCGGCTCGTGCGGGCGCACGACGCTGCGGCCGCCGTCGCCGTCGGTGCGCACGAGCGTCACGCCGACCGGGCTGCGGCGCGCCAACAGCCCGGCCACCTGGCGAAGGCGGTCCCACAGCAGGTCGGCCTCGGCCGGGTCGAGGTCGCGTTCGGTCCACCCGGGTCGGCCGCGACGGACGTCCTCGTGGTGCACGGCGAACTCGACGAGGTTGGCCCGGGCCTCGACGCCGGGGAGGGCGAACAGCGACAGGCGCGGCGGCCCGGTCCGGACCCGCTCGACCAGTTCGGCGTAGGGCAGCCGGGCGATGCCGTCTTGGACCCGACGGGTCCACGAACCGGCGAACGGCACGACGATGCCGACCGCGGCATCGGGTCGGGTCTCACGCAGGTGGACGTGCGCGGCCAGGTCCCGAGCCGTCCAGCCCGCGCACAGCGTCGGGGCATCCGGTCCGACGTCGAGCAGGGCCTGGGCCAGGCCGATCCGCTCGGCGCGCGTGTACTGCGTCGCATCCACCCGCTGATCCTTGCGTATCGCGGCCCGGGTCGGGGCCCGGCCACGTCACGGCACAATGGCCGCATGCCGCCGGACCGCGCCCAGATCGACGCGCTGCTCGCACGCGTCCGCTTCACCGACGACGGCCTCGTGCCGGCGATCGCCCAGCAGCACGGCTCCGGAGCGGTGTTGATGCTGGCCTGGATGACGACCGCGACCCTGCGGGAGACCCTCGAGACCGGTCGTGCCGTGTACTACAGCCGCAGTCGCGGTGAGCGCTGGGCGAAGGGCGACACCTCCGGGAACACGCAGGCGGTCCGCGAGGTGCGCCTGGACTGCGACGGCGACACGGTGCTGCTGGTCGTCGACCAGGTCGGTGGGGCCTGCCACACCGGCGACCGCACCTGCTTCGACGCCGATGTCACGGTCGTCGGCGATGTCACTGGCGACGCCGATGCCCCGGGCGACGCCGAGGCCCCGGGGACCCGATGAGCGACTTCAGCGGGGCCACGACCCCGGACCTGGCGACGTTCGGGTCGCTCGCGACCGACCGCCGGGTGATCCCGGTGACCCGGCGCCTCCTCGCCGACGGCCTCACGCCGATCGGGCTGTTCGAGGCCCTGTGCGGCGACCGCGCCGGGACGTTCCTGCTGGAGTCCGCCGAGCAGGGGGCGTGGGCGCGGTACTCCTTCGTCGGCGTGCGGTGCGTCGCGATGCTGACCGAACGCGACGACGCCGCGGTGTGGCTGGGTCGGGCTCCGCACGGGGTGCCGTCCGGTGGGCGCGCGGTCGACGCGTTGCGGGACACGGTCGCGCTGCTGCGCACCGAACCGCTGCCCGGCCTGCCCCCGCTGACCGGCGGACTGGTCGGCTACCTGACGTACGACGCGGTCCGGTCCTGGGAACGGGTGCCCGACGCCAACCCCGACCCGCTGGGCCTGCCCCACCTGGGCTTCCTGCTGGCCACCGACCTCGCGGTGCTCGACCACGTCGACGGATCGGTGCTGCTGGTCGCGAACGCGATCAACTACGACGCGACGGACGCGAACGTCGACGCGGCCTGGCAGGACGCCGTCGCGCGGCTGGACGACATGCAGGCCCGGCTCGCGGCGAGCCGGCCGTCGGTCGTGTCGACGTACGACGCGACCGCCGTGGCGGACGTCGTCGCCGGCACCGTCGAGGCGGACTACCTCGCCCAGGTCGAGACGGCGAAGGAGTACATCCGCGCCGGCGACGCCTTCCAGATCGTCGTCTCGCAGCGGTTCACCGTGCCGTGCCCGGCGTCGGCGCTGGACGTCTACCGGATCCTGCGGACGATCAACCCCAGCCCGTACATGTATCTCATCCGCGTTCCCGCGGACGACGGTGTGCGCCCGGACGAGGAGGCCGGCACGCTGTCCGAGGAGGTCGCGTTCGAGATCGTCGGATCCTCGCCCGAGGCGCTGGTGACGGTGACCGACGGACACTGCGTCATGCACCCGATCGCCGGCAGCCGGCCGCGAGGGGCGACACCGCAGGCCGATGCCGCGCTGGCCGACGAACTCGTGGCCGACCGCAAGGAGCGGGCCGAGCACGTCATGCTCGTCGACCTGGCCCGCAACGACCTGGGCCGGGTGTGCGCGGCCGGCACCGTCGGCGTCGTGGACTTCATGGCGGTCGAGCGGTACTCGCACGTCATGCACCTGGTCTCGACCGTGACCGGGACGCTGGCTTCGGGCCGCGCGGCGTACGACGCGCTCGCGGCGACGTTCCCGGCCGGCACGCTCTCCGGTGCGCCGAAGCCGCGGGCGATGGCGATCATCGACGAACTCGAACCGGTCCGGCGCGGCCTGTACGGCGGGTGCGTGGGGTACTTCGACTTCGCCGGCAACCTGGACGCGGCGATCGCGATCCGCACGGCGGTCATCGCGAACGGGCAGGCCCAGGTCCAGGCCGGTGCCGGGGTCGTCGCGGACTCCGTGCCGGCCAGCGAGCACGCGGAGTGCGTCAACAAGGCCGCCGCGGTCGTGCGGGCCGTCTCGGCCGCGGCGACCCTGCGGTCGGCCGCGGCGACGTGACCGGGCGTCGGGCGTACGCCGTCGCCCTCGTCGCCCTCGCCGTCGGCGGCGTCGTCCTCGCGGTCGCCTACGGCCTGACCTGGGCCCGGATCGACGTGCCCCTGCTGGCCGGCGGTGCCGCCGACGGCCTGGCCGGCGGTGCGGCCGGCGTCGGGAGCCGCCAGGTCGCGCTCAGCGGCGCGGAGGTCCTGCCGTTGGCCGCGGCCGGCGGCTGGGTGGGTGTCGCGGCGGTCGGCGGGGTCCTGGCGACCCGCGGCGTCGGCCGGGTCGTCGTCGCGGTCCTCGCGGTCCTCGCCGCGCTCGGCGGGGCGCTGGGCGGGATCGTCTTCGCGGTGCGCGCGGCGCAGATCGTCGGCGCGCTCCACCCGTCGGCGACCGCGGTGCAGGTCACCGCCGGCTGGGCGGTGGCGATCGTCGGCGGGACGATCGCGGCGGCCGCGGCGGTGTGGGTCGTCGTTCGCGGGCGGGGCTGGCCGACGATGGGGGCGCGGTACGAGCGCCGACCGGCGGCCGCGGCGACGCTGTCGGACTGGCAGCGGCAGGATCTCGGGTTGGACCCGACCGACGATCGGGGTCTGGTTGAATGACGCCCATGTCGCAGCCGATGAACGAGCCGCCGCACGAGACCCACGGGAACACCCCCGCGGCCTGGACGGCCGTCACGATCATCATGATCGCGTTCCTCGTCGGAACGATCGGCCTGATCGTCAACAGTTGGCCGATGTTCTGGGTGGCGATCGGCCTCGTCGCGGTCGGCGCGATCGTCGGCCGGGTCATGGCGATGGCCGGCCTGGGCAAGAAGCCCGTCGCCCAGCGGTAGTCGTGCGGGTCCTTACCCGATCCTGACCGGACGCTGACGTTGCCCGTTCCGCAGCGTGATCGGGCCGCCGGCCGGTCTGCCAGGCTGACGCGGTGAACAGTGACGATGCCCGCGGCCTGGTCCTGGTCGCCGAGGACGAACCCGCGATCGGCGACCTGCTCCGGCTGTACCTGACCCGCGCGGGGTTCGGGGTCCACGTCGCCGGGGACGGTCGATCCGCGCTGGCGGCCGCGCGCACGCAGCATCCGGTCGCGATCGTCCTCGACGTCGGGCTGCCCGAACTGGACGGCACCGAGGTGTGCCGGCAGTTGCGGGCCGAGGACGACTGGGTGCCGATCTTGTTCTGCACCGCGCGCGACGACGAGGTCGACCGGGTCCTCGGCCTCGAGCTCGGGGCCGACGACTACATCACCAAGCCGTTCAGCCCGCGCGAGGTCGTCGCCCGGGTGAAGGCGGTCGTCCGGCGGGCCGAACGCGTCGCCAGCGACCAGGGACCGCTGACGATGGGTGCGGTGAGCGTGGACCTCGTGACCCGGCGGGTGCGGGCCGGTGGCGAGCCGGTGTCGCTGACGGCCACCGAGTTCGACCTGCTCGCCTACCTCCTGCAACATCCCGGGCGGGTGTTCTCCCGTGAGAACCTGCTCTCGGAGGTGTGGGGGTACGCCTCGGCGGTCGGCACGCGAACCGTCGACGTCCACGTCGCCCAGGTCCGGGCGAAGCTCGGCGCGGCGAGCATCATCCGCACGGTCCGTGGCGTCGGCTACTCCGCCGACGAGCAGGGGGACGGATGACCGAAGGGTCCGACGCGACGACCGGGCCGGCGCCGGGCCGGCGCGCGCGGATGAGCATCGTCACGCGCACGGTCCTGCTCACCTCGGCGATCGCCGTGCTGGCGGTCCTCGTCGCCGGCCTGGTGTCGTACCCGCTCGTGCACGCGGCGGCCGAGAGCCAGACCCGCGCCGACCTGTCCCGGCTGGCCGACCTCACGGCGACGGCGGTGGACCAAGGCGGCGGGTACGGCGACGGCGTCGTCCTGCCGCGCTCGTTGGTCGCGGCGCTGCGGGCGGAGGAGGTCACGGCGTTCCTCGTC
>CAYMNG010000130.1:4661-6467 GCA_964391765.1 uncultured Bifidobacteriaceae bacterium | reverse complement strand
GCCGTCGTCGAGGCGTCGGCCGGGGCGGCGCCAGCGGCGGCGTCGGCGGCGTCGTCGGCGTCGGCGGCGGCGGCACCAGCGGCGGCACCGGCGGCGTCGGCGGCGCCGGCGGCGTCGGCGTCGGCGTCGGCGGCGGCGTCGGCAGCGTCGCCAGCGTCGGCTGCGGCGGCGTCGGCAGCTGCACCAGCGTCGCCCGACCGGGCGCCCACCGCCGCCGCGATCGTCGCCCGCGCCGGCGACGGCCTCGGCCGCGGCGCGGTCCCCGCCTGCCGGGCCGCGCTGACCGACCTCATCACGCTCGGTCTGGTGTGGGGCACCCGATCACATCTGCACGCCGTGCTACCGGCACACGACCTCGTCGCGCAGGCCACTGCCCCGCCATGGCCACCCCCGCACCTCGCCCGGGCCCCGGTCGTCTCCCGACCCGACGACGTCGACCGGCTCGCCGCCGGCCACGCGCGCGAGGCGACCGACCTCGTCCGCGATCTGCTCGACGACTGGTCGACCCGTCCGCCAGCCGTGCTGCGCAGCGGCGCACTGTCGCTGCGGGACTTCGCGGCGGCCCGTGAACGCCTGCATACCGACTGGGCCCGAACGGCACTGACGATCGAGGTCGCTCGCGCCGCGCTGCTCGTCGCCGACGACGAGGACGTGACACCGCACTGGGTCCCGACCGACCACTACGACGCCTGGCTCGCCAAGCCGACCGGCGAGCAGTGGCTCGACCTCGTCGACGCCTGGCTCGGGCTGCCCCGGTTGGCGTCGCTGTCCGACGAGCGCACACAGGTGCTCGCCACCGACGGCGATCGGCGGGCGATCGTCGTCCTCCGGCACGACACGGTCGACCTGCTCGCCGGTGCCGAGCCGACGACCGCGCCCGCGCCGCGGGACATCGAGGCGATCCTCGACTACCGCGAGCCCCGCCGGGGTGGTGAACTGCGCCGGCGCACGGTGGCAGCGACGCTGCGCGAGGCCGAGGATCTCGGCCTGACCGCGATGGGGGCCATGTCGTCCGCGGCCCGGGCCCTGCTCGCCGGCACCGACACCGCCGCGGCCCGCCGGTCGTGCCTGGCCGCGTTCGAACGCTGCCTGCCGGCGGAGATCGACCATGTGGTGGTCCAGGCGGACCTGACGATCGTCGCCCCCGGACCGCTGGCGCCGGCGGCCGCCCGGCGGCTGCGGATGGTCGCCGACGTCGAGTCGCGGGGCCACGCGACCGTGTTCCGGATCGGCGCGGAGAGCGTCCGTCGCGCGATCGACGCCGGTTGGGATGCGGCGGCGATCCGTGCCCTGCTGGCCGACCTGTCGACCACCGCGCTTCCGCAGCCGCTGACGTACCTGATCGACGACGTCGCCCGCCGGCACGGCGCGGTCCGGGTCGGTTCAGCGCTGGCGTACGTGCGCGCCGACGACGCCGACCTCCTGGCGACGCTGCTGGCCGACCGCCGGCTGCGTGCCCTCGGCCTGCGCCGCATCGCCGAGACGGTCCTCGTCTGCCCGGCGCCGACCACCGAGGTGCTCACGGCACTGCGCGGGGTCGGGCTCGCCCCGGCCGCCGAGGGGCCCGACGGCGGGGTCGTGGTCCGCCGCCCGGACGAGCGCCGGATCCGCACGCCGCGCGCGCCGGCCGTCACGACCCGCCGCGCGGATCCGGCCCGGCTGGCCGCCGCCGCGGTGCGCAGCCTGCGGGCCGCCGACGCGACCGATCGCGGCGCTCGTCCGGTCGTCACCGGGCCGGGCGCGGCCGGCGCCGACCTGCGCCCGCAGAGCGCGTCGGCGGTCGTGGCGGCACTGCGCGCCGCGCTC